>CAMVPS010000007.1:0-73113 GCA_947169405.1 uncultured Bacteroidales bacterium
AGACGATGGATTTGAGGGTGTTTATTCTTACTCGCTAGTTTATCAATTCGAATTTGTCGGCATAACACAAACCCCGACGGTCTTGTGAAGATTGCCGGGGTTTTGCTTGCGTAGGGGTGAGGTTGGGAACCAACTATGTTCCAGGATGCTGATTATTAATCAATTATGAAACCATCGGTTCCAAACCTGCCGTTTAAATGGTTCTTCGTCACTTTCGGTGCAAGGGAAAAGTAAGCGGATCACGACGGGCAAGGTCTGAGGCGCCTTTGGGCGAGGTCATTCATACTTTTGGGCAAAGTCTGATTTCAATGGGCAGACCTTGCCCGCCGAATCTACCACACAGTGCGGCGTAGGCCATAATGAATGGGCAAGGCCTGTCCGTAAAAAACAGATCTTGCCCAAAATGAACGCAGACCTTGCCCAATAAGCTGATTGACAAAAAGTTGCACAGAAGATCCTGCACCGAAATTGACGAAGAACCGGTTTTCTGAGGGGGCTGCGGATGAATGGATAGTAACCGTTTTATTACCAGTGAGTTGCAAAACGGACTTCCGCAGACCCTGCGAAGCAACCAAAATCCTTGGCCCCCGCCCGTGTACGAAACCGCCCGGCCATCGAGGCCGGGCAGGGTTTCGTACGGGCAAAGGGACAATTATCGAACCAATTATGATGATTATCTAGATGTGTATCTATTTGGTATTCAATCAGATAATTGATTAACTAAAGAAGCTGGACTCTCAGTTTTTTGAACATACAGTCTCTCTCCGTGTTTGATAATAAGCCGTGGAATTCGTATGTTTGTTCAGATATTGCAGCGGAATCAAGTGATGAAACAGTCGATTGCCATCTGTGGGCTGGATTGCGAGAAGTGCGATGCCTACATTGCCACGAAGGATAACGACCGGGTTCTTCGGGAGAAGACGGCCCGATTATGGTCCGAGTTGAATCATGCGCCCATCTTGCCGGAGCATATCAACTGCGATGGTTGCCGCATGGACGGAGCCAAAACCGTCTTCTGCAGCTCGTTTTGTGAGATTCGCAAATGCGCATTGGCCAAGGGATTCGAGACTTGCGGCGACTGCACAGAGAAGGATACTTGCTCGAAGGTGGGTGTCTTCTGGCAGAACAATCCTCAGGCGAAGAAGAATCTGGAAGTGGGCATTAATTGCAAGAAAGAGAACCGGTATCAGTATGTGACCTTACGGGATAGACCGGACCTGAAGGATGCGGCGGCAACATGGTTTCATGGCAAATGGAATGTGCCCGAAGAAGCATATCTCGAATGTATGGAGGCATATCTGAGCCACGAAACGGAATATGGCTGGTATCTCTGTCTTGACGGCTCCCGCATCATCGGTGGTATTGGTGTTATCGAGAACGACTTCCACGACAGAAAGGACTTGTCGCCCAATGTTTGTGCCGTTTATACCGAAGTTGAATACCGCTGTCAGGGTATTGCCGGTGAGTTGTTGGACATGATTGTTGAGGATATGAGGTCGAAGGGAATCACTCCGCTCTATCTGGTGACGAACCATACCGGTTTTTACGAGCGATACGGATGGGATTTCCTGTGCCTGGTGCAAGGTGACGGCGAGCCGGAAATGTCCAGGATGTATATTCATAAGTAAATGGGCAGAATCATGGAATATATCAGGGTTACAAAAGACAATCTGGAACAGGAGCATATCTGTTGCGCCATCTCAAACAATAAGGACGTCCAGGTATCGACCAAGAAAGCCTGGCTGGCAGACCGTTTTGACGATGGTCTGGTTTTCTTGAAGAGCGTCGAGCGAGGGAAGTGCTTCATCGAGTATATCCCAGCCGAGAATGCATGGAACCCCATCGTGGCCGACAACTATATGTACATTGACTGTCTATGGGTATCTGGCTCCTTCAAGGGACATGGTTATTCCAACGACCTCCTGGAGGAATGTATCAAGGACAGCGAGGATAAGGGAAAGGTTGGACTCTGTATCCTTTCCTCGGCCAAGAAGAGACCTTTCCTTTCAGATCCGAAATACTTGGCGTATAAGGGTTTTAAGGTTTGCGACGAGGCCGATAACGGAATCCAGCTATGGTATCTGCCGTTCTGTGCCGATGCCCTTGTCCCCAAGTTCAAGGAAAGTGCGAAACATCCCCATACAGACGAACCGGGCTATGTCTTGTATTACACCAGCCAGTGTCCCTTCAATGGCAAATACGTTCCAGTCCTGGAAGCCGTGGCGAAGGAGCATGGCGTGCCGTTCAAGGCAATCCATCTGCAAAGCAAAGAAGAGGCGCAGAACGCTCCGACGCCCATCACTACCTATGCTTTTTTCTGTGACGGCAAATACGTCACGAATGAGCAGATGAACGATAAGCGCTTCCTGAAGGTGATTGGCAAATAGAATGGTATCTATGGATTTGTTGAAAACCATATTGGCGGTGGGTGCCGGCAGTTTCTTGGGTGGCGCGGGACGTTATCTGGTATCATGGGCCATGAAAGGGCTCAACAAAGGATTCCCTTGGGCCACATTGGCTGTGAATCTCGTGGGTTGCTTCCTGATCGGCCTTCTCTGGGGCGTCTTCGGTAAGAACGGTACCGAGGGCAGCCGTTGGGCCATCTTCCTGACGGTCGGCCTCTGTGGCGGATTTACGACCTTTTCAACCTTCTCAAAGGAGGCTTTGATGCTCTTGCAGGGAGGCAATTTCTGGAGTTTTGCCGGCTACGTCGGAATCAGTGTCGTGGCGGGTATTTCCCTGGTTTCCTTGGGATACTGGATTTTCCGATGACTTATGTAATCCTCATTCTGGTCGGCCTGGTCGCAGGTCTCCTCTCCGGATCGGTCGGATTCGGAGGCGGCATGGTATTGCTGCCTGTCATCACCTACTTCTATGGAGTCGAGGTTGCTGTTCCGGTGAGCACGATCGCTCAGTTGGTGAGCAATCTTTCACGGGTCGGGATGGGTTGGAAACAGATCAACTGGAAGGCTGCCGGGCAGTTCCTGCTGCTGGCAGTGCCTTTCACGGCGCTGGGCGCGTTGGGTTTCGCCAAGTTCCCGAAAGGGCCGATGACCATTGTCCTTTGTGTCTTTCTCATCGTGTTCGCCATCCTGAAACTGCGGGGAAAGATGACCCTTCCGCACAAACCGGGCACCATGATTGTCGGTGGCGGCGTGACCGGGCTCATCAATGGCCTTCTGGGCATTTCCGGGCCGCTCAGCAGTGCCGTATTCCTTTCTCTGGACCTTGCTCCGGTAAGCTATATCGCAAGCGAAGCCACTGCCGCCTCGGTGATGCACATTGTCAAAGCGATGGTCTATGGCAAACTGAGCCTGATGAGCGGAAACATCCTGCTGAGCGGTCTGATGATCGGTGCCGCCATGATGCTCGGGAATTTCATCGCCATGCGCTGTATCCGTAATGTCAACCGGAAACGCTATCAGAAGATCGTCGCAGGCGTGATGATCGCCGTCAGCCTCTGGCTGATCGTCTCCAATATCCACTGATAAATCGTGATTTCATGGCAATCCAAGAAATCGAAGTCAAGGCCGTGATGACGAAGTCCAACCTGCCGGTTGCCGACTTCTCGGTCAACCCCTATGTGGGATGCACGCACGCATGTAAATATTGCTATGCCTCGTTCATGAAGCGTTTTACCAATCATCCGGAGCCTTGGGGATCTTTTGTCGATGTGAAGATGTGGCCGGAGATCAAGAACGCCAAAAAGTATGCAGGGAAGGAGGCTTTCTTTGGTTCTGTGACTGATTGTTACCAGCCCTGTGAGGCCAAGTACAAAAGAACCCGTGCACTTCTTGAACAACTCCAGGGTAGTGGCATCAGCGTAAGCATATCAACGAAGAGCGACCTTGTTCTTCGGGACCTGGACCTCATCAAGACTTTCCCGAATGCCCGCGTGAGCTGGAGCATCAATACGCTGGAAGAAGATTTCAGAAAAGAGATGGACCGGGGCGTCAGCATCGAACGACGTCTGGAGGCGATGCGACAATTCTATGATGCCGGGGTGCAGACGACCTGCTTCATATCGCCCATTTTCCCGGGCATCACGGATGTGGAAGAGATTATTCTGCGAGCCAAGGACTATTGCAACCTTGTCTGGCTTGAAAACCTCAATCTGCGAGGAGATTACAAGGGACGCATCCTGGACTGGATTCACCTGAACCATCCCGAACTGGATGTCCTGTACCGCGACATCTACACCCGAAAAGACCGCACTTTCTGGAGCGATCTGGATGCCCGGATGCGCAGCTTCTGCGCTGAGGAAGGCCTGCCTTATGTCCGTAATGATGACAGCCGGCGTGCCAAACACGGGGAACCGCCCGTGGTGGTCAACTACTTCTTCCACGAAGAAATTATTCCCTCCGCGCGAAAAGAGCAGTTACGGCAGACAAGGACTTGTTGCTGATTGATTCTGCAAATTCGATTTATCGGCATAACACAAACCCCGACAGTCCTGGAAGATTGCCGGGGTTTTGCTTCGGAATTCTCACAGAAATTGACTTTTCTCAGAAATCTAAATCTCTGAAAATCAATTAGTAAAATAGTATCGTACGGGATCGTTAACTTATATCTAACTTTTTTGAATCATCTGAAAGAGTTGTATCTGGTTGGCTTACAATGCAGTACGCATTAGTGCTCGTCGCTTCCGGGCTGTTCCGGTTGGGCGATGATGTGAAGATGGTTTGATTGTGCCCCATGTTCGTCGACGGGGCTCAATGCTGTCCGTAGTAAATCCAAGTCCAGGCATTCCTCCAGCTTGGAAATGGTGTCCAGCGTCAGGTTTTCCGATCCTTTGAGGAGTTTGGAAACGTATTGTGGGGAGCACTTCATTCTTTCGGCCAGTTCTCTCTGACTGAGTTTCTTCTCCTCCAGCCGGTTCATCACCGTCAAGGCGATGAATCCGGAATATCGGAGCCAACGACGGTTCTCCCTCCGCCATTGCGCCTTTTCTTTCCAGCCGGTTTTTACTTCGTGTTTCTCCAGCGTGGAGAGCTCTTTGTCAGTCGTCACTCTCATGGTAATCTTCAAATCCGTTATAGTCAAATATCCCGATCGAGATCAAGTAATCTCGTACTTTGTTCAGTTTTGCCAGTTCCATCAGTGTGTGCTCCCGCTCCTGCATGGTCGCAGTCAACTTGATGGCACCGCCAGTAATGATGTAGCGTCCCGATTCCAACCTGATGGCATAGAGCCGAAGCCATGAAGCGTGCATGTTAAATCGGCCTTTTGCCTTCTCCCTTCCCAGGATGACCTCTGACATTCTTGTGTTTTCCAGTGGCCGGAACAACTCGTCCAGGTCGGCATCTGGGTTCAGGTCCATGATCAGGCACTCCAGTTCATTCGCGTCATCCACGGTGTCGAATACCGCCCGGTCGATATCCGTAATGTGGAAGAACGTCGCCAGGTCATCGACATGTTTGGTAAAGAACTCCCTTAACCACTCATAATCATTCCATTGTGTAAATACCTTCTCCAAGATGTTCACACAGTCCTCATCATACATCACAGCCCAAAGCCGCCCGTTCTCCAGCACTCGCTCGAATCTCATAGTCCTTCTTTTTTACAAAGATAGCACTTGTATTCGAATAATCAACCTAAAAGTTGATTTGCAAATATAAAAAACAATCAAGATGACTTTTCTAAATTGTGTAGTGCTTGAAAGGAACACTTCCCTTTGAAAAATAGGGTACGGCTTTCTTTAATCGCCGTGTAGTCCACACAATTGACAGGACATATGGGAAAAGATCAAACCCGTATTCAGTATCGTCTTGAGTGATAAAATACAACAGCTTCCCTTTCTTTTCCGATTCTTTAGGTGCTCGTTTTACTGATACTTGTTTCAGATCCGACCAATCAAAGTAATGAGGCTTTTTATCATGATCTTCATCACAATAGTATACTCCGTTTCCATCCATTTTAAAGACGGTTTTGTTTTTTTTTGAATCAACCCAATAACTAAAACCAAAACACAAAATAGCGAGGACGGTACCAAATATGGAATAATACAGGATAGCGGGTCTTTTATATATTGGATATAATGCAATAGATAAAGCCAACAAGAATAGTGATACGGCCATCCCAATCATGTGTTGATCCTTTTGCTTCAACTCTATTGGTCTCACTATTCTTGAATTGCTCATGCCTATCATGGATTCATTTAGAAGTTTGTGAATATAGACTTATTCCTATACTTTTCCAAAAGAACTAGTGCGACAAAGAATGGAAAGAGGATCAATTATGACGGCGAATTCCAATGAGAATTCTCACAGAAATTGACTTTCCTCAGAAATATAAATCTCTGATAATCAATTAGTTGATTAGCCTTGTGCGGGCAATGGGACAATTATCGAACCATTTTTGACGATTTTAGAGAGGTGTATCTACTTGGTATTTAAATAGATATCAGCAATCGTTCGTGAATTTGTGGATGGATCGGATGATTCCGTTTTCATCCACGACGACGTATGCGACATCATCATTCCATGCTGGAGTAAAATAGTAGACGCTAGAATCCCTGTCGCTCTGGCGGATGATCCATTCCCCCTGGCTCTTCTTCAGGTTGAGTTTCTGACCGACCCGCAGGCCTCCGCGGAGGTAATCCTTTCCGACAGAGAAGCGGGGGGAGACAATATCATATTGACCTAAGCATCCGTCATGGAAGCTGATTTCATCCCCGCTATCCAGTGTCACGATGAACACATGTTCCCCAATGCAATCTCCCCAGTATTCTTGATACTCCTTAACCTTCCCAAAAGTCTTTTCTATACATCTGATAGCGATTTCCCGTCTTTCTTTGCTCATTTTGGGACCACCATCTTCAAAATACTCGGCAGGGATGGACGCCGGAAAACCAGTACTGAATACCCTGGAACCCCACGAAACCCGTCCGATAGCCTGTGCTTGTAGGGAAACGGGGATGATGAGAAGCAAAAGTATGATTCTGATACGTTTCATTACGATTCTCTATTTGCTGTCATTCCTTTTGCGGAATGCCAGGATTGTGCTAACAAGGGCAAGTAGCATCGTGCCGGTGAAGAATGCTGAGTGTATTACATCTTTAGAGACATCCGGATTCGAAAGCGAAGAAATCAGTAAGTATATGAAAACAACAAGATCTATTGCTGCTAATGCTGCTAATGCAATGACAATGGGCTTGTTCTTCATGATTATCGTCCTTTTATGTCTGATGTCTCAAATATAACAACTATTAATCGACATTCCAATACGAGGACTTATCTGGGAGTCAACTGGGTTTCGCGCCGAAAGGGGACTCTTTCTCATGCAAAATTCTCACAGAAATTGACTTTTCTCAGAAATCTAAATCTCTGAAAATCAATTAGTAAAATAGTATCGTACGGGTGGGGGGACTCGAACCCCCACGGCTTGCGCCACCAGATCCTAAGTCTGGGTTGTCTACCAATTCCAACACACCCGCGGAAAGGATTGCAAAGATAGTCAATTTTTCGCGAACTCCACGCAGGCCCATTCGTCGCGGAGGGTTTGGCCGACGAAGGTGAGGCCGAGGGAGGCGGCGCGTTCCTGCAGGGCGGGGATGTCGGCCTCGTAGAAGCCGGACATCAGGAGCCGTCCGCCGTGCCGGAGGGAGCGCACGTACGTGGGCATGTCCTCCAGCAGGATGTTCCGGTGGATGTTCGCCAGGATGACATCATAGGAGCCCATCTGGAGGAGGGAGGCGTCGCCGCAGGCGGTTTCGACGCGGCGGGAGACGCGGTTCCAGCGGGCGTTGCCCCAGGCGGAGCGGGCGGCGACCGCGTCGATGTCGACCGCGAAGACCTTCCGCGCGCCCATCTTGGCGGCGAGGATGCCCAGGATGGCGGTGCCGCAGCCCATGTCCAGGACCACGTGCCCCTTGATCTGGTCCTCGATCCCCAGCATCCGCTGCATCATCATATAGGTCGTGTTGTGCGAGCCGGTGCCGAAGGCCATTTCCGGGTCGATCCAGATGTTGAACCGCGTGCGCGGGACGTTCTCGTTGAAGGAAGCCTTGATGGTGACCTTTCCGTCCACGACGATGGGCTCGAAGCGGCTCTCCCACTCCTTGTTCCAGTTCTGGCCCTGGATGGGGACGGCCTCGAAGCCGGCGACGTCGGGATAGCCGCTCAGGACGACCTTCAGGTCGCCCGGGCGGTATTCCGACAGGGGAATGTAGGCCTTCAGGACTGGCTCCTCCGTCAGGAACGAGTCGTACGGCAGTTCGGCGAGGTCCGCCATCAGCATCTCGGCCGTCTCTTCGGAGAAGGGCTCCAGGCGGACGGACACCTCGATATACTCGAAACTATTCATGATTCAGATTTCTCGGCTTCGCTCGAAATGACAGGAGGTTCAGATTTCTCGGCTTCGCTCGAAATGACAAGAGGTTCAGATTCCTTCGCTTCGCTTGGAATGACTGGAGGATCGGATTTCACAGCTTCGCTTGTGATGGCCTCCAGCACTTCCTCCTTCAGCGCTTCCTTGTCCGTCTCCGCGGAGGCGGCTTCGAAGCGGCGGGTCATCAGGGCGACGGAGTCCCGGACGGCGGCCGGGGCCGCCAGGGTGTCGGCCGCGGGGGTGTAGCCCGTCTCCGACATCCGGTCCTGGATGTAGCGCTGGGCGTTGTTTTCGGCGATGACCTGGTCCACGCCCAGCTCGAAGACATTGTGGATGGAGGCCAGGAGGCTGTTCTGCACGGTGTCCAGCTGCCGGCTGAAATCGGGCACGGGGACGTTCCGGTATTTCGCCCGGCTCAGTCCGTACCTGATGTGGTCGAAGTTGTCGCCCCAGATGTTGATGCCGAACTTCACCAGCAGCGGCGACTTGATGGCCGACAGGTGGTAGCTGAACGACTCGTCCAGGTGCTGCAGGCCGCTCGCGGCCAGGGTGTACCGGTCGATGCCCAACACGAAGGGGAAGACCTCCATCACGTTGTCGCGGACCATCCCCGTGATGCCCATCTCGGGGACATAGGCCCCGTTCTTGTCCCTGAACGCCAGCATCTTGGCGATCCGCTTGAATTCGGGGGAGTCTCCGTCGATGGACAGCTCCTTGCCGGAAATCCGGAGGATGCCGTCGATGGACGGGAGCAGCAGCCGCATCGTCGTGTCCATCTCCGCGGTGGCGGCGAGCTCGCAGTTCAGGTCGCCCGCGAAGGAGCGCAGCATCGGCACCAGCGTATCGATCGCCGGGAACAGGGTGATGACCTTCTCCGCGGTGATGTCCACGAGATTCAGGTCGAAGCCGGTCTTGATGTCGCGCTTGCTCCGGGTGGCGTAGAAGCCCTCGAAATGCATTTCTCCCATATTCGTGGCGGCCAGGGCGTTCGTGACCTGGAGGGTGCGCTGCTTCATTTCCAGGTCGGCGGCGGCCCAGGAGACTTCCAGGCTGTCGTACCGGACGTCGCTGGCCTCCACGCTCACCCGCGCGTTCAGGTTGCCCGGGACCACCAGGAGGCGGGAAGACGCGCTGTCCGGGAGCTCGACCGTCTCGATCGCCCGCTCGAGGGCCTCGTCGCTGGCGCGCTCCATCGACGGCTGAGGGTCATAGTGGGCATAATAGTCATACGCCCGCATCAGCTCGTTCGCGTCCAGGTGGTCGGAAGTGACCGTGGCGTCCAGCTCCATCGTGCCGTGCATCAGCAGCGAGCGGCGCAGGTTGCCGAGGGTGCCCTGGGCGGTCAGGTTGGATTCACCGGCCTCGACGGTGATGTTCTTCAGGTCCACCCGGTCGTTGGTCACCGCGCCGCGCAGGTCCAGCATCTGCGTCTGCAGCGGGAAGGCGGGCACGAGCAGGCGCGCCCGTTCCAACGACACGTTGCCGGAGAAGTCCCAGTTGCGGTAATACTGCCGGACGGCGTCGGAAAGGTTCACGTGGATGTCCCGGTTCCGGAAATCGGACTGCATCCAGGCGGGGAAGTTGCGCCGGGGGTGGCTCTGGCGGTATTTCGCCATCAGGGAGTCCCGCGGGACGCCGGGCCAGACCCGCTGCAGGGAATCCAGCAGACGGTTCATCCGCCGGGTCGTGCTTTCCGCCAGCTGGTGCTTGTTCGCCGTGACGTCGAACTTGAAGTTTCGCAGCAGGACGCCGTTGGCGCCGCTGCGCAGCCGCACGCCCACGCTCTGGCTGGTGAGGTTCAGTTTCGGGGATTGGAAGTCCTTGGTGGAGGGGGTTACGCGGAAGGTCTCCGTGTTGTCGCGCAGGCCGATGGCCGTCCCTTCCTCGTCCCGCATCGACAGGTTCGCGGCCTTGAGGACGCCCATCAGCGGGGTCAGCTCCTTGCCGCCGCGGAGGATGGCCGCGGAGTTCTGCGCCTGGATGTCGATGTCCTTGCCGCGGACGTAGGTCCCGCCCTTGTAGGTGGCGTCCAGTGTGTCCAGGACGGCGGTCAAGGCCAGCACGCGGGCGCCCCGGCGCATATTGTCGTCGATGCGGTTGCCTTTCGTCTCCAGCGTGAGATCCGCCTTCCGGACCCAGGCCTTGAGCTTGTCTTTCGTGTCGTCCACCGACAGGTCGCGGACGACCGCGCTTCCCTTGATGTCGGCGTTCCCGATCTTGGCGAGGTTCAACTGCGACATCCGCGCCTGCCCGTACAGGGAGGCGGTGATGGAGCCGGTGCCGGTGATGCCCTTTTCGGCCGTGAAGGCCTTCGTGAGGGAATCCACCCGGGCGCGGATCTTTCCGTCGATGGCGAAGAGGGGATCCTCGCCGGTCACGTCCTCCGCCGTCCCCTTCACGTCGATGCGGGCGCCCACGACGTCCAGGAGCACCCGGTTCAGGTCCAGGTCCAGTTTCAGGTCCTCGTCGGTGAGGGCGTCGACGTCCAGCGACACCTGGCCCCGCCGGCCGAATCCCTCGTAATCGACATAGGCGTCCGGCACCTGCAGACGGGCCTGGATCTTGGGCAGGCGGCCCTTCGCCAGGACGCCGTCACAATGGGCGTCCAGGTCCAGCACCGCGTCGGTCTTCACCTTCCCCAGGGCGGGGAAATTGACCTTGTATTCGTTCAGGAGGTCGCCCAGGGGGCATTTTTCGATGGTGGCATCGGCCTTGATCTCCGTGCTGTCGGGGTGGAAGACCGCGTGGCCGGCGCCTTTCAGGTCGATGGTCGCGACCTGCAGGGCCAGGCGTTCCACCTGCGCCTCCAGGATGCCGTCCGGCCGCTCCGGGAAGGCCGCATCGGCCTCCAGGTGCACCGGAATCCGCATCCGGCCGGAGGTGCGCCGGGAGAGGAAGGCCTTGGCGTCCGCCGCGAGGGAGACGCGGCGGTCCTTGCCTTCCGCCTCCAGGCGGTCGAGGCCCAGGGCCAGGGTGTCCTTGGGCAGGCGGCCGTTCACGAACAGGCTGTCCGCGGCGAGCCGCACCCGGGCGTCCGGGAGACGGTACGTGTCCACCTTTCCGTCCAACTGCAGCTGTTTCATCCGCAGCATCGCCAGGAGGGTGTCCTGCTGGTCCGTATATACGATGTATGGCCGGCCGGTCAGGCGGACCTTGTGCAGGCGGATGGGCGGCAGGGGAGCGGAGGCGGTCGTGTCATTCGGGTCGCCGAGCCGGAGGATCTGCCAGTTCGCGGCCGTGCTGTCGTAGAGGTGGGCGAAGATGCGGGGGTGGTCCAGCTCCACCCTGCGGATGTCGTAGCTGGTCTTTTTGAGGAGATTGACGAGATTGAGCGACGCTTCCAGCGACCGGAACGACGCCAGCGTGTCCATCACCGGCGCCCGGCCTGCTTGCAGGAGCGGGAACCGCCCCGTCTCGACGAAGGTGGAGTCGTACCAGGCGTACCGCTCGTGGGGATACACGATCGCCAGGCTGTCCAACCGGAAATTCAGGAAGGGGAAATCCTTGAGCACCGAGGCGCGGACCCGCGAGAACCGAAGTTCGCCGCCCTCCACGTACTGCTCCGCGAACCGGTTCACGAGGGGGGTGAGCACCTTGGGGCGCAGCACGATCTGCAAAGCCACCAGCAGGAGCAGCGCCAGGCCCAGGAGGGCCAGCACAAAATTCCGGATGATGCGGAGCGCTTTCATACGAACAAAGATAGTGAAAAAAGTTTCACTATCTTCGGCGCGAAGCCCTTGTTAGGCGAGAATGTGGTGGGAAACCTCGGAGAGGAGGCCAAGCCGGCCCGCCCGGTCCAGGAACAACTGCTCGAATTCCGCCCCGTAGATGTTCCGGGACAGGTGCAGGAACAGCTTGTCCCCGAAGCCCGTGCAGGAGACGGCGCCGCTGTTGCCGCGCTGGCGGCCCAGGATGAAGTCGACCTCGGTCACATACGGGCGCATCTCGTCCGGCACGCGGACCTGGCCCAGGTTGGACAGGGTCTGCGAGCAGTATTTGTCGCCGTGGAGCTTGTTGATGAGGTCGATGACGGGCTTTTTCACCACGAGCGGCAGGCAGCGGACGGCGAAGCTTTCTTCCAGCTCCACGTTGGCGGCGATCTTCGGCTCCAGGTTCTCCGGGCGCAGCATCGCCTCTTTCTGCATCTTCACGAGCCGGACTAGCTGCTCCAGCGGCAGATAGCCGCTCTGGATGTCCATCCCGAGGTTCACGTACGAAGAGAAGTTCCGCACGGAGCGGCTGCCGTAGCGCGGCCGCAGGTTCACCGGGACGCTGACCTTCACGACGCTGCACTTTTTCGGGTCGTCGTCGGCCCGGTACAGCTTCTGGAGCGCGTCCAGCATCAGGCCCGTGAGGAGGTCCGTCACGCTGCAGTCCATCCGGCGGCACACTGCCTTCACCCGGTCCATCGGCATCACCACCCGGATGTCGCGGAGACCCGCGCCGGGCAGCCGGCGGCCTTGGATGTGGTAGGCGGGAACGTTCTTTTCCAGTTCGCCCTTGCGGCCGGAGAAGACGGTCTTGAAGCTGTCCTCCACTTCCGCGGGGTCGGGGGCCTCGGCGGGGTTCAGCACGAGGCCGGAATAGGAGATGGACAGGCCGTATTTCAGACGCAGGTATTCCCCTGCGAGGGTGAGCAGGAAGGTCTCGGAGCCGGTGCCGTCGGCCAGGGCGTGGAAGACGTCCAGGACGATGCGGCAGCCCTCGGCGCTCACCTTGTACAGGAAGCCGCCGTTGTCACGGAAATGGAACCGGCTGAGCGGCGCGGCGGGCTTGACTTCGGGATCCTTGTCGATCCGGCGGAGATGCCACCAGAACGCGCCGGAACGGAGCCCGCACCGGAAGGTGGGAATCCGTTCGGACACGGTCTCCAGCGCCTGCTGGAGCAGGGTGGGGTCCACGGGTTCGGTGAGCGTGACGCTCATCCGGTACAGGGACGCATAGTTCCTGCTCAGCGAAGCGGGGTAGATGTTCGCCGCATTGTCGATCCGCATCCGGGCGGGAATAGAGAGGGTGAAAGTCCGGTCCATCGTTGTCGCGATTGTTACGGAAACAAAAGTACCGCCCCCGGGAGAGGGCGGCAAATAAAGGTGGTGAAAGCGGGAAAAATGTGACGAAATCCCCGTATTGGGGGCGAATTACCGCCCTCTCCGGAGCCGGCCGATGGCGTGCTCCAGGCTTTCGGTGGGTTCGATGATGTTGTAGTCCTTCCAGAAGTCGGGATCCTGGAACTCCGCGGCCTTGTCGCTGAGAATGTCCACGGTGCGGAAAGCCTCGGCGCGCGGGATGGGCACGGCAGGCTCGCGGACGTCCGTGACGACGAGTTCGTTGACCACGGCGTAGGAAGTGGCGAACAAACGCTTTTTCCAGTCGCAGTTGAAGCGCATCGTGGACCGGAAATACTCCAGCCGGCTCTTGCCGTCCTTGAGCCGGTAGCTGATGACGATGGACAGTTCCCGCGGGGCCAGGCGGAGCGAGATGGGCTTCCGGACGACCATCATCCGGGTGGCCTTGGCCTGGTCGGTCATGTCCAGGGACATCTCGATGCGGGTGAAGGAGAGAAGCTCGCGGTCGATGTACAGCGTTCCGTGGTAGAGCGCCCAGTCCACCGGCTTGGAGCCGGGGTGGAAGTGGATGACGAACTGGAGGCGGTCGCCGATGTAGGTGGGCATGCCCATCTCGAACTCGTACAGGGCCAGCTCGTCCTTGTCGAACAGGATTTCGGGATTCTTCACCACGTCGAAAGTGACGGCCTGCGTGGGACCGCCCTGCATCTTCACGCTCAGGGTGTCGGTCCGGCGCTGGCTCAGCAGGACGCGGCTTTTCTCGAGGGCGGCGCGGTCGCGGTAGACCGTGCCGTCATAGCCCGTCTTGTATAGCCGGGAGACCGCTTCGGAGACGTAGATGTATCGGTTCCGCTTGCGGACGGTTTCCCGGTAGAAGCATTCCAGCAGCTCCGGGTTCCGGCTGTAGTTGTCCTGGATCCGGTAGATGGCTTCCTGAACGATTTCCCGCGGGTCGCCGGTGATGATGGACGCTTCCGCGAGGGGCATGGATTCCGGTGTGAGGCGGACGCGGAGCGGGCCTCCGGACGGCTTCTGCCGGAGCGTCCGGTAGCCGAGGTACGAGAAGACGACCTCCGGGACGGGCCGGTCCGATTTGATGGTGAAATCGCCGTCCGCGTTGGTGACGGTGGCGTAATGGCGGCCGGGCACGGAGACGTGCACGGACTCCATCGGGCGTCCGGTCACCGCGTCGACGACGTTCCCTTGCACCGAATAGCCCAGCCGGACGGTGTCCGCCTGGCCGTACAGGGCCACGGAGCAGCAGACAAAGGCAATCAATATCAGGAACTTACGCATAGGAAAAAGCTTTTCTTGCACAAATTTAAACATTCTGGGGGGAAAAACAACTTTTTCTTGTTTTCCCGGCCCGTTTTCCCCTAAGATTTCCTATATTTGTAACAAGTTAGTTACCCGCAGGCCTATGGATACCCCGTTTCCGTATGACAAATTCGTGACCGGCAAGAATTTCATCGGCAGGAAAGCCGAATGCACGGTCCTTTCGAACCTGATCGCCCAGCACGAGCACGTGGTCCTCTACGAGCCGCCCAAGGCCGGGAAAACCTCCCTCATCCAGCAGGCGATGTATTCCATGCGCTACGGCCAGCGGGCGTTCACCGTGGGCCAGTTCTCCGTCCTGAACATCCGCACCGTGGACGAGTTCCTCGCCCGCTACGGCTCCACCGTCATCCGGATGGTGGCGTCCGCCCCGACGGAGTACGCCCGCATCGTCCAGGACTACCTGGGCGGCACCCACTTCGTCTTCGACCCCGAAGCCTTCGCCGATACCGACCAGATCCTCTCCCGCAACTGGGACCTGGACGAGGAGGACGTGAAGGCCGTCCTGCGGCTTCCGTTCCGTCTCGCGGCCGACCGCGGCACCCCGATGCTGCTGGTCGTCGACGAGTTCCAGAACGTGCTCGAGACCGAGGACGGCGACCGGATCCTCCGCCCCTTGGACGCCATCATCAAGGAAGCGGCCGACCAGGGCCTCAAGGGCTTCTCCTTCATCTTCTGCGGGTCGATGGTGAACGCGATGAAGCAGATCTTCGAGACCAGCCGCCTGTTCCACCGCCACGTCACCCGCGTGCGGCTCTCCTCCGTGGACGAGCGCGAGATCGCGGACCACGTGGTGCGCGGCTTCCTGTCCGGCGGCAAGGTGCTGGACAAGGAACTCCTCATCGGCGCCTGCCGCCTGTTCAAGAACAACCTCTGGTACATCAACAACTTCGCCGCCATCTGCGACTCGATGTCCAAGGGCTACATCATGGAACCGGTGCTGGTCGACGCCCTCGGCAGCCTGCTTTCCGTGCACGAACCCCGCTTCCGGGCGATGGTATGCGGCCTCACCACGCACCAGGTGAACCTCCTCCGCGCCACGGCCGAGGGAAACACCCGCTTCAGCGCCTCCGAGGTCATCCGCAAGTACGGGCTCAACTCCTCCGCGAACGTCAAGCGCGTGAAGGACGCCCTGATGAAGAAGGAAATCCTGACCTTCGACGCCGAGGACCAGCCGGAATTCCTGGACCCGCTGTTCGAGTACTGGATCAAGAAATACTACTTTGAACTTCCCGAATGATGAAAAAGAAGATTGTCGTCCTGACCGGCGCCGGCGTCAGCGCCGAGAGCGGATTCGCCACCTTCCGCGACACGGGCGGACTGTGGGAGCAGTATGACGTGAACGATGTCGCCTCCATCGAGGGGTGGTACCGGAACCGGAAGCTGGTGCTGGACTTCTACAACCAGCGCCGGGAGCAGCTCCGGGATGCCAAGCCCAACGCCGCGCACCTCGCCATCGCGGGCCTGGAGAAGGACTACGACGTGGATGTCGTCACCCAGAACGTGGACAACCTCCACGAGCGCGCCGGCTCCACGCGGGTGCTCCACCTGCACGGGGAGCTGACCAAGGTCCGCCCCGAGAACGGCCACTACGACCGCGACTACCGGACGGACCAGGTCATCGACATCGGCTATGACAAGGTCTTCCTGGGCGACACCGCGCCCAACGGGTCGCAGCTGCGGCCGCACATCGTCTTCTTCGGCGAGGCGGTCCCGAACATCGAGAAGGCCATCGACCTCGTGTCCCGGGCGGACATCCTCCTGATCGTGGGCACCTCCCTGCAGGTGTATCCCGCCGCCGGCCTGTACCGCTACGCCCGGCCGGACATCCCCATCTACATCATCGACCCCAAGGACGTCCCCGTCCACGACCCCCGCATCATCATGATCCAGGACGTCGCCACGAAGGGAATGGAAAAATTCATCGGGATGCTTGCAGATTAGCAAATTATTGCTACCTTTGCAGTCCCAATGAAAAAAGGAGGTGTAAAAGCATGATCATTGTCCCGATTAAGGAAGGAGAAAACATCGAGAGAGCCCTGAAGAAATTCAAGCGCAAATTCGAAAAGACCGGTACCGTTCGCGAGCTCCGCGCCCGCAAGAACTTCGAGAAGCCTTCCGTGAAGAATCGCATTGCTCATCAGAAGGCCGTCTACGTGCAGCAGCTCCGCCTCAAGGAAGAGCAGTAAGCCTTCGACTACACCTATCAACATAACGAGACCGCCCATCCGGACGGTCTCGTTTCGTTTCTATGTCCTTCTAAGGCTAGTAGTGGACGATGGTCACGACCACCTTGCCGGCGTCCTTGCCGCGGACGACCTTCATCCGGAGTTCGCCGGTGACGGTGGTGCCGTGGCCGAGTTCGGTGAGCTTCGCTTCGATGCCGGGCTCGCCCTCGCCGATGAGGTCCGCCTCCGTGAGGTCGCCGTCCCAGAGGACGGGGCCGAAGGTGTGGTTGATCACCCAGTGGCCCGGGTCGATGCCCTCGAAGACGTACTCGTCGACCCCTTCCTTGAGCATTACGCGCTTGCTCATCGCGTTGCCGCCGTAGCCGAAGTTGCCGTTGCCGCGCTTGTTGATCTCCACCTCGGCGCCCATGCCGTTCACGGCCTCGGTCTTCTCGCGGCAGTAGTCCAGGCCGCAGTCGAAGGATTCCACCTGGAAGAAGTATTCCGGATCCACGTTGAGGCTGTGGAGCTTGAAGAAGTTGGCGTCGTAGACGATGTAGCTGTTGTAGAGCTTCTTCTTGTCGATGCCGTAGCGGATGACGTAGCCGTCCGCGCCCGGGACCGGATCCCACAGGAGGGTGGCTTCACGACGGTCTTCGGGGTTCCGCACCACCTTGACGCCTTTTACGACCGTGGACTTGCCCACGCCCGGGTTGCCGAACACGCGGAGGTCCTTGACGCAGAACTTGGCGCCGTCATACGTGCCCAGGTTCGTGACCTTGACGTAGCGGGCGTTCACCGGCTTCGGAAGCTCGATGTAGACGTGCCGGAACTCCTGCTTGTTGTCCGGCTGGTCCGCAACCTTGGTCCAGGTGGCCTTGTCGGCGGAGACCTCGACGGTGTAGCACTGGTAGTGCGCCGGCGGGGCCTGCGGGGCGCCGAAACCGCGTCCCTGGGGCGCCGCGGCGCCGATGTGGTCGAAATTGACCTGGATGGCGCGGAGGTCCGCCACCTGGCCGAGGTCCACGCAGAAGTATTCGCCCGGGTCGCCGGTTTCCGCGGCCCAGCAGGTCATGAAGTCCTCGTCCACGCCCTGGGCGGGGGCGTAGTTCTCGAAGGTCGAGGAGACTTCCACCTTCTTCTTGTGCGACAGCAGCTTCCAGCCCGTCCAGTTGTCGCCCACGGGGCCCTTCCGGGAGCCCGGCCAGTACTGCGGCCAGTCGCCGAGGGCGGTCTCGGAATGCATCACGCCTTCCTTGTCCACGGCCGTCGGGTAGATCGCGAGCTCGGAGCCGCGTCCGCCGCCGTAGTTGCCCGGGATCATGCAGATGGTCCAGAGCTGGCCGTTCTTGTCGTGGAAGGTGCTGCCGTGGCCGGCGCCCACCGCGAAGCCGGTGGTCTTGAAGGTCAGCGGGTTATGCTCGGAATAGGTGAACGGTCCGGTGGGGGAGTCGCCCACGTATACGCCGTGCGAATAGGACAGGAATTCCAGGCCGATGGCGGCGTACTGGAGGTAGTACTTCCCATTGTGCTTGGTCATCCAGGGACCCTCGATCCAGGGGTATTCCTCCTCGAAGTAGCCGCGCCGGCCGTTGAAGATGGAATAGATCACATCCTCGTTCCGGCGGCTCTCGAAGCCGTGCCGGCGGTGGTCTCCGAAGAACAGGACCTTGGGCTCGGAAATCTCCTTGAAGGTGGTCTTGTCCAGTTCCACGACCTTGAAGGGCATGATTTGGGACCAGCCGTAGTACATGTAAAGGTGCCCGTTGTCATAGAACAGGTTCGCGTCGCCGTAGCGGTCGCTGTCCAGGGTGCCGACCTGGACCCATTCGCCCTTGCGCGGGTCCACGGCCCGGAACACCCGCTTGTTGTTCATCGAGCAGCCGTACAGGGTGCCGTCCATCTCCACGACGGAGACCACGCCGCCCGGGTAGTCAGGGGCGTCCACGTACGTCCAGTTCTTGAAGTCGGGGGAGTACCAGTAGCCCTTGCGGTGCGAGACGAACAGGAAGTAGTCGTCCTCGAAGATCAGGACGACGGGCTCGCCGCCCCGGTAGGCCCTTTCCTGGCCGATGACGATGTCCAGCGGGTTGCAGAAGGTCTCTTTGGGCTGCGCGGCGGCGCTGAGCGCCAGCAGGAACGCTGCCGCCGCGGCAAAAAGGAGATGCGTGGTTTTCATAAAGCAGGGACTTTTTGTGATTCCGACCATAAATATCGACAGAAAAATCGGAAATCCCTAACTTTTTGGCGGAAAACCGATTACTTCTTCCAGTAGGCCTCGATTTCCTCCAGCGTCTTGCCGGTGGTCTCCGGGATGTACTTCCACATGATGTACAGGTAGGGGAGGCAGCAGAAGGCGAACAGGAAGAACGTGCCTGCCGGGGTGAGATTCTCCAGCATCCAGGGCGTGAGCTGGCCGATGAGGTAGGTGCCTACCCACAGGGCGAGGCCGGCGATGGACATCGCCAGGCCGCGGACGCGGTTGGGGTACATCTCGCTCAGGAGCACGAACACGACGGCGCTGATGGAGATGGCCGTGCAGAAGACATAGAGCAGGAAGAAGGTGAGCAGGAACCCGGTTCCGAGGCCCAGCTGCGGGCCCCAGGCGAAATAGGTCCCGATGGCCACAAGGCATAGGATCATGCCACCCACGCCCCACCACACGAGCTGCTTGCGTCCCACCTTGTCGATGATCAGGAGCGCGATGACCGTGGTGACCATGTTCACGACACCCACGAGGACCGTGGAGAACATGGACCCTTCGCTGGAGAGGCCGGCGTCCTGGAAGATCTCGGGACCGTAGTACAGGACGGCGTTCACGCCCATGAACTGGCCCAGGATGGCGATGGCGCTGCCTACGAGCACGGCTTTCAGGATGCCCGGCTCGCGGAGGGCCTTCCACTCTTCACTGTTGTCCTTCCGTTCCCCGCGGACGGCGAGCCAGCGCGGACTCTCCGGGATGAAGAAAATCAGGACGAGGAACAGCAGGTCCGGAATGGTCTCCAGGCCCAGCATGCCCCGCCAGTACTCATTATTGAACATCCGGGTGCCCAGGGCAGGGTCCGTGGATGCAGTGTCGGCCCCCTTGAGGACCAGGTAGTTCATCAGGTAGGCGAGGAGGAAGCCGATGGTGACGGCGAGTTGGTAGAGCGAAACCATCGTGCCGCGTTTTTCTGCGGGGGAGACCTCGGAGATATAGACCGGAGAGACGATGGATACGACGCCGATGCCGAATCCGCCGATGATGCGGTAGATCACCAGTTGCGTGAAATCCGCACACACGGCGCAGCCGATGGCGGAGATGCTGAACATCAGGGCGGAGATGAGCATGGTCTTCTTCCGGCCCAGGAAGTCGCTGAGCATGCCGGCGACCGAAACGCCCAGGATGGAGCCGATGAGGGCGCAGCCCACATACCAGCCCTTGGACATTTCCGTCAGGGCGAACTGGTCGGCCACGATGCGGGTGGTGCCGGAGATGACGGCCGTGTCGTAACCGAAGAGGATGCCGCCGAGGGCGGCTACGCAGGCGACGAAAAGGACGCGCCCGGAGGTCATCGCTTTACTCATAGTCCAAAGTATTCCTTGTAACGGTCGTAGAGGTGGCCGGCCTGGAGGTAGGCGCTCTGCGGGCTCATGAAGTGGCTGAATTCGAAAGTGATGGCCTTGTCGTAGCCGCAGCGCTTGGCCGCTTCCAGCTTGAGGCGCAGCTTGTCGAACTTGATGGGCAGGAAGTGGATGGGCATGTCGCGGTCGAAGCTTTCGGCGTTGGTCCAGCACTGCATGCCGTATTTGTCGGCCAGTTTCTTGTTCACGCTGAAGAAGGCGTCCAGTTCGTCGTAGTCGATATGGCCGTCCTGGAAAGCGCAGGCATCGACATAATCGTGGATGCCGTCGAAGATCTCGTTCCATTCCTTCTCGTGCTGGGCGACGGAGACGGCCTCGTCGTTGGTCATCTTGCCGGTTCCCATCACGGCTTTCTTGCCGTCGATCCAGGGGGAAATGAAGGTCGGGAGACCGCCGCTCACCTCCTTGCACTGGCGGCCCATGGTGCGGAAACTCTCGATGGCGCCCTTGGTAGCCCTGGAAATCTCACCGGAGATGTACCAGCCGCCGAAGCTCTTGTACTTGGAGCCGTAGCGCTCCCAGACTTCGTCGATCACGTACTTGTTGGCTTCCACCTCGTAGCTCATGTCGCCGGTGTCCCAGTACTTTCCGCTGTCGTACAGGCCCAGCATGAATTTCATGTCATACTTCTGCGCCAGGCGGCAGAACATGTCGATGAGGTCCACCGAAGGCATGTAGCAGCCCTTTCCCAGCAGGTAGGGGGAAGGATAGGTGATGAACTTGCGGTAGCCGCAGCGGATGTCGATGACCGTGTCGATGCCGATGGCCTTCATGTAGCGGAAGTCCCGGTCCCACTCCCGTTCGCCCCAGTTCTGGTGCGGGATGTCGTGGGAAATCTCGTCCAGGAATGTGCCGGTGATGGGAAGGCCGGCGGCTTTCGGGACGATGAGATTGCTTTTGACGGAAGGGTCGGGTGCAATGCCGTAAGGGTCTGTTTCTGAAACTGTTTTACAACCGGTCATGAGGGCGGGGGCCGCAACGGCGGCCGCCGTCGCAGCGGCTGTCTTTTTGAGGAATTCGCGTCGGTTCTCCATGAGAAATTATTTTAACAATGTCAAAATTAATAAAAATGTTCAAAAATTCATCGCATTTACGCCAATAATCGTTATATTTGAGTTCGTAATTTTAATACAAACTGTATTGCCTATGAAAACTTCTTTCGAACCAAGGCGTTGCAGCTATCTGCCCCTGCTGCTTTCCTGCCTGGTGTTTTTGTTTTCCACCCTGTTGCCGGTATGGGCCCAGAACCCGCTCCGCGGAAAGGTGACCGACCCTTCGGGCGCACCGCTTTCCGGCGTGACGGTTCTGGTGAAGGGCACCACCAACGGCACATTGACAGGCCCCGACGGCACCTATTCCCTGCGTGCCCCCGCGGGCAGCACCATCGAATTTTCCTGCCTGGGCCTGACCACCCGGGAACGGGAGTTCGACGGTCATTCGGCCATCAACGTCATCCTGGAGGAGGATACCCTGTTCCTGGAGGATGTCGTCGTAGTCGGCTACGGTACGGCCAGGAAGGAAACCCTGACGGCGGCCGTGTCGGCCATCAAGGGCGACGAACTCCTGAAAGCGCCGGCGACCAATGTCTCCCAGGTGCTGGCCGGTAAACTTTCCGGTGTCTCCTCCGTGCAGGAGTCAGGTGAACCGGGTCTGGACCAGGCCTCTCTCCGCATCCGTGGTTCCGTTTACGGTGTATCCTATGTCGTGGACGGCTTCCCGGTGGACAATATCAATGACATCGACCCTGCCGACATCGAAAGCGTCTCCGTCCTGAAGGACGGTGCTTCCGCTGCGGTGTACGGCCTCAAGGCAGCCGGCGGCGTGATCATCATCACGACCAAGAAAGGCAACCGGGGCGATGTCCATATCACCTACAACGCTTCCGTGGGCGCTTCCATGAATGCCAATTTCCCGCAGTTCATGGATGGCCCCCAGTTCGCCTATTATTACAATACGGCCCAGATGATGGACCAGATGGCGAACGGCGCCATCGCATCGGCCAGCGAATACGTCCCTTATTTCTCAAAGGAGAATGTGGCGGCAATGACCAACGGCGATCCCTCCGACGGCTGGGACAATGTCAACTACATCCAGAAGATCTTCGGTACCGGCATCACCCAGAAGCACAATGTGACGGTGCAGGGCGGCAATGAGAAGGTGCGTTACTTCGTGGGTGCGGGTTACATGGACCAGAGCGGTAACATCGAGGGATATGACTATACCCGTTATAACCTCCGTGCCAATATCGAATCCAAGATCGGTAAGCACCTTACGTTCATGGCCGGACTCAGCGGTGTTGTCGGGAAACGCACCACGCCGCGTTTTGCTTCCGGAGGTTCCGACAGCGTCAACAACGGCGAGACATCCTTTTTCTCCATCGCGCACCAGGCCATCGGCATGGCCCCTTATCTTCCGGAGAAGATGGGAGACTACTACACCGGTGTGATGCTCACCAACCGCTATTATCCTTACAGCCCGCTGGCCGCCCTCCACGAGTCCGGCTACAAGAATACGAAGAGCCTCAGCACCCAGGCCAACGTATCCCTGGCATGGGATATTCCCTGGATTAAGGGGCTGCAGTTGAAAGCCGGCGGTTCTTACGACAATTCCAATTCTTACAGCAAGAACCTGGATACCCCGTACTACACGGTGGTTCCGATCCGCTCCGCCGATGGGAACTGGACGTGGAGCGGTCCGCAGGTGGACGTGAACGGACAGGCGGACGGAATCAAGCTCGGAGAAGGAACCGTGTATTCCGAATCCTTGACCGGTCAGGTGAGCCTTTCCTATGCCAATTCCTTCGGCAAGCACAACGTGGAAGGGCTCGTTCTCGCAGAACTGCGTGACTATAAGACCAATAATTTGAGCGCGTACGTGAAGGACCTTCCGTTCGCCCTCCTTCCGGAACTGAATAACGGAACGCCTACCTCCAGCCCGGTGGCCGGCTCCAGCAATGCCTCCCGCAGTGCCGGTTACGTGGGCCGTATCCGCTACAACTACGCTGAAAAGTATCTGGCTGAGTTCACGGGCCGCGTGGATGGCTCCTATAAGTTCGCCGGAATGACGAAGACCCGCTGGGGCTTCTTCCCTTCCGCATCCCTGGGATGGAGGATCTCGGAGGAAGATTTCCTGAAGGGCTCTTCCGTGCTGGATGACCTGAAACTGCGTGCCAGCGTCGGTCTCCTGGGAAGCGACAATGTGAGCGCTTTCATGTTCCTGAGCCAGTATGCCGAGGGCGGCAAGGTCGTGTACAACGGGACCGGCGCCGTGCCTTCCTATTACACCAACGGCATTCCCAACCGTGAACTC
The DNA here is from genome assembly GCA_947169405.1 of uncultured Bacteroidales bacterium. Lineage (GTDB taxonomy): Bacteria > Bacteroidota > Bacteroidia > Bacteroidales > UBA932 > Cryptobacteroides. Next base: position 23,831 of record CAMVPS010000007.1, read on the forward strand.
ACCTGGGAAAAGACCCTTTCCTATAACTTGGGAACCGACTTCACCCTGTGGGGTGGACTCCTGGGCGGTGAAATCGATCTCTTCTACAATTACACCTACGATATCCTTACGGGCAACAGCGGCGGAAAGCCTTCTTCCATGGGCGGTTACTATCCTTCCTATGTGAATAAGAACGCCATCGACGCCAAGGGTATCGACATCCTGATCACCCATAAGAACCGTTTCGACTTGGGCGGCAAGCCTTTCTTCTACGAGATGGGCGCAACCCTGACCTATTCCAAGACCCGTTGGCTGGTCTATCAGGATCAGCCCAATATCCCTGAATGGCAAAAGGTTACCGGAACGACCTACGGCGCCCATTGGGGCTGGTTGGCCGAGGGCCTGTACCGTTCGGAGGACGAGATCGACAAGTCCGCCTGGTACGGCACCCGTCCCAATGTGGGCGATATCAAGTACACGGACCTGAACGGTGACGGCAAGATCGACTGGAACGACCGCGGTATTTTCGGAAAGAGCAACCGCCCGGAACTTACCTTCGGCCTGAACGTGAACATGGGCTGGAACGGTTTCGACATGAACCTCCAGTTCACCGGCGGCGCTCTCTTCCATGTGTCCATGACCGGTACATACGGCAACGGTTATGACGACAACACCATTTGGACCCAGACATTCAAGGAGGGAGCGAACTCTCCGCTGTTCCTGGTGGAAGGAGCGTACAGCATCTACAATCCGGAGGGCGTCTGGCCCCGTCTCACCCTTGCCACGACCGGCCATGGCGGAGACAATGGCCTGGCATCCAGTTTCTGGTGGAAAGACGGGAAATACGTCCGCCTCAAGACCGCCCAGCTGGGTTATACCCTTCCCAAGAACTTCACGCACCGTTTCGGCGTGGAAGGACTGCGGTTCTTCGTCGAGGGTAACAACCTCTTTACGATCGACGGCCTTCCGGAGGGTGTCGACCCTGAATCCCCCGGCGTGAACAACGGTTATTATCCGCAGCAGCGCAACCTCATGGGCGGCATAACATTAACCTTCTAAACAGACAGCATCATGAAAAAGATCATACTTCTTGCCTCTGCCGTGGCGATGCTTTCTGCCACCGCCTGCAACAAACTTCTGGACCTGACCCCGCGGGACAGCATTTCCGACAAGGTCATGTGGGCCGACGTGTCCTCGGCCGAGTATGCCGTCAATTCCGTGTACAGCTACATTTACGACATCTATGTCACCTATCCTTGTGTGGCCGGCATGACGGATGCCTTGACGGACCAGATCAAGTACGGCTCCTACCTGTATAACAGCATGTGCTTCATCCCGAGTGAGATCGCCTACGGCGGATCCACCCTGACAGCCAATTATGTGGATGTGTACATGGGTGCGTGGGGCTCCCTGTACGGGGCGCTGCGCCGCACCAATGAAGCCATCTATAACCTCCATACCCTGGGCACCAACCTCTCCGAGGCCGACCGGATCCGTCTGGAAGCGGAACTCCGCCTCGTCCGCGGCTGGCTGTATTTTGAACTGGTCAAGCGGTACAAGGAGATTATCATTTACGACGAAGACCTGACCGCCATCGTCAAGGACAAGGCCGTTTCTCCCGAGGCCGACGGCTGGAAAGCCGTGAAGGATGACCTCGCTTTCGCGGAGCAGAACCTTCCCGAGAAGGCCAATGCCCGCGGCCGCCTGGACAAGGGAGCCGCCTATGCCCTGGCGACCCGTGCCCTTCTCTATGCCAAGGATTATGCAGGGGTGATTGCCGCGGCAGATGCCGTCAAGTCCCTGGGCTACAGCCTGGAAAGCGACTATGCCAGCGTTTTTGCCGGCGGAGGGACGGAGAGCATTCTCCAATACAATTTCTCCTATGCCGACAATGTGATGCAGTCCTTCGACTTCTATTACAGCCCCGGTGGAGATTTTGCCCGCGTCGGCCAGCAGGGCGGCGCTTATGCCACTCCTACACAGGAAATGGTGGAAAGCTATGAACTGGCCACCGGCGGATTCCCGGATTGGTCTCCCTGGCACGGTACGACGACGGAAACGCCTCCGTACAAGTTGCTGGAGCCTCGTTTCCAGGCGAGTATCCTCTATAACGGCGCCACCTGGAAAGGACGTACCATCGAACCCTACGTGGGCGGACTGGACGGCTGGGCCGAGTGGCGGAAGGAAACCCAGCCCTTGGGACGGACTACGACCGGCTATTACCTTCGCAAGGGCGTGGATGAGAACCACGATTTTGCGGGAAGGGATGCCTCGAAGGGCACCCAGCCTGCCGTCATCCTCCGTTATGGTGAAGTCCTTCTGAACAAGGCTGAAGCCTGCTATCGGACCAATGATCCCGCCGGCGCCAATGCTGCCGTGAAGGAGATCCGCAGCCGTGTAGGCCTTCCCTATACCGACCTTTCCGGAGATGATCTCTGGGCGGCCATCCGTCAGGAGCGCCGTGTGGAGCTGGCTTTCGAAGGACTCTGGTACTGGGATCTGCGCCGCTGGGAAGATTCGGCCAAGCCTTATCCTACAGGACTGAACGGATATCAGGTGCATGGCCTGCGCATAGCCCCCGGCGCGGTATCCGGCCAATTTGAATACTCTTATGTTTCGGTAGACGATAAGGACCGCAACTTCCCGCAGAAGATGTACCGTTTCCCGATGCCGTCTTCCGAACTCAATAGCAATGCCCTCGTGGAACAATATGCCGAATGGAAATAGCCTTATGAAAAAATTCCTTATCATATTGTCTCTGGCGTTGGCGGCATCAGCCTGCCATCAGCCCGAATATGTGCTGCCCACCGCAGAAAGGCAGGGTATCACATCCCTGACGGCCTATTTCACTTTCGGTCCTTTCGTGGACCAGGAAATGGCCAAGTTGGATATCTCGGATCCGGAAGCGACGCGCTTCGTGATTCCTGTCCCGTTCTATTACCCGGAAACGTCCGATGACGAGACGGAAATCTATATGATCAAGGCACGCGTACAAGCCGAACTGCAGCCCAACTGCAAGATCGAGCCCGGCCTCAATGTCCTGGATTTGACGGAAGAGAATCATTTTACCTATACTGACGCTTCCGGAAAATCCCGGAACATCGTCATCACCGGCGAGCGGGTACATTCCTCCAAGGCCCAGTTGCTGACGTTTGACATCGTCGATCCGCCGATCAGCGGCCTCATTGACGAGGACCAGCACAAGGTGTCCCTCGTGAGTGCGGACGATCTCTCTGCCGCAGTGGCTACCGCTTCCTGCTCTGCGCATGCGACCATCACCCCGGACCTTTCCGAGCCGCATGACTACAACAACGGGTTCAAGGTGACGGTCATTGCCGCAAACGGCGTGGACAAGACGGAATACACGGTGGTGAAGGAGGTACCTGAGAAGATCGATTACGGTTTCAATACTTCCAGCCTCAAGCAGCTCTTCAACATGGATCCGGTGTCCAACCTGGGCATGCCGGCCTACACAGAACTGGTCTATCCTACCCTTGCCGTTTCCGGTAACAACCTGGTCATCTGCATGGGAGATGGCTCCGCCCCCGTCTATGTCAATAAACTGACGGGTGTAAAACTGGGGACTATCGCCCTCGGCAGCGCCCCTGCGGCGGGTATCACCTCCGATGAAGCGGGCAATATCCTCCTGAGCAACCATGTGGACGGCGGTGGGGAATTCTCCCTCTGGGTCACTTCTTCCGTGACGGAAGAGCCGGTACTGTTCCATACGTTTGCCAATACGACAGACCTGCCGATGGGCCGGAAGATACGTGTCATCGGAGACGTGAAGTCCGAGGCGCAGATCGTGGCCACGCTGGAGGGTATCGACGGAGTCACCACATCCAGCAAGTTCTGGGTACTGAAAGTTGAAGGTGGCAAGGTCGTTTCCGCCGAGGTGAAAGATGTCGCCGGCACCGGACTTGCCTGGGGCAGCGCTCCGGTCAACGGTACCGCCATCTGTGGTGCATCCGTGAATCCGGCCGATGGCTGGTTCGGCGCCGCTTATGACGCCAACGTGATCCACTGGCTCAAGGCCGACGGAACCGACGGCGCTACCGCCGGTACGTCCGATGGCAACAGCTGGGGCTGGAACTGCAACAACTTTGACAGCAAGCGTTTCAATAACGCCAATTATCTGACGATGTTCGTCGTGAGCCACTTCCCGGCCTGGGGCATCGGCCCTCGACTGTACTTGTATGACGTTACCAACCCTGCCTCCTTGAGCGGTGACTTCGGGGACACGGGTGCCCTGGTGATGTCCAATACTTCCATCGGCTGGTTCCAGACGGGCTCCTATGCCATCGCCAGCGGTGACGTGGTGCTGGCTCCTTCTGCTGACGGGTTCATGTTGTACGTATATTACTACGACCATAACTCCCAGGTACTGGGCGGCTATTCCGCAGACTGTATCAAGCGATGAGACGTCTGTTGATCCTTCTGTCCGCCACGCTGCTCGGGTGCGGGTGTTCCTCCAAGGAAACGCCCGTCCCCGAGTGGCCGTGGACGGAACCGGCGACTCCGGAGGAACCGCAGCCTGCGGCCGATCCCAATCCGGGACTTCCGGAGAAGGGGTGGACCAATGTGTCTGCCTCCTATTCCGGACTGCCGGACGGAATCCAGCTGTACAAGGGCCCGGGTACCCTTCAGGGAGTGAAGGCCGTCGCCTATGTCGCAGTAGCCGACCTTTCGATGGTTACATGGGACGTATGGAGCATCGATGACCCCCGGACGGAAGGAACCTCCGACGCGCTCAAGACGCCCGCTGAAGTATTTGATGCCACCAAGGCTCCCGTCGTGATGAATGGCGGCTACTTCTTCGTGGAGGACGGCAAGCGTTACAATGCCTCCGTCGCCGTAAGCGCCGGCCGCATGTATGGAGTCAATCTCAATTATGCCTCCCTGGACTGGAGTACTTACTATTATCCTACCCGGGGTGTCTTCTATGAGAAAGACGGAAAGCTGGGTTGCGGATGGACCTATTACACAACATCCGGCCAGCACTACCTGTACGGCGCCCCGGCGCAGAACTCCTGGGAAGCGGCACCTTTGCAGGCTCCGGATGCCCAGTTCCCGGAAAAGGCTTCCGTCTTTTCCCCGACGACGGCCATCGGCGCCGGTCCGGTCCTCATCCATGGCGGCAAGGTGGTCGATTCCTGGAAAGCCGAACTGTTCTATGGAAACGGCTCTGACGACAAGATGCCGGAAGCGCGTCATCCGAGGACGGCCATCGGCTGCTCGGACGGCCGGTTGTTCCTGTTTGTCTGTGAAGGACGCGGGATGACGGAAGGCGTGGCTGGACTGACGACCGGCGAAGTGGCCCGGGTCCTGCTGGATCTGGGCTGCACGGAAGCGCTGAACCTGGATGGGGGAGGCTCCACCTGCCTGCTTGTCGACGGAAAGTCCACTGTCCAGGAATCGGACGGCAGCCAGCGTCCTGTCGGCAGTACCATTATGCTGAAAAAGAAATGAAAGGAAGGTTTTTCATAGCGGTCCTCCTGCTGGCGGCCCTTGCGGGCTGCAAGCCGGACAATGGATACCAGTGGAATGACGAGTGGGATGCTCCGGATCCGGCCCCGGTGGTTCCCGATCCTTCGGATGAAGGGATCGTGGGAAAGCCGCGCTATGTCTGGATTGACGCCGCCGCCAACTTCGATGACTATGGCAACAGCCGGGAGAATATCCGGAAAGACTGCGAGCGCATTGCCCGGACCGGATTCACTGACATCATCGTGGATGTCCGGCCCACGACCGGCGATGTCCTGTTCAAGTCTTCCGTGGCACCTGCCCTGAAACGGATCGACCGTTGGAAGGGGGGGACCTACGACTGGGCGCAGCGGACGGCGGATTTCGACTACCTGCAGGCTTTCATCGAGGAAGGCCATGCGGCCGGACTCCGGGTCAATGCCGCCATCAACACGCTTGTCGGAGGGTATCTCTGCCCTTATGGTCTGGGATCCGAAGGAATGGTCTTTTCGGATGATTCCAAGCGGGACTGGTGCACGGTGCAGAATCTTTCCTCCGGCTTGACGAGTTGCATGGACGTATCCGATTACGGTCCCCGTTTCCTGAATCCGGCCCATCCGTCCGTACAGGATTTCGTGGTCACACTGGTCGGGGAGCTGGCTGCCTACAAGGAGTTGGACGGTATCGTCCTGGATCGCTGCCGGTACGATGACAGCGGCCTGCAGAGCGACTTTTCCGATGACTCCCGGCATGCGTTCGAGAAGTATGCGGGGCAGCGGGTAACGTCCTGGCCTTCTGATATTTTCGCTCCCGGGACCACGACACTGCCTTCCTCGGTTTCCTCGCTCCAGCGCCAATGGCTCTCTTTTCGCGTGAAAACGATCCATGACCTGGTGGAAAAGGCTTCCATCAAGGCGCACGAGGTGAATCCGGATATCCGGTTCGGTGTGTACGTGGGCGCATGGTACTCTACTTACTACACTTCCGGAGTGAATTGGGCGAGCCCCTCTTACAACTGCAGGCAGGAGTATCCGTGGGCATCTTCCGAGTATCAGGCTGCCGGTTTTGCCGACCATCTGGATTTTATCTTCCTCGGCGCTTATGCCGGTGTGGACAGCATCCACGGGTCCTCGGAATGGACGATGGAGGGCTTTTGCCGGCTGGGTGCCAAGCGTCTGAACGGTGCGGCCCCTTACGCCGCAGGCCCGGATATCGGCAACGGCAGCGGCTTTGAAAACGGCGGGCAGTCCAGCCGGATACCGGATATCGTGTCCACCTGCCTCGGCGCCTCGGACGGACTGTTCATTTTCGACCTTTGCCATATCAAGATGTATGATTACTGGTCCTCGTTCAAAAGCGGGATCGATGCATACCTGAAAACTGTAAACAAATAACAACCAAGTATATGAAACAATTTTTCGCAATCCTTCTGAGTGCAGCCGCCGTGCTGGCCTGCACCAAGACGTCGCAGGAAGCGGCGAAATTGGAAGTGGGAGAGACGGAAATCCTGGTGCCGGCCAAAGCCAATATTGCGCTGGTCAACGTTACCTCAAACGGCGACTGGACCACGGAACTCTCCGAGGGATGGGTCGTCCCTGCCACGCGGAAAGGAACGGGCAGCGGTGTGTTGAAGTTGGCGGTCATGGACAACAAGGACTATTCCGCCCGTGAAGCCGTACTGACGCTGACTTCCGGTACGGTCACAAAGACCGTCAGGATCGTGCAGTCGCAGTTTGACGGCCTCTTTGTGGACGGGGATGAGGTGTCAGTCCCGTACGGAGGGGCGACCATCGAGATTCCAGTACGGGCCAACGTGTCCTACACGGCGACGGCCGATGTAGACTGGATGACGATTATCCGCACCAAGGCCCTGGAAGACGGCATCGTCTCGGTACAGATTCCTCTGAATGTCAAAAGGGATGGGCGAAGCGGCCATGTGACCATCTCTGACGGAGGTTCCTTGACCAAGGTCGTGACGGTCAATCAGGGTGCATTCGAGCCTTTCTTCAACCTGGTGGACGAGCAGGGAGTCGGCCCTTGGGGTACGCTGGTGGTCCCGAAGGAAGGTATCACCTATACCTTCACCGCGGAAACCAATATGGAATTCTATGCGGAAGCGCCCGACGCTGACTGGATTACGGTAACCAAGGAAGGAAACGTGGTCACCGTGACGATTCCCGAGAATGCGGATTCTCCCCGGACGGAATACATCTATATGGGGTGCTCCCTCCAGGGCGAGGATTACAGTGACTACGGCGCCATGATCCAGGTAAAGCAGAAGGGACTGGCCTCCCTGGAACAGACCTGGACGAAGGATTTCTACTGGGCCATCTTCCCGAACAGTACCCGCGTTTCGATTGCTACCGCCGGAGATTACCTCGCCATGTACTCGCCCGGTGCGGTCACTCCGGGAATCCATCTGATCAACCGTTCGAATGGAAATGAGGAGAAGGTGCTGGAGGCGCCCGTTGCCCATGTTACGGGCATTACGAACGATGATGCCGGCCACGTGATCGTGACCACCGGCGGCAATTTCCCGCTGAAGGAAGACTGGTCGCTGGATGAGGCCGCGCAGATTCCGCTGCAGGTCTATGTCATGAGCGAAGCCGATTTCCTGGACGGGAACTACGGGAATCCGATCCTGACCTATCGGGACGGCTTCTATGGATATGGACTTGACAATGCCCGGGTGACAGGCGATGCTACCGGAGACGCCGTCCTGGCAATGACTTCCGGTGCCGCCGGTGGCGGGACCTACTCCGTCGCCTGGGAAATCAAGGGAGGTGCGACGACGGACACCCCGACCGTCAGTGCCGTTTCCCCGTCCTCCGGCGGAGACCTTTGGGATTCCTTCCATGCCGTGACGCTGGGCTGCGGAACGACCGTGAACAACGGCTTCTATTTCGCCGGTTATGTCGGAGACTATAATGTCCATTACAATCCGGCCATGACGGCTGACGGCTGGAAGGTTGCCTTCACGACCGGTTATACCTGGGAGGGGGCTGTCAATGCCGGAGACGTCTTCACTTATGAAGGCGAAACCTATGCGGCCATTGTCGGCATGAACTATTTCTCCTTCGCCGACTGGGATTATGACGGGGTCGTGGACGGCTACATGCCCGGTAAGCTCTGGATCCTGAAACTCAGTAATCCCGGTGCGCCTGAACTGGCTATCGATCAGGAGTATTATGCCACGGAAGGCAATTGGCAGTATGGCAGCAATGCCGATGTTCGGGTTGTCGCGGAAGACGGGAAGTTGATGGTGTACCTGATGGATGCCGCCGCTTCGTCTTACCGCAAGTTTGAATTGTCCCTATAAATTGTGAAGAGGCCTTCGGAAAACCCCGAAGGCCTCATTTCTAATAATGAAGACAGGATTCTGGCTCGGGCTCGCTGTCATTTTTCTGACCACAGCCTGTAAGGGAAGGGTGGAGCAGCCTGTCCGCTTCCTCTGGATCGATGCTTCGGCCAACTTCTCCAGTTATGCCGACGATGCGGATTCCATCGCGACGGACTGCAAGCGTATCGCCCAGATGGGTTTCACGGACATCGTCGTGGACGTGCGGCCTACCTGCGGGGACGTGCTCTTCAAGAGTTCCGTTGCTCCGGCGCTGACGAAGGTCCCGGCCTGGTTCGGCGGGGAAATCGGCCTGAAGCAGCGGAAGGCGGATTTCGACTATCTCCAGGCCTTCATCGATGCCGGCCATACGGCGGGCCTCAAGGTCCATGCCGGGGTGAACATGATGGTCGGAGGCTGGCGGATGGGCAGCAATTTCATCACCGGGATGGTGTACGACCATCCGGAACGGAAGAACTGGTGCGCCGTGGACCTGCTTCCCGACGGCACCCTGGCGAACCAGGCGGACAATTTCGCCGTCCGCGGGGGCTGTTTCCTGGATCCGGCCAATGCCGAGGTGCAGGATTTCCTCCTGACGATGCTGGGCGAACTGGCCTCCTACAAAGGCCTGGACGGCATCGTCATGGACCGCTGCCGCTATGATGACTATGCGATGGACGCCGGCTATACGGACACGGCCAAGGAGCAGTTCGCGGCCTATATCGGCCGGGAACCGGAACGCTGGCCGGTCTTTACGGAACCGGGGCACATCTTCCTGGACAAGACGCCGGACGTGCTGGAAACGGAGTGGCTCACTTTCCGCTGCCGCGTGATCCACGATTTCGTGGCCCGGTGCGTGGACAAGGTGCATTCCGTCCGGAAGGACCTGCCGCTGGGCATCTATGTGGGTGCCTGGTTCTCAGAGTATTACCGGAGCGGCGTGAACTGGACGAGCCCGAAGTACGACCTGGCGAAGGAGGAACCCACTTTCGCCTGGGCGACGCCCGACTATCAGGCGACGGGCCTGGCGGACCTCGTGGACTTCATGCTTCTCGGAACCTATTGTCCTGCTGCCAATGTCCATGGCGACACGGAAAAGACCATGGAAGGTTTCGCCCGCCTGGGCCGGAAACGGCTCTGCGGTGACGTGCCTTTCTACGCCGGACCGGATATCGGCAATGAGAAGGGTTTTGAAAACGGAGGGCAGATAGACCTCCTGCCCGAAATCGAAAAGACCATCCGGGCAGAGGCCGACGGATTCTTCCTCTTCGACCTCTGCCACATCCGGGCTTTCGATTACTGGGACGTCAGATTTTGAGCTTGATGCCGGCCTTGGTCAATCCCCAGGCGCAGGCGATATAGACGGCCGCCATGAGGGCGCATTTGCCCACGCCCACCCAGCCGGTCAGCCACTCGGGGATGGTGGGATTGACAAAGACCCACAGGGCGACAAACAGATAGGGAATCATATACACCGTCAGGGTGGCGGTTCCCGCAGGAACAAGGGGTTTGAACCAGCCGGTCCAGCCCCTTTTTTCCATATAGCGCAGAAGCGTGTACAGGGCCACGGAAATGGCGCAGACGAAGAGGCACCAGGGGAGCGTCCCGAGGCTCTTGGAAACGATCCAGCCGGTATGGGCTGCCATCCCCAGGACGGCAAGGACGGCCGCAGCAGCAATCCCCAGGCCGATCCGCTGACCGCTGGAACGGTCGGAAAGCTTCCAGTCCGCTACGGTGAGCATGACGCCGCCGAGGCCCATGATGGGGCCGTAGCACTTTCCAAGCTGGAGCGCATTGGCAAAATCGGCCAGGATGTTGGGGCCGACGAGCTGGCTTCCGTCCCGCATGGGGATGACGGACAGGTTCACCAGGCAGAGGCCTGCCCAGATGACCGGAATGAACCACGGGCGTTCCCGGCACAGCAGCCAGACCAGGGCGCAGAACAGGTACATCCAGCCGATCTGGCCCAGGATTCCCCACCAGAGGCCCTGGAAGAGGCCTCCGTCCGTAGACCGGAAACAGAGGGCGAGAGCAATGAGGAGGATCACGCCGGAGAGTTTGAGCCACCGGGCGGGCTTCCAGTCCCTGGGATACTGGTTCCAGGTGAGGAAAAAGCCCACGATCATCAGGAGGACCCAGAGGCCCCGGTTTCCGGTCATCTCCCGCGACTCCTGGTTGCAGATGAAGGCACCCATCACCAGCAGCGCGAGCGTGCGGCTGAAGATGTGTTTCAGCGTGCTTTCCGTGGAATAGCCCTTCTCCCTGCGGCGTTCCAGCGCGTAGGGGATGGACATGCCCATGGCAAAGAGGAACATGGGAAATACGATGTCGGAAAGGCCCATCCCGTCCTCCATCGTGGCGAAATGCTCCAGCCAGTGGGGAACATTGAACACTTTCCAGAATTCATTGACAAAGACCATCAGGAGCATGGTCAGCCCCCGGAACATGTCGATGGCGAGGTTTCTCTTATTCATCTTCAGGCAGATTGACCCAGGTTTCGTTGGCCCATCCCACGCTGCGGCCGGTACCCCGGACTTCGCCGCGGACGCCCTTCTCCTGCAGCTGACGGAAGCCGGGGTCGGAGGGCTTGAGGTCCAGGAAGGGAAGGAGGTAGCAGCCGTGGTCCAGCAGGACGGACTGCACTTCGGCGGCCGGTACTTCGGACGGATGCCGTCCGGTCTTCACGGCGATGGCCGCCAGGGCGCCCGCAGCCTGTCCCAGGCCCATGACGACGGGCTGGAGCCGGGTGCCGCCGTTCATCTCCCAGGAGACCGAGATGGCCTTGTCGGCCACCAAGAGGTCGTCCACGTCCACGGGAACGACCACGCCCAGCGGCACGCTGAAGGACGGGATTTTCCCGAACCACAGGTGCGAGAGCTCCTCGTGCCGGGGGTTTTGGACATGGTGATGGTCCACGGGGTAGTCGCCCACGGCGACGGCCCGGGTGTATAAATCAAAGCGATAGGGATCCTTCGCGGCTTCGACGGTCATCGTGTCGACGCCGGCGATGCGCCGCGCCTCCCGGTAGTAGGGGAAGAAGGGGAGTCCGTCCTCCGTGGGGAAGACGTCGTCGGCGATGCCGATCCGGTCATAGCCCAGCTCGTGCTGCAGGAAATAGACGAAACCCAGGGTGCGGAGCTTCGCCTTCCGGACGACTTCCTCCCGTTCCGCGGGCGTCATGTCCAGGTATTCCGCGAAAAAGTCGTTGGCGCAGACGGGCCAGTTGAGCATGATGTGCCCGTCCGGCAGCCGGCCGTAGGAGAGCATCATTTCCGGGCTCCAGAGCTGCTGCCCCTGCGGATTGAATCCGTCCCGGTTGTCCGCCAGGGGATTGTCGCAGGAGTTCCGGTACAGGTCGATGTCGTAGCCTTCCGGCTTTTCCATCGGCACGGGAGCCTCATATTCCTTGAGGATGGCGACATAGGTGAGGTCCTGGGCGCTGACGCGGTCCTGGAGCTCTTCCGCGCCCACTATTTCGGCGACGTCACCCAGTTCGGTCCCGTCGATGAGGACTTTGGCCCGGACCGTGGAACCGTCGGACAGGCGGAGGGTCCATCCGCCGGTTTTCCGGCGGATAATCTCTTCCGCATCCGTCCCGAAACGGACCTGGACGCCTGCCTTGTCGGCCATGTTTTTAAGGATCTGAGCGCCGACGGCCGGATTGAAGAGGATGTTGGACACCCACCCGGACTTGAGCGCCTCGTAGCCCCCGTAGCGGGCCGCAAGGGAGTCCGTAAACTCTCCGAAAAGGCCGCCCCGGAGGCGGTAGTTCCCGTCGATGGCGCTCACCCCGGCCGCCGTGAGCATCCCGCCCAGCCAGGGCGTCGGCTCCACGACGAGGGTGTGGGCGCCGTCGCGCGCCGCCTCGATGGCGGCTGCGGTTCCGCCCGTGCCGCCGCCGGCCACGACGACGTCGTAGACCGGCGTGCAGGAAAGGACGGCCAGGCCCAGTGCGAATGCGAAAATGCTTTTCATCTGTTACAAATCTACGGAAAAAAGCGTATATTTGAAAGAACCGAAAACGCCTATGAAACGTAGATCATTCCTCAAAAACGCCGCTTTCCTGACTGCCGCCGCAACGGCTGCGCCGGTCCTGACCGGTTGCCGGCGGAAGGAAACAGGCGAAGACGGCTCCCGGCTGGCGATTGCCCGGGACTTCCGCTATGGCGCCGACGGGACCTTCAAAGTCCTTCAGTTTACCGACACCCATTACATCGCCGGCGACCCCCGCAGCGAGCGGGCCCTCAGCAACGTCCGCGAGATGCTGGACGCCGAACGTCCCGACCTCGTCATCCATACGGGCGACATCCTGTTCGGCCATCCGGACATCCCTTCGGCGCAGGAGATCCTCCAGCCCATCGCGGACCGGGGCATCCCGTTCGCCGTCGCCCTCGGAAACCACGATTCCCAGTTCGGCGCCACCCGGGAGGAGATGTTCCGCGTCATCCGGGAGATTCCGGGCTGCGTGAACCTCCCGCCCAAGGAGGGGGTATACGGCTGTTCCAACGATGTCATCACGCTTTCCGGCCCCGGCGGCGTGGACCGGGCGCTCTACCTGTTCGATTCGATGGACGCCGTCATCCTGAAAGGGGAGGAGGAGATCCACTGTTACGATTACATCCGCTTCTCCCAGCTGGAATGGTACCGGGACCATAGTGCGAAGTTCACGGCTGAAAATGGCGGAACCCCCGTCCCGTCGCTGGCCTTCTTCCACATTCCGCTTTGCGAAGTCACGGAAGGGCTGTCGAACGGCGGGAACATCCTCGCCGGCGAGAACGGCGAGCCGCCCTGCCCGTCCCGCCTGAATTCGGGCCTGCTGGCCCAGATGCGGGAGCTGGGCGACATCCAGGCCATCGTCAACGGCCACGACCACGACTGCGACTACGTCCTGGACTATGGCCAAATGTACTACATCTACGGCCGCTTCAGCGGTTGCGATACCACGTATAACCATCTGGGGCCGAGCGGCGCGCGCGTTTTCCAGTTCACGCAGGGCGCCCGTCCGTTCCGGACCTGGGTCCGCCTGCAGGGCGGGGAAGTCCGGCAGGACCTCGTCCTGGACCGTTGATTACTCCATCAACTTCTTGTATTTGAAGCGCTTGGGCTCCACATCACCCAGGCGCATCTTTTTATTGGCCTCGTACTCGGAATAGTTGCCGTCGAAGAAGACGACCTGCGAGTCGCCCTCGAAGGCGAGGATGTGCGTGGCGATGCGGTCCAGGAACCAGCGGTCGTGGCTCACTACGACGGCGCAGCCCGCGAAGCCGTCCAAGCCTTCCTCCAGGGCGCGGATGGTGTTGACATCCACATCGTTGGTCGGTTCGTCCAGGAGGAGGACATTGCCTTCGTCCTTCAGGGTGAGGGCCAGGTGCAGGCGGTTCCGCTCGCCGCCGGAGAGGACGCCGCACAGCTTTTCCTGGTCGGCGCCGGAGAAATTGAACCGGGACACCCAGGAACGGGCGTTGATGTCGCGGTTCCCGAGCCGCACCCATTCGGAATTGCCGGCGATGGTCTCATAGACGGTCTTGTCCGGGTCGATGGACTTGTGCTGCTGGTCCACGTACGCGATCTTCACGGTGTCGCCGATCTCGATGGTGCCGCTGTCGGGCTGCTCGATGCCCATGATCAGGCGGAAGAGGGTGGTCTTGCCGGCGCCGTTCGGGCCGATGACGCCCACGATGCCGGCCGGCGGCAGTTCGAAGGTCAGGTGCTCGAACAGCACCTTGCCGTCGTAGGCCTTGGACACGTCGTTGAAGCGGATGACCTTGTTGCCGAGGTGCGGTCCATTGGGGATGTAGATCTCGAGGTTCGCCTCCTTCTGCTTGACATCGGCGGAAGCGAGTTTCTCGTAGGCGCCCAGACGGGCCTTCTGCTTGGCCTGGCGGGCCTTCGGGGCCATCCGGACCCATTCCAGCTCGCGTTCCAACGTCTTCCGGCGCTTGGACTCCTGCTTCTCCTCCATTGCGAGGCGCTTCGTCTTCTGGTCCAGCCAGGACGAGTAGTTGCCCTTCCAGGGAATGCCCTCGCCGCGGTCCAGCTCCAGGATCCAGCCGGCGACGTTGTCCAGGAAGTACCGGTCGTGCGTGACGGCGATGACCGTGCCCTTGTACTGCTGCAGGTGCGCTTCCAGCCACTGGATGGACTCGGTGTCCAGGTGGTTTGTGGGCTCGTCCAGCAGGAGGACGTCCGGCTGCTGGAGGAGGAGGCGGCACAGCGCCACACGGCGCCTTTCGCCGCCGGAGAGCGTGCGGATCTTCGCGTCCGAAGGCGGGCACTGGAGGGCGTCCATCGCCCGTTCCAGCTTCGCGTCGATCTCCCAGCCGTCCAGGTGCTCGATGAGTTCGGTGAGCTCGCCCTGGCGCTCGATGAGGCGGTTCATCTCGTCGTCGTCCATCGGCTCCATGAACTTCATCGAGATGTCGTTGTATTCCGCGAGGACGTCCATCACTTCCTGCACGCCCTCCTGGACCACCTCGATGACGGTCTTGTCCGGGTCCATCTCCGGCTCCTGCGCGAGGTATCCGACGGTGTAGCCGGGCGCCCATACGACCTCGCCCTTGAAGGATTTCTCCACCCCGGCGATGATCTTGAGGAGCGTCGACTTACCGGAGCCGTTGAGACCGATGATGCCGATTTTCGCCCCGTAGAAGAAGGACAGGTAGATGTCCTTGAGGATGACCTTGTTGTTGTGCGGGAGGACCTTTCCCACCCCGTTCATCGAGAAAATGATCTTTTCGTCAGCCATGGCTTTGTTTTTGCTGGTTGCTATCTCCACAAAGATAAGGAAAATATTGATGAAACTGAAAGATTCCCTTCCGCTGAAAATCGCCCTCATGGGCGTGTTGGCTCTGATGATGCTCATTCCGCTGGCGATGGTCCAGGGTCAGATCCGGGACCGCCAGATGGCGGCCGATTCCAGCCGGCTCGAAGTCTCCGCCAGCTGGGGCCGTGCCCAGACGCTCACCGGCCCGGTCCTGAAGTTCTCCTACGAGATGGAGGTCATCGACAAGGACCAGAAGAAAACGACGAAGGAGGCCACCGGGACGGTCTATCCCCGGAAACTGTCCTATGAGATCGACACGCAGACCCAGACCCTCCACCGCTCCATCTACGACATTATGGTCTATGGGGCCGATGTCGTGGTGACGGGCGATTTCGTGATCCCGGCTTATCTCGCGAAGGAAGAGCTCACGGAACAGATCGTTTCGATGGGGCTGAGCGACCTCCGGGGCATCGAGGGCAGCGTGGACATTGCGCTGGGGGAGAAATCCTATTCCTTCCATTCCGGCTCGGGCAGCAAGGCCGATCCCTATTCGGAAGCCGAGACCAAGGCCTCGCTCTCCGAACCCATCGACATGGACACGGCCCTGATGGATGGAAAGACGGTTCTGCCGTTCCGGCTTACTTACCGCGTAAAGGGATCTTCTTCCCTGATGGTCCGTCCGTACGGCGAAACCACGGAGGTCAGAATGCGCTCCAACTGCCCGGATCCGTCTTTCACCGGCGACTTCCTCCCGTCGGAGCGTGAGGTAACGGCGGATGGCTTCACGGCCCGCTGGTCCGTCTCCGAGATCAACCGCGGCAATCCGGACGACACCTCTTTCGGCGTGAACCTGCTCCAGGGCGTCACCCAGTACCAGCAGACCACCCGTTCCGCCAAGTACGGCATCCTCGTGATCCTGCTGGTGTTCATCGCTGGCCTGGCGGTGGAACTGGTCGGAAAGAAGAAGATCGACCTGGTCCAGTATCTCGTCATCGGCCTGTCCTTGGTGCTGTTCTATGCGCTCGTGCTTTCGTTCTCCGAATTCATGCGCTTCCCGGTGGCCTACGGCCTCGCGGCCTTGATGACGGTCGCGGCCCTCTTCGGCTACTTCCGAGGCATCCTCCGCGACAAGACGGCCTGGCTCCTGACCGCCCTCGTCGCCGTCTCCTATGTGCTGAGCTACATCCTGCTCCAGATGCAGACCTACGCCCTCCTGGCCGGTACGTTGCTCCTCTTCGTCCTGCTTGTCGGCATCATGTACCTCACGACCAACCTGAACAAGCGCTCCGAGGCCTGACCCCCGTCTCGCTCAAGTCATTGACATACAGCTCGTTAAAAGAAACTCCCTGGTACAAATGCACCAGGGAGTTTTGTGTAATACGCTGTGTTACAGCGGGTTGGCCGGGACGGCTTATTTCACGTGAATCTCCTGCACGGGCTCCTTCGGGAGCATCACGCGGTTCACGGGCCAGGACTGCGCCTTGGCGACCTTGAAGGGGAGGGAAGCGCGGATGTCGGCGACGGAGGCGCCGAAGTGCGCGGTGTAGGCGCCGGCGGCGGTCTCCCACGCGCTGGTCTCCTCGTTGAAGGAAGCGAGGGTGTACGGATCCACGGTCAGGGTGAGCGTCTGGCTCTCGCCGGGCTTCAGTTCGCGGGTCTTGGCGAAGGCGCGGAGCTCGCAGGCGGGCTTCACGAGGCCGCCGTCCGGAGCGGTAACGTACAGCTGCACGGCTTCCTTGCCGGCGAAGGAACCGGTGTTGGTCACGGTGACGGTGGCGGTGACGGTACCGTCCTTGGCCACTTTCACGGCCGGCTTGGAATAGGTGAAGGCCGTGTAGGAGAGGCCGTAGCCGAACGGATAGGACACATTCTTGCCGACGGTGGTGAAGTAGCGGTACCCCACCCAGATGCCTTCCTTGTACTCGGTGAAGTCCACGTTGGGCTTTTTCACGCGGCCCATGCCGAACATGGCCAGGAGCTCGTTCGTGGACTCATCCTCTTCGTTCGAAGCGAACGGGTTCATGGAACCGTCGCCCACATAGTCGAACGGGAAGTTGTAGGAGGACGGGATGTCGAAGTAGGCGACCGGGAAGGTCATCGGGAGTTTTCCGGAGGGATAGGACGCGCCGCAGAGGACGTCGGCCACCGTGTATCCGCCTTCCTGGCCCGGGGTCCAGGCAAGCAGCACGGCATCCGGAAGGTTCTTCCAGGAAGCGGTTTCGATGACGCCGCCGATGTTCAGCACCACGACGACCGGCTTGCCGGCATAGTGGTAGGCGTCGCAGAGGTCCTGCAGGAGCTTGCGCTCGGCGCCCGTCAGCGTCCAGTCGCCGTCTTCGGCCCGGCGGTCGCCGCCTTCACCCGCGTTGCGGGAAATCGTGAGGATGGCGATGTCGGACTGGGGGACCGTCTTGTCGATGAAGCCGCGGGACACGTTCATCTCGGGGATGACGGGCTCGCCGAGCAGGACGGAAGAGGAAGACGCGTTGTTCCGGAGTTCCGTCTTCTGCAGGGCGATGTACTGCTTGTACCAGTTCTCGATCCCTTCGTCGACCTCGAAACCGTTGACCCGCAGGCCTTCGGCCACGTTGCGGACATATTTCTTGTTCACATTGCCGGAGCCGGTGCCGCCGGCGATGAAGTCATAGGAGCCCACGCCGTACAGCGCGACCTTCTTCACGCCCTTGAGCGGAAGGACGCCGTTGTTCTCCAGGAGGACCAGGCCTTCGGCAGCCGCCTTGCGGACGAGTTTCGCGTGGCCTTCCAGGTCCGGCTTGTCGGAGTACTTGTAGCCCTGGAAACGAGGGGTCTTGACAATATAGTTGAGCATGTTGCGGACGCACATGTCCACGTCTTCGATCTTCAGGGTGCCGTTCTGGACGCCGGCGACGATTTCGCCGATGAAGATGTCCATACCCGGCTCCAGGAGGTCGTTGATGGCGCCGATCTGTTCGACGGTCTTGCGGGGACCGGTCCAGTCGGTCATCACGATGCCCTTGAAGCCCCATTCCTTGCGGAGAATGGTATACAGCAGGTCGCGGTTCGCCTGCGTGTAGGGACCGTTGATCCGGTTGTAGGAGGACATGATGGTCCAGGGATCGGACTCCTTGACGGCGATCTCGAAGCCCTTGAGGTAGAGCTCGCGGAGGGCGCGCGGATTGATGCGGGCGTCATTCGCCATGCGGTTCGTTTCCTGGCTGTTGCCGGCGAAATGCTTGACGGAAACGCCCACGCCGTTGGACTGGATGCCGCGGGTGTAGGCGGCGGCCATCTTGCCGGTCAGGAGGGGATCCTCGGAGAAATACTCGAAATTACGGCCGCAGAGGGGGTTCCGGTGCAGGTTCATGCCCGGGGCCAGGAGGACGTCCGCCCCGTATTCCTTCACTTCCTCGCCCATCGCGGTGGTGAGTTCTTCCACCAGCGGCGTGTTCCAGGTCGATGCCAGGGAGGTGCCCACCGGGAAGCCCGTGCAGTAGAACGTCTTGTCCGTGCCGGGACGGGTGGGGTTGATGCGGAGGCCGGCAGGACCGTCGGAGAGGACGGTCTGCGGGATGCCCAGGCGCGGCACGGCCCGGGTGGTGCCGGCGGCGCCGGAGACCAGGACCTCGTCGGAGCCCGTCAGGCCGCCGACCATGCTGCCCCAGCCGGTGCCGACCAGCAGGGTGGCCTTCTCCTCTAGGGTCATCGCCTGCAGGACTTCGTCGATGTTGTTCTTGTTCAGTTTAGGCTGCGCCGAGGCCGCAAGGGCGGCGAGGGTGGCCACCAGCAGAAGGGTGATTCTCTTCATCGTGTTCGAATAATGGTTTTCCTGTTGTAAAAGTAAGAAAGAAACGCCGGATTCGCCAACGCCCCGGCGATATTTGAACAAGAGCCGCTTAAATTTGAACACTGCGTGAAAAATAACTATCTTTCGGCTATGAAACGGATTCTCATCGCCCTGCTGCTCGCCGCCGCGGCCGTTCCGGCCGCCGCCCGCGAGCGAGTTCCGGCCGCCGACGGCCGCATCACCTTCGTCGGACGCACCCTTGTCTCCGAAACCGGCGCCGTCTCCTTCGACTGGAGCGCCGTCGTGACCCGGATTTCCTTCACGGGCGGCTACCTGGCCCTGGAGGCCGGTGACACCGGAAAGGATTATTTCAATGTCTGGATCGACCGGGAGCCGTCCGCGGAGCCGGACAAGGTCGTCGTCATCGACCGGGACACCACCGTCGTCCTGTTCCGGCAGAAGGAGCGCAAGCCGCAGCCGCACCGGATCGTCATCCAGAAGCGTACGGAGGCCGAGCAGGGGCGGGCGACCTTCCGGGCCTTTGAGGCCGAGGGAACCTTCCTTCAGGCCGATGGGCTGAAGGACCGCCTCATCGAGTTCGTCGGCGACTCCTACACCTGTGGCTACGGCTCCGAGAACAGCGTCCGCGAGGACCCGTTCCGTCCGGCCGACGAGAACCCTTCGAAGACCTACGCCGACATCCTGGGCCGCTACTTCGGGGCGGATGTCCTGCACATCTCCCATTCCGGCCAGGGCATCGACCGCAACTACAACGACGCCGGGCGCGGCTGGCATATGCCGCAGCGGTATCTCCAGACTTTCGACTTGGCGAAGGAACCTGCCTGGGGATTCGAGGGCAAGAAGCCGGATATCACGGTCATCTATCTGGGAACCAATGACTTCTCCACCAACCGGCAGCCGGCTTTCTCGGCTTTCCAGGAGGGATACATCCGGCTGCTGAAGGCCGTCAAGGAGCATTACGGCGAAGGACATCCCATCCTGTGCGTCGCCCCGATGCACAGCCCGGACCACCACGACTACATCCGCCGCGTGGTGGAATCCTGCGGGCTGCCGAACGTCTACTACGCCGGCCTGCCCGCCCAGGTCCACAACAACGAGGCCGACCTCGGTGCCTCCTGGCATCCGAATTACAGCGGCCACCTGAAGAAAGCCTATTCCCTCATCCCCGTCGTCTCCACCATCACCGGCTGGCCGATGGAGAGCAAGCCTGTCGAATGATGAAACGCCTTCTCCCGCTCCTGCTGGTCCTGACGGCCTGCACGGGCGCCCCGCAGCGCGAATTGACGCTGCATTACGACCGCCCGGCCGCTTTCTTCGAGGAAGCCCTCCCCGTGGGCAACGGCCGCCTGGGCGCGATGGTGTACGGCGATCCCGTCCACGAGCATCTGTCCCTGAATGACATCACCCTCTGGACCGGCGAGCCGGACAAAGGGACGGAGCATCCGGACCTCGTGACCCTCGGCCTGACCGGCGACGGGGCGGAAGCCCTGAAAGCCGTCCGCGAGGCCCTGAACCACGAGGACTATGCGGCTGCCGAACGGCTCCAGCGAGGCCTGCAGGGGCATTTCAGCGAGAGCTATATGCCGCTGGGGACGCTCCGAATCGACTATGACACCTGCGCCGTGTCGGCCTATGAGCGGAAGCTGGACCTGTCCCGGGCGGTCGCCACGACGTCGTACTTGCGGGACGGCGCCCTGTTCCGGAGCGAGGTCTTCGCCTCGGCGCCGGACTCGGTGATCGTCGTCCATATCGTCTCGGAAGCGCCCGTGAACGCCCGGGTTTCCCTGGAAACGGCCCTCCCGCACGAGTTGTCGGCGTCGGAGGAAGGCCTGACTCTGGACGGCTACGCCGCGTGGCACAACTATCCGAACTATTTCAATTTCAAGCAGCTCAGTCCGGAGAAATACTGGTATGACCCGGCCCGTGGCATCCATTTCCGCACGCGGGTGTATGCCGATGTCTCCGGCGGCGGCGTTTCCACGGCCGAGGGCGCTCTCGTGCTGGACGGCGTCCGGGAAGCGACGCTTTACCTGGTCAACGCCACCAGTTTCAACGGCTTCGACAAGGATCCGGTGAAGGAAGGGAAGCCGTACAAGGCCCTGGCCGATGCGAACTTGCAGCGCGCCCGCGAGGCCGGTCTTTCGCGACTCCAGGCCCGCCACGAGGCCGATTACAAGGGCTATTTCGACCGCGTGTCCATCGACCTGGGCGCGACGCCGGACTCCGTCCGCGTCCTGCCCACCGATGTCCAGCTGAAGCGCTACACGGACCGTGGCGAGGCCAATCCAGAGCTGGAAGCGCTGTACTACCAGTACGGCCGGTACCTGCTGATCGCCTCTTCCCGGACGGAAGGTGTCCCGGCGAACCTGCAGGGCCTCTGGAACGAGAGCATGGACCCGCCGTGGAGCTGCAACTACACCATCAACATCAACCTGGAGGAGAACTACTGGCCCGCGGAGGCCGCCGGCCTGGGCGATATGCACAACGTCCTACGCACGTTCGTCCATAACCTGAGCAAGAACGGCGCACCCGTCGCGCGCCGTCTCTACGGCGCCACGCGCGGCTGGAACGCCGGCCACAACTCCGACATCTGGGCGATGGCCACGCCCGTGGGCCTGGGCACCGGTGACCCGGCCTGGGCGAACTGGACGATGGGCGGCGCCTGGCTGGCCACCCACCTTTGGGAGCATTACCTCTACACCCGCGACCGGGCCGCCTTGGAAGCGGATTATCCCGTCCTGAAGGGCGCGGCGGAGTTCTGTATGGACTGGCTCGTGGAAAAGAACGGCGAGCTCGTCACCTCGCCCGGCACCTCGCCGGAGAACATCTACATCACGCCCGACGGCTTCGCGGGCGCCACGCTGTACGGCGCCACGGCGGACCTCGCCATCATCCGCGAGTGCCTCACGGATGCCGTGGCGGCGGCTCGCGAGCTCGCCTTGGACGACGACTTCGTCGCCGAGGCCTGCGCCGTGCTCGCCCGCCTGCGCCCTTACCAGGTCGGCGCCGCCGGAAACCTGCAGGAATGGTACTTCGACTGGCGCGACTGGGAGCCCCAGCACCGACACCAGTCGCACCTAATCGGCGCGTATCCCGGCCACCAGTATGTGACCGGTTCCGTTGCCGATGCGGCACTGAAAACACTGGAAATCAAGGGATTCGAGACCACTGGCTGGAGCTGCGGCTGGCGCGTGAACCTGTACGCCCGGCTCCGCGACGGCGAGAGCGCCTACAAGATGTACCGGCGCCTGCTCCGCTACGTGAGTCCCGACAACTTCCGGGGGCCGGACTACCGCCGCGGCGGCGGCACCTACCCGAACCTCTTCGACGCGCACTCGCCCTTCCAGATCGACGGAAACTTCGGCGGCTGCGCCGGCGTGATGGAAATGCTTCTGTACAGCGGCCCGGACGGTACTCTCCAGCCGCTTCCGGCCCTTCCTTCCGCCTGGCCCGCTGGCTTCATCAAGGGCCTCTGTACCCGTAAGGGCACGACCGTGGACCTTGTCTGGAAAGATGGCAAGGTGGTTTCGTTCAAGGAAAGCTGATTCTTCGTCCTTACCCTCCGTACTCCGACGGCGGGACGCCGAACTGCTTCTTGAAGGAAGTGGAGAAGTGGGAGAGGGTGTTGAAGCCGGTCATGTAGGCGATTTCGGACATGTTGTACTTGCCTTCCTTCAGAAGGTCCGCCGCCCGGTTGAGCTTGTAGCGCTTGAAGAACACGCTCGGATTCTCGCCGGTCAAGCCCTTCACCTTGTAGTAGAACTTGGTGCGGGAGATCTTCATCATCTCCGTGATGCGGGTGATGTCCAGGTCCACGTTGGCCAGTTCCTTTTCCATCAGCTCGTACAGCTCCTTCATGAAGGCGGCGTCGCGCGGGGAGAGCGCCTCGGGCTCGATGTCCTCCGTCGTCGTGATGGAGCCGAGCTGCTTGTGGAGCTTCTTGCGGTTGTCCAGCAGGGACTTCACGAGGGCGAGCAGATAGGCGGGCTGGAAGGGCTTGGTGACATAGGCGTCGGCCCCTTCGCGCAGGCCCTGGACCTGGTTCTCCACGGCGACCTTGGCCGTGACCAGCACGACGGGGATGTGGCTCAGCTGGAGGTCCGCCTTGACGGCCTTGCACAGCTCGTAACCGCTCATGCCGGGCATCACGACGTCGGAGATCACCAGGTCGGGGATCTCGTCCTCCATCCCCTTCAGGGCGGAAGCGCCGTCATAGTATACGGACACGTTGTAGTACGGGCTCAGCAGCACCTTTACGTAATGGGCGATGTCGATGTCGTCGTCCACGACGGCAATCCGCTGGCGGTCGGCCTCGTCCGTCGCCGCCGCGGCGGCGTCGTCCGCGACCGGGGCGGGGATGTCATACACCGGCTTGATTTCCGTGCGCTCGTCCTCGGTGTAAGAGCTCTCGCTGACAGGGAGCGCGAGGCTGAAGATGGCGCCGCCTTCTTCGCGGTTCGCCGCCTTGATATAGCCGTGATGCAGGCCCGCCAGCACGCGGGCATAGAACAGACCGATGCCGGAACCGTGCGTATCGCCCTGGTTGTTCGCTTGATAGAACCTTTCGAAGATCTTTTCCAGCTCCCCTTCCGGAATGCCGCGACCCGTGTCCGCCACCGTGATGAGGGCGTACTGGGTGTCGGTGTCGGCCTTCGTGAGCGGGAAGGCGGCGGCCGCTTCATCGTGCGGGATGACGTCGAAGGAGAGGGTCACCCGACCGCCCGTGGGCGTGAACTTCATCGCGTTGGACAGCAGGTTCATCACGATCTTCTGCACCTTGTCCACATCGGCCCACATCGGGAAGGTGTCCTCCAGACCGCGGGTCTGGAGTTCGATGCCCTTGGCGCCGGCGTTGAAGCGGAACAGGTCCGCGATGCCCCGCAGCGGCGCGACGATGTCGCCCTGCGCGGCCCGCAGCTGGAGCTTCTTGTCACCGATGCGGTTGAAATCCAGGAGCTGGTTCACCAGCGAGAGCATCCAGGTGGCGTTGCGCTGGATGATGCCCACGAGCTGGCGGTCCTGGCCTTTCACACCGTCCGACTCCGCCAGCTGGGAGACCGGCCCCGCGATCATCGTGAGCGGGGTGCGGAACTCGTGCGCCACGTTGGAGAAGTAGTTCATCTGGATCTTCGACAGCCGCTTCTCCTGCTCCTTTTCCTTCTCCACGCGTTCGCGCTCGCGGCGCGCCTCGTGGATGCGCCGGGCCGCTTCCTTCCTGACGCGGCGGATCCGGCGCGTCAGCTGATAGATGCCCGCCAGGAGCACGAAACCGACCAGGATGTACAGCAGGATCGCCCACCAGGTTCCGTACCAGGGCGGCAGCACCCGGACGTTCAGGGAGTTCTCGGTTTCGACGATGCTCTGGTTGTTGTTGGTGATGCGGACCCGGAACTTGTAGTCGCCGGCCGGCAGGTTCGAATAGTAGGCGTCGTGGTCGTTCCCCGCATCGACCCAGTTGGGGTCGTAGCCTTCCATCATGTAGAAGTAGTGCGTCCGCTCCAGGCCGCTGAAGTCCAGCGCGGCGAAGGAGATGCTGAAGGCGTTCTGGTCGTCGCGGAGGACGATGTCCGGATTGTCCCGGAGTTCCCGCTCGATGGCGGCGCCCTTGCCGGGTTCCACCAGGACGTTGTGGATCTTCAAGTCCTCGAAAACCAGGGGGACGGACCGCTTCTGGGGCACGTCCAGCGGGTTGAACCAGGTGAGGCCGTGGGTGCCGCCGAACACGAGCGTGCCGTCCGGCAGGACGCAGGAGGCCCGTTCGGAGAACTGGTCTCCGCCGATGCCGTCTTCCTTGAAGTAATTGACGAACCGGCCGACGGTGCGGTCGAACTTGCCGAGTCCGTTCATCGTGGACACCCAGATGTTGCCCTGGCGGTCTTCCTCGATGGAACAGATGTCCAGGCAGGGAACCCCGTCCACCGGCGCGGTGACGGCCCCCCGCTTGGAGTGCCGGAGCAGGCCGTTTGCCGTGGTCCCGGCCCAGAACTCCCCGGCGCTGTCCTTCAGCAGGCAGGTGGCCCGGAGGGCAGAATGGCGGGCGCAGGCCGCCTTTTCCTCGTCGCTCATCTCCAACTCCGTCACCTCGTCCGTGAACGGATTGACGCTGACCAGCATCCGGTTGAGACCGGCGACCACGATTCCGCTCTCCACCGTTGTTTCCAAGTCGGTGACAAAGGGCGTTTCGGAATCGTTCCAGACGGTGATGTTCGCCGATTCCCGGGTGGCCTTGTCGTACCGGGTCAGGTTGGCGCTCATGCCGCCGATCCAGATACGGCCCTGCCCGTCCTCCGTGATGGCACTGACATTCGGCACGAAAAGATTGTCCAGGACCTGGAAACGGTCTCCTTCATATCGGCACCGGACCACCCAGTACTTCTCCTGGAAGAACAGCCACAGGTCGCCGCCGGAGTCGCAGAACACTTTCGAGCAGCGGTTGTAGCCCACGCTGGTGTTCCGAATCAGGGCGGAGATGTCCACGCACCGGAGGTCTTTCCTGCGCAGGTCATACAGCCACAGGCCGTCGCGGAGCGTGGCGATCCAGAGCCGCTGCTCCTGGTCCAGGCACAAGGACACCACTGTTTTCCCGGCGAAGGCCGATGTCAGGAACTTGTTGCTGTTGAACTGATTCCGGTATAGGTAGGAGACCGTGTATCCCTGGTCGGTCGTACCGAACCACAGATTGTGCTCGCTGTCCCGGAAGATGGTGCGGATTTCCGAGTCAGGCAGTTCGAAGGGGAAACCGGCGTCGTCCTGGAAAAGGACGCGCTCCGTCGTCCGGTAATAGTGGAACATGCCTTTGCCGATGACGTTCAGCAGGATGGACCGGTCGTCGACGTTATAGATGATATCGACATCGCCCTGCATCAGCCGGGATTCGTTCCGGATGGCCTCGGACAGTTCTTTCCAGGTTCGGGTACGGGTGTCGAAGATGCTCATCCGGCCCATGCCGGACATCCAGAGTTCCCCGTTTCCGGCGTCGCACAAGTGATAGACGATGTGGGAAGTAGGATAGGAGGCGGTGAGGGAGAAATCTTCGGTATTGTAGCAGTTCAGGACCGTTCCGCCGTTGGCGGTTACCCACAGGAAGTTTCCTTCCTGGACGGCATATGGATGGCTGAAGGCGTTGAAGTCGCGGACGACCGGCCGGAAACGGTCCTCGTCCGCGTCGTATTGGAACAGCGAGGCGGAATTGCTCATCAGGAGCTTGCCGTCCCGGGTTTCCCAAAGGTGGTTGGCGTTTGGCCGGCCGGGGGCGGGCACGTATCTGAACTGTCCTTCGGACGTGAGACGGGCTACCCCGCTGTTCGTCGCGGCCCAGATGGTTCCGTTCGAACTGCGAAAGACGTCGTTCACCTGGTTGTCGGGAAGGCCCAGCGTATCGTCCGCACTGAAGTATTGGTGATACTCGTGGACGCTGAACCGGTTGAGTCCGCGGGAGGTGGCGATCCAGATATGGCCGTCTGCGTCCTCGGCGAAGGCGTTCACCCGCTGGTTGGAGAGCCGGTCGGCCACGACGATGGCCCCTGATGGCTCGGAGACGGGCGGTGCGCTGCGCCGGCAGCCCAGGAGGGCGGCCAGGAGGATCAAACCGGTCAGGAACTTGTATTTCATAGGTGTTTTGTCGGTTATTCCCCGTAAAGATAGTCATTTTTGAACAAATAGAAAGAAGTTTGAACAAATGCGCGGGTACGAAGTACGGATACGAAAACTATTGAAAAGCACAAAAAAGGATTGTGCGGGTTATTGCTGAACTTTGCATTGGAAGAAAACCGTTTGTTATGACACTGAAACCCAACCCCGCCCTTTTGCTCGCTGCGACGCTCGTCGTCTCCTGCGGACAGCCGTCCCGGAGGATTGTCGAGCGCGTCGGCAGCCTGGAAACTTCTGCCAAGCAGACGACTGTCAAAACGGTTTCCGGTCCCGTCGCCGGTTATCTCGACGACGGGGTGTTCATCTACAAGGGTATTCCTTATGCCAAGGCGGAGCGTTTCGCGCCGGCCGTCGATCCCGACCCGTGGACGGACGTCCGTCCCAGCCGGGCGTTCGGCCCCACGGCGCCGGCGCCCGCCCGTTCCGGCTGGTGGTCCGACGACCAGGCCTTCACGATGCACTGGGATGATGGTTTCCACGACGAGGACTGCCTCCGGGTCAATGTGTGGACCGGCGGCATCCATGACGGGAAGAAACGCCCCGTAATGGTTTGGTTGCACGGGGGTGGCTTTCGTGAAGGCTCTGGCCAGGAACTCATCTGCTACGACGGCACGAACCTGGCCCGCGACCACGGCGTGGTGGTGGTTACCCTGAACCATCGGCTCAATGTCCTCGGTTTCCTGGACCTGTCCGCCTTCGGCGCCAAGTACGCGCACAGCGGCAACCTCGGGATGATGGACATCGTCAAGGCACTGGAGTGGGTCCGCGACAACATCGCCAATTTCGGCGGCGATCCCGCGAACGTGACCATCTTCGGCCAGAGCGGCGGCGGTGGCAAAGTGTCCACCCTGATGGCGATGCCTTCCGCGAAGGGACTGTTCTCCAAGGCCATCGTTGAGAGCGGTTCCATCACCAATCTCCTTTCTCCCAAGTATTCCCGCCGAATCGGCGCGGCCACGGTCGCGAACCTGGGCCTGACCCCAGCTCGGATCGAGGAAATCGCCGACATCCCTTACGACCGGCTGCTCGCCGCCTATGATGCGGCGATGAAGACGGTTGTGGAAGAAGCGAAGGAGGACGGCGCCTACCCGGCCAACTTCCTGGACGCCATCCTGTTCGGCCAGGTGCCCGTGGTCGACGGGGAAATCATCCCCGCCCAGCCCGCTGCGGCCGAGGCGCTGGCCCTGTCCAAGAACGTCCCCGTCATCATCGGCACGGTCTTCAACGAGTTCACCCGGGACCAGGAAGATCCCATTTTCAAGCCCCTGGCGCTCAAGCAGGCGCAGGATCGCGCGTCCGCGGGTTGCGCGCCCGTGTTTATGTATCAGTTCACGTGGGAGTCGCCCGTCCTGGACGGCGCCCTGGGCAGCACCCACTGCCTCGAGATCCCCTTCGTCTTCGACAACGTCCTCCTGCATCGCACTTTCACGGGTGGGGGAGACGACGCCGTCGAGCTCGGCCACCGCGTGAGCCGCGCCTGGACGAACTTCGCAAAGACGGGCGTCCCGTCCGCCGAAGGGCTCCCGGAGTGGGAAGCTTATCCCAAGACATTGATTATCAATGTAAAATCCGAACTTAAATAATGAATAGACATATCATTCTGTTTGTGGCTGCGATAGGAATGGTTTCCTGCGGCACCAGCCAGACCAAGGACAACGATCCTTGGGGCAATCTCGATCCCGGAAGCGTCAAGGCATCCTCGTCCACGAAGGACCTGAAGATGCACAGCAATGCCATGGGCCGCGACATGACCTATTCCGTCTGGCTTCCGGCCGGATACGACGAGAAGAGTACCTACCCTTTCCTGTACCTGCTGCATGGGTATGAGGACAACAACCAGAACGCCACCCATAACCGCTGCTGGCTGGACAAGGGCAACGCCGCCTACCTCGCCGACCAGTACCAGAAGAGCGGGGGAGTCCCCATGGTGATCATCATGCCCAACGGCCTGGACAAGTTCTATGTCAGGGACGGCTACGAGGATTATTTCGAGAAAGAGCTCATGGCCCAGGTCGAGGCCGATTTCCACTGCAACGGCAAGCGGGCCATCGCCGGCTTGTCCATGGGCGGCTTCGGCACGCTGTGGCATGCCACCAAGTTCCCGCAGAAATTCACCTACGCCTATGCGATGAGCCCGGCCGCCTCCTGGTGGGGCATGGATCCGAAGAACAACATCACCTCCGCGCCGGACAAGTCGGTCTTCCCCGCGTTCACCATCGAGGTGGGCACGTCGGACATGACGGTCAACAACGCCGATTCCAAGAAACTGTATGACCACATGGTCAAGAACGGCATCACCTGCGACTGGGTTGAGCGGGACGGCACCCACGACTGGGCGTTCTGGAAGGGCTGCCTGCCCAAGACGCTCCAGAAAGTCGGAAAATCATTCTAAACAAACCAATAAACCATTTTAAACACAAAACCCATGAAACGTATCCTTTCCTCCATCGCCCTCTGCCTGGCCATCGCCGGCACGATGAACGCGCAGGAACTGGCCAACTTCAACTTCGGCGGCCGCCAGCGTCCCGTGATCTCCCCGGAGATCCAGAACGACAGCGTCACCTTCCGCCTGAAGGCCGACTACGCCACCGTCGTGAAGCTCAGCGGCTCCTGGATGCCCAACCCTTACGGCGGCACCATCGACATGTTCCGCGGTCCCGGCAACGTCTGGGAAGTGAAGATTCCGCTCCCGGAGCCGGAAATCTACACCTACAACTTCGTCGTGGACGGTGTCGCGGTGAACGACCCGCAGAACGTGTACGTCCAGCGTGACGGCACCCGTTTCCTCCCGATGCTCATCGTCCCTGGCAAGCGCACCGAGAACTACAACGAGGCCACCCAGCACGGCACCGTGAGCCATCCCTGGTATCACAGCAACGTCCTCGGCATGGACCGCCGTCTGACGGTGTACACCCCGTACGGCTACGAGAACAACCCTAAAAAGAAGTATCCGGTCCTCTACCTCCTGCACGGCGCCGGTGGTGACGAGGAAGCCTGGACCTCCATGGGCCGTACCGCCCAGATCCTGGACAACCTCATCGAGAAGGGCCTGGCCGAGCCGATGATCGTCGTGATGCCGAACGGCAACGCCAACCAGGCGGCCGCCCGCACCCTCGGCATCCCCGAGAAGCAGATGCAGATGCGCTGGGACCGCGAGGCCCTCGCCCAGATGCCCGAGGCCGAGCGCAACAAGCTCATGAACGGCTACGTGATCAGCCTCTGCGAGGAGATCGTCCCGTTCATCGAGAAGAACTTCCGCGCCATCGCGAAGCCGGCTTCCCGCGCCATCGCCGGTCTGTCCATGGGCGGCGGCCACACCATCACCGCCTCCAACCTCTATCCGGAGATGTTCGACTACATCTGCCCCCTGTCCGCCGCCGGTTCCGCCACGCCTGAGCAGGTCGCGACCCTCAAGAAGGCCGGCGTGAAGCTCTACTTCCTCGCCTGCGGCAACACCGACTTCCTCTTCGAAGGCTCCAAGACCCTGGACAAGACCCTCACCGAGCAGGGCCTCGACCATGAGTTCTTCGTCTCCGAGGGCGGTCACGTCTGGGCCAACTGGCGCCTGTACCTGAACACCTTCGCCCAGAAGCTCTTCAAGTAGCAACTACCAACTAACCATTAACCCATATGAGACAAACCAACCTGCTCAAGCGGGCAATGTCCGTGGCTCTGGGACTCGTTCTCGGCGCCTCGGCGTTGCTGGCTCAGAACATCACGGTGACCGGTACGGTCACGGATGCGATGAAGGAGCCAATCATCGGCGCCTCCATCCTGCAGCAGGGAACCACCAACGGTACGGCTACCGACATCGACGGTAACTTTACCCTCTCGGTCCCTGCAGACGCTCTCCTCGAGATCTCGTCCATCGGTTTCGAAACCCGCGTGCTGAAAGCGACGGCGAAGATGGATGTCATCCTGGTGGAAGACTCAGAAATGCTGAACGAAACCGTCGTCGTCGGTTACGGCGTCCAGAAGAGGGAGTCCCTCACCGGCGCCATCACGCAGATCCGTTCCGAGGACATCGCCGCCACCAAGACGGCCGACGGTGTCGCCGCCCTCCAGGGCAAGATCCCGGGCCTGCTGATCACCCAGAACAGCGGCAAGCCGGGCGCCTTCGCCTCCGAAATCAACCTCCGTGGCTTCGGTACCCCGATGGTGGTCGTGGACGGTGTCGTCCGTTCCACCACCCGTACCCGTAAGTCCACCACCTGGAACCAGGATCCCAACGCACTTGAAAGCTACACCGACCTCTCCGTCCTGCAGGAACTGAACCCCGAGGACATCGAGAGCATCTCCGTCCTGAAGGACGCTTCCGCGACCATCTACGGTCTCGGCGCCCAGAACGGCGTGATCCTCATCACCACCAAGAAGGGCCAGGTGAAGAAGCCGAGCGTGAACTTCAGCGCCAACCTGAGCTTCGCCCAGCCCGTCGTCCCCCGCAAGGTGGAAAGCTGGACCTCCTTCATGAAGTGGGAGAATGCCATGTCCGACGTGGGCAAGATGGGCCACCGCTGGGCCGATGCGCAGATCGCCGCTTACGAGAGCGGCGCCGAGACTTGGACGGACGCCGAGGGCAAGGTCCACGATGCCATCTACACCGACTGGTACAATGAGGTTTACCGGAAGGCTGCTTTCAACCAGCAGTACAACGTCTCCATCATGGGCGGCAACGACCTGGTGAACTACTACTTCGGTGGCAGCTACGCCGACGATAACCCCATCCTGAAGGGCGAAGCCTACGGCTACAAGCGTTATGGCTTCAATGGTAACGTGTCCGTGAAGCTCCTCCCGGAACTCACGATGCGTTACACCACGAACTTCCGCCAGAGCACCAACCAGGGCATGGGCGACTTCGACCTGGACTGGAACATCTTCTACTACATCTATCAGTCCAACCCGACCGTGGGCGTTCACCCCAAGAACAATCCTTCCCACTACACGGATGTGGAGGAGCACCTCAACCCGGTGGCCCTGCTGGATCCCGAGACGACCGGTTTCACCAAGACGGACCGCAAGGACTTCAGCAACACCGTCGATTTTACCTATGAGGCTCCGTTCCTGAAGGGGCTCAAGTTCCAGGCCACCGGCGCCTACGACTTCGGCCGCAGCAAGCAGCGCACCCTGGTGAAGAGCTTCATCCTCTACGATTATATGACGGATGCGCCGGCCTACACTTGGGCCAACGCCCGTAACGAGACCGAGTATGCCGAGATGTGGAACGACAACACCCGCATCTACGGCCGTGTCCAGGCCCTGTTCGACCGTCAGTTCGGCCGTCACAATGTGTCTGCGATGCTCGGTGGCGAACTGACCAGCATCACCAATGCGATGGTCGGCGCCTCCCGCTACTATGGCCCCGACAAGGAGCAGTTCCTCTATACGCACGATGTGATCAACCAGGGTCTGCTTGATTCCCGCAGCAGCAACCAGGGTACCCGTTCCACCAACCGCACCGCCGGTTACATCGGCCGTATCAACTACAACTACATGGGCAAATACCTCGTGGAGGTGATGGGCCGTTATGACGGCAGCTACATGTACCAGAAGGGCAAGCGTTGGAGCCTGTTCCCGTCCTACTCCGTGGGTTGGAGAATCTCCGAGGAAAGATTCTTCAAGAACCTCTTCCCGGCCGTGAACAACCTCAAGTTCCGCTGGTCCGACGGTTTCACCGGTTCCCCGCAGGGCGGCGCCTACGCCTACATCAACGGTTACGCCCGGAGCGGATCCTGGGTGTTCTCCGATGGAAAGACCACGACCGGTTATGCCAACAACTCCGTGGCCAACACGGTCCTCACCTGGGCGAAGGTCCGGATGCAGGACTTCGGTGTGGACTGGGAAGTCTGGCAGGGCAAGTTCGGTGGTACTTTCGACTGGTTCCGTCGTCAGGTGATCGGTACGGCCGCCACGCGTAAGGTCGACCTCCCCGATTTCTATGCCGTCTCCATCCCTCAGGAGAACCTGAACCGCAACGAGACCCAGGGTCTCGAACTCACCCTCTACCACCGCAACAGCATCGGCAACTTCTCCTACCGCATCCAGGGTACGGCCACCTTCTCCCGGTATCGCCAGACCTACATCGAGAGCGAGAAGACCAATACGGGCTACGGCTCTCAGATGGCCTACTGGCGGGGCGCCCAGCTCAACCGCTGGAACGGCGCCTTCGGTGGCAGCACTTACCACTGGACGGGCGAGCGTTTCACCTCTATCGACCAGGCCAGCAGCAGCCAGGTCCTGTACTCCGCCCTCAGCTCCAGCGAAGGAAACCGCGGGCTGATCGTGGGCCAGTACCAGATTGAAGACCGTAACGGTAACGGCTATATCGACAGCGACGACGTCTACTACACCTGGGGCAGCGGCAACCCGCCCCTCCAGTTCGGTCTCACCATCAGCGGCAGCTACAAGAACTTCGACTTCAGCCTCCTGTTCAACGGCGCCACGATGAAGTGGAAGGGCTACGGCCTCAGCGCCTATTCCGGCTACGGCTTCCTCAACTACCTGCCTTCGCAGTACACGGACGCCTATCACGTGACCCACTACGGCGACGATCCTTGGGATCCCGCCACGCAGTGGACCGCAGGCTTCTGGCCGGCCCTCGTGCGTCTGAGCCAGGTCGGCTCCTACAACGCCCCGATGTATGGCTCCAACCAGCCCTACAACTTCGTGGATGCCACCTACCTTCGTCTGAAGACCATTGAACTGGGTTACCGTGTGAGCCCGAACTTCCTCAAGAAGGCCGGCATCAAGAGCGCCCGCGTGTTCTTCAACGGCGGCAACCTCCTGACCTTCTGCTCCAAGTACCTGAAGTATGTGGATCCGGAATCCAATGACCAGGGTCGTGCCGGTGGTGAATTCCAGATCAACAAGACCTACAGCTTCGGCTTCAACCTCAACTTCTAATCCTGCAAGATCATGAAAAAGATATTCGCTTTTATCCTCATTGCCGGACTCTCTCTCGGGATTTCTTCCTGTGACAAGTTTTTCGACAGCATGGAAGGTGACCTGAGCAAGGTGGCGGCCGAAGACCTCCTGAACACGGAGAACGGCCTGCTTTCCCTGCTGGCCAACCTGTATTCCTCCCTGCCGGGAATCGGCCTTTCCGACAATGACAAGAACCAGTTCTTCGGCGCTGGCGCCCGCGACCTTCCGTCCTACGGGAATACCGTTTCGGGCTTCTGGAACTACACGCAGGTCCGTGCCGTGAACGTGTTCCTCCAGGCCGTCGAGGATTGCCGCGAGAAGGGCGTCCTGGACGACAAGGCGGCTGACGCATACAAGGGCGAGGCCCTGTTCATCCGCGCTTACTACTATTTCGCCAGTGTCCGCATCTACGGTGGCGTTCCTATCGTGACAGAACCTCTCGACAAGTACTATGGTACCGAGGAGGAGGACAAGCTGTATGTTCCGCGTTCCACGGAGAAGGAGACTTGGGACTGGGTCCTCGATCAGTTCGAGGAAGCGGCTCAGCTGCTGCCTGAGAAGCAGACGCAGGAGATGCGCGCCACCAGGTATTCCGCCTACGCCCTGGAAGCCCGTGCCGCCCTGTGGGCCGCTTCCGTGAGCAAGTACTGGGACCGTGCCACGCTGAACAGCAACTATGAGGCTGTCCAGAAGAAACTCTCCTACATGGAGAAGAGCTATGCCAACGCCTACTATCAGAAAGCCATCGATGCGGCGTCCAAGGTGATGGCCGCCGACTCCGGCTACAAGCTCTACGGCGCCGATCCTTCCGACATCAAGACCGCCATCACCAACCTGACCAACCTGTTCCAGACCTGGCAGAAGGATGAGGGCCTCTTCGGCCGTTCCTACCGGACCGGCGGCGATGACACCAACGGCGCGCAGAACTGGGTGCCCAACCAGTGGGCCTCTGGTTACACCGGAACCGGTGTCGCCAGCTATGCGGTCACGCTGAACCTCGCCGACGAGTACGACTACTACACCGACGAGACCACCCGCGGCCGCAAGGACGGCAAGATCCAGACCCTGGTGAACGGTGACGAGAACGTCTATATGAGCGATCCCGAGGTTGAGTTCACTGCCGACAAGGTGGCTTCTTACAAGCACTACAACACCATCGACGAGCCCTTCCTCCTGAAGGACGCCCGCTTCCAGGCCTGGGTCCTGTATCCCGGCGCCGAATTCCGCGGAGCCATCCACTATGCGCAGGGCGGTATGGTGAAGCCCGACGGCACCGTCGAGGTGTATCCCAACGCCAAGTCCAATGGTGAAGGCAACTACAGTTTCTATGTGAAGGGCGCCAACGCGAAGGATGCCTCCCAGAAGGATTACATCTGGGCCTACGGCGGAAAGGACATCAACAACTCTTCCTTCATGGGCCTGACCACCGACAAGAACGGCAACAACCGCAACGCCTACTGCTTCACGCCCCGCAAGTTCATGGACCAGAACGCCAGCAGCGACATCGTCCAGTCTCCGTACTACGACATCCGCTACGCCGAGGTGCTCCTGACCTATGCCGAGGCCGTCTGCGAGAGTGGTCTGGGCGACAAGGCCCTGGCCGCCAAGTGCCTGAACGAGGTCCGTCATCGCGCCGGCTTCAAGGACGATGTCGCTCTCACCATCGATAACATCCTCCACGAGTGGAAAGTGGAGTTCGCCTTCGAGAGCAAGTGGGCCAATGTCCTTTATCGCCGTCGCGGCTACTACAATCCCAACAACCAGAACCAGGAAGAGGGGAACATCGGCAAGAAGCTCACCCTGATCCCGCTCGCCGACATCTCCGGCGGCAAGGAATCCTACATCTTCCTCCGTGCTCTGCCTGTCGTTTCGATGTCCAAGTACTGGGGTTCCAACCCCACCCTCTCCTATACGGGCAACTATTACAGCGGCATTCCGAATTACAAGAACAACCGGATTGTGGACAACAACCGTCTCCCTGAATAATTAAATGAATCGAGCAATGAAAAAGTTTATCATATCCGTCGCCGTGCTGCTGGCCTCGCTTTCCGCGACCGTTTCCTGCAGTTTCTTCCAGTTGGACAGCTTTGAAGGCCCCAACGCGGAGGTGACCGGCAACCTCATCGATATGGTCACCGGCGAAAAGATGAGCATCGAAGCGGCCCAGAGCCAGGGATTCGACTGGTCCACCTGGTCGATGGTGACCACGGTCAGCTACGGTGCACTCACCGTTTATGAGCAAGGGTATGTCCCCCCGACCTGGGGAGGCGCCCCCGAGGATTATCCGGGCAGGGACAGCGGTCAGTACTGGATGGTCCGTTTCGACGGTCAGTTCACCAATACGCGCGTGTTTGCCGCCACTTACAAGTACTCCACCCAGAAGCTCCTTCCTTGCTATGACCCGGAGCCGGGCAAGGACACGTTCGAACTCAAGAAAGGCAAGAACCGGATGGACATCGGCGTCCTGCCGTTCTGCCGCGTCAAGGATCCGAAGATCGAGTACAACGCTGCCACCAAGAAGCTGGTTGCCACCTTCTATGTGGAGCTGGGCGACCCGAACCGGGCCAACAAGGTCACCAACGTGGCTTTCTGCGGCAACACCCAGCTCTTCGTGGGCGCCAACAGCATGAACCTGGCCAAGGACCACAAGCCCGCCAAGGCGCAGAACGTCCAGCCGGGTGAACTGGTCACCCTCGAGATCGACACGACTTCTCCCGATGTGGCCGACCTGTTCAAGTATCCGACGCAGGACCGCTATTTCCGCATCGGCGCGATGGCTGAAGGCAACGGCTACAACTCGGAGAAGAACAAGTACTACAATTTCTCGCCTGTCTACAAGATGTCCGCCGACTTCTCCAAGATCGAAGAGGTTCAGTGGGACACTGTCCAGTGGTAATGCTTAAAGACTTTCTGCAATATGAAAAAGATATCTAGTTTATTGGTCTTTGGCCTCGCGCTGCTGCTTTCCTGCGAAAAGGAAGGCCCGACGACGGTCAATGAGATCACGGATCTGTACACGGCACCTGCCGGCGCCAAAGTGATGACGTTCACCGGTGGAGAATCCACCTGGTCCACAGACCGTCGTTATTTCGACTTGAAGTTCAGTGACCTCACCACTACCCTGGTGGGTTACGACGCCTTCCTCGCTCCCGGCCTGTATATGCTGGGCGGCGACGAGATAGGCAAGGCGATCGCCGCCAAGACGAAAGTGGGCGGCCAGACGCCCTCCGAGGGTTGGATCACGGTCAACAACCGGGACGGCAAGTATCAGTTTACGGCTCAGTTCGGCGACCAGGTGTACTTCTGGACGGGCACGCTGCCCTTCCAGGCTGACCCGGACCCGCTCGCCCTGACGGTTCTCCAGCAGGCCCAGGCCAACAAGGATAACAAGCTGGTCACCATGCAGTTGGCAACCGAAGGAATCTCCCAGGGCTTCGATGAGAACTGGCAGCAGGTCTGGACGGGCGAAGGCAAGTACATCGCCATCGACCTGTACAGCGAGGACGGCTATCTCCACGATGGCCAGTATCGCGCTTCTGCCCAGGGCGGTGTCGTCAATGCCGGCGAGTTCGGCATCGGTTACGACGCTACGGTCGAGTGGGGTGACCAGACTTTCACCATGCCTGACTGGGGCACCTGCCTCTGGACGGTTACCGGCGGCAAGGCGACTGCGGAGAAGATCACCAGCGGCCTGATCGATGTGACCAGCCGCGAAGAGAAGGTGGATGACAAGGATGTCACCATCTGGACCATCACCTGGGGTGCCGAGTATCCCGTGGAGGTTGTCTTTGAAGGCGCGATCCCGGCCCTCACCAAGCCGAAGAAACCTTCCGGCCCTGTTGCGATTGACTATACGTACACGATCGGCGATCCGATGGATTGCACGACGCAGGCCGGTGAGGCGGTTGCCGGTGTCAAGAAGTATCCTTTCACCTTCGTCGATGCTGCCGGTGAGCAGGTTGCTTATCTGGAGTTCATCCTGGCGGAGGGTGCCACTGACGTCGAGCCCGGTGACTATGTCTCCACCGAGTACGCCCACGAGGCGGGCCAGCTGGCCAATGGTTACTTCATGGACTTCGGCGAATGGGGCACGTTCTCCGGCGGTTCCTGGTATGTGAACGACGCCGGCGAGAAGGTCTTCATCGATCCGGGCGTGACGGTTTCCGTCGAGGCGGTCGGAACGGGCGCCTTCAAGTTCTCCAGCGACGGCTTCCTGTTCGCCGCGGCCGGTCCCAACTATGTGCCGGGCGGTGACGACGTAGGAGATGCCGTCCCTGCCAAGGACGTGGTCACTGAGCAGGGTGCCGGTGTGGACAAGCACTCCATCACCATCGGAGAGGGCGACAATATCGTGGCCTACTTCGAACTGCTGACCGCTACCGGCGCTGATTTCGTCGGTTCCTTCGTGAGCACGGAATATGCCGCCGAGCCGGGCATGCTTTGCAACGGCTACAGCTTCCCGGATTGGGGAATCTTCGGCGGTTCCTATGTCATGGTGGACGGCGCCCGTCAGGATGTGGCTCCCGGTGAAACCGTGGAAGTGACCAATGTGAGCGGCAACGTCTACAAGTTTGTCTGCTCTTCCGGGCTCACTTTCGTGGCGGATGTGGCCAAGTGATCGCTGACAAAAACCTGAACCAATGAATCGGGGCCGGCCATTACGGCCGGCCCCTTTTTATTCCGGGAATGTTTGTATATTTGTAAAGAATTGTCAATCACTACTTTATGAAACGCATCATTTCTTTCGTCCTGTGCCTGGCCTTGACCGGCACCGCCGTGCTACACGCCCAGGAGTATCCCTTCCAGGATACGAAACTTTCCGAGGAGGAGCGGCTGGACAACGCCGTTTCCCTGATGACGGTCGACGAGAAGATCATGACCATCGTCGGACAGGGCGTTCCTCGTCTTGGCATCGCCGGTCCCGGCGCGACCGAGGCCATCCACGGCATCGTGCGCGGCGGGGACGCCGAACTGAGGAACCTGGGCAACGCCGGCCAGTTTGGCAACTGGCCCGGCCGCCCGCAGCCGAAGTACCGAAACAGCACCGCCTTCCCGCAGGCCTACGGCGTGGGGGAGACCTGGGACCGGGATATGGCCCATATCGTCGGCGACGTGATGTCCTATGAGGCCCGCTTCTATTCCAAGGACAATCCCTGGAAGTGCCTGGTCCTCTGGGCGCCGAATGCCGACCTCGCCCGCGACCCGCGCTGGGGCCGCACCGAGGAGAGTTTCGGCGAGGATCCTTATCTCGTGGGCGAGATGGTCGCCGCCGAGGTGAAGGGCATCCAGGGCGACGACCCCACCTACTGGCGGGGTGCGGCCCTGATGAAGCACTTCCTCGCGAACAGTAACGAGGACAATCGGTACAAGACGGACTCCCGTTTTGACGAGGAGCAGTTCCGCGACTACTATTCCTACGGCTTCTGGAAGGGCGCCAAGGCCGGCGCCATGTCCCTGATGACCGCCTACAACGCCTATAACGGCATCCCTTGCATCGCCGCGCCGTTCATCCAGGAGATCCTGATCGACGAGTGGGGGATGAAGGGCACGATCGTGGACGACGCCGGCGCCCTCCGGTTCATGTACATGCCGGAGATGCACGGTTATGCCACCGATGTGAACGACGCCGTCAAAAAAGCCCTGGAGGCCGGTCTGAGCCGGTTCATCGACTCCAACTTCAACCAGGTGAAGGCTGCCTATGACGCCGGTTATCTCTCGGACGAGGTCATCAATGA
This sequence comes from uncultured Bacteroidales bacterium, assembly GCA_947169405.1. GTDB lineage: Bacteria > Bacteroidota > Bacteroidia > Bacteroidales > UBA932 > Cryptobacteroides. Next base: position 63,466 of record CAMVPS010000007.1, read on the forward strand.
ACGCACGAAGTCCAATCTCCGGACCATGCTCCGCCTCGGCTTGATGGACGCGGAATGCCCGTATGATGCGCAGGAATTCGGTTCCGAGGAAGATATTCCCTGGGAGCGCCAGGAATTCAAGGACAAGGCCCGCCTGGTCACGCAGAAGTCCATCGTCCTCCTCAAGAACGAAGGCAAGCTGCTGCCCCTGGACAAGTCCAAGGTCAAGAAGATCGCCGTCTTCGGCAACCGCGCCGAGAAGGTCCTCAAGGACTGGTACGGCGCCCTGCCGGCCTACCGCGTGAGCCCGCTCGACGGCATCAAGGCCAAGGTCGAAGGCACCGACGTGGAGGTGAAGTTCCAGCGCTGGGATTCCGACGGCTCCGCCCAGGAACTGGCGAAATGGGCCGACGTGTGCATCGTGTGCGTGGGCAACCACCCTGCCACGAGCCCCGACTGGGACCAGCAGAGCGTCCAGGCCCCCTGGGCCTACGGCACCGTGGCCGGTGACGGCCGCGAGGCCCTGGACCGCCGCAGCCTCCAGCTGGAGACCGAGGACCTCATCAAGGTCGTCTGGCAGGCGAACCACAACACCGTGGTCACGCTGATTTCCAGCTTCCCGTTCGCGATCAACTGGACCGCGGAGAACGTCCCCGCCATCGTCCACATGACGCAGTGCAGCCAGGAAACGGGCAACGCCCTGGCCGATGTCCTGTTCGGCGACTACAATCCCGCCGGCCGCCTCACCCAGACCTGGGTGAAGGACATCCTGGACCTCCCGAACCTGCTGGACTACGACATCCGTCACGGCCGTACCTACATGTACGCCAAGGCGAAGCCCATCTTCCCGTTCGGCTTCGGCCTCAGCTACACCACCTTCAAGTATTCGCACCTGAAAGTCAGGAAGGACGGCGGCAACTATGTGGTCAAGTTCGACCTCAAGAACACCGGTTCCCGCGACGGCGAGGAAGTGGTCCAACTGTACGCCAAGTTCAAGAATGACGACGCTTCCAAGCGCCTCCGCGGCTTCGAACGCGTGGCCGTGAAGGCGGGGGAGACCGTCCCCGTGGAAATCGTGGTCCCGGCCGATGACCTGAAGCTCTGGGACAGCGAAAAGCACGCTTTCGCCTTCCGGAACAGCCGTGCAAAACTGATGGTCGGCGCCTCCTCGGAGGACATCCGGCTCAAGAAAAACGTAAAACTCTGATCAACGAAATGAAGACAATCCTTATCGCAGCGGCCGCCCTTTGCTTCGGCGTCACCGCTTTCGCGCAGCAGGCCCTCTTTGGAGGTCCCAACGTGGAATCTCCCGTCATCAATGCCGACGGTACCGTCACCTTCCGTTACCAGGACCCCAAGGCGGTCCGGGTGGAAGTGACCGGCGATTTCCTCCCCACCCAGAAGATGGAAGTGGAATTCAACGGCCAGAAGATGTCCTATGACACGCCCGGTGTGGGCGTGCTCAAAGAAGGCAAGAACGGCGTCTGGGAGTACACCACCCCCTTCAAGGTGGCTCCTGAAATGTACACCTATACCTTCAACGTGGACGGCAAGTCGATGATCGACCCGAACAACGTGTTCGTCAACCGCGACATCGCCTCCCTGACCAGTGTCCTGCTGGTGCCCGAGGCGGGCGCCCGCAGCGACCTCTATGCCATCCACCGTGTTCCGCACGGCACCGTGTCCAAGGTGTGGTACCCGTCCGCCACGGCGGGCTTCGACCGCCGCCTGACGGTGTACACCCCGGCCGGCTACGAGAACAACCCCAAGGCCAAGTATCCCGTCCTGTATGTGCTTCACGGCATCGGCGGTGACGAGGATGCCTGGGTCACCCAGGGCCGCGCCACGCAGATCCTCGACAACCTCATCGCCCGCGGTGAGGCGAAGCCGATGATCGTGGTCTTCACGAACGGCAACATCTCCCAAGAGGCCGCTCCGCTCGAGAACTCCACCGGCTACACCCGTCCGACGATGTCTCTCCCGCAGACGATGGAAGGCACTTTTGAGACCTCCTTCCCGGAGGTGGTCAAGTTCATTGACAGTCACTACCGCACCATCGCGAAGAAGCAAGGCCGCGCCATCTGCGGTCTGTCCATGGGTGGTTTCCACACCCTGTACATCACGCTGAACAACCCGGACATGTTCAACTACTCCGGTATGTTTTCCGCCGCGATCGGCACCGGTTCCGAGCAGCAGGCCGCGCATAAGGAGGTTTACGAGAACATCGACGGCAAGCTCGCGACCTACTTCGCGAAGAAGCCCGCCCTCCTGTGGATCGGCATCGGCAAGACGGACTTCCTGATCCAGGCCAACAACGACTTCCGCGCAAAACTGGACGCTGCCGGCTATCCGTACAAGTACATGGAAACCGACGGCGGCCACATCTGGCGCAACTGGCGGATCTACCTCTCCGAGTTCGTGCCGCTGATTTTCAAGTAACTGACTGATTGAATGTTATATGCAGAGAGGTGCACCGCGCGGTGCACCTCTCTACGTTTATATGCTTATTTGCTAAGCAGTTAGAGCTGCTTCACCAGCCAGTTCATCGGACTGCCGTCGGAGTAGTCGTCCAGGAGGGGGACCCAGGAGAAGTGGGCCATCATCGGGGAAACGCCCCAACTGATGAGGTCTTCGTCGCTGTAGATGAGCATCTTGTCGCCGGTGGCGCCCAGGCGCTTGCGGGCCTCGGTGTAGGCATAGGTGCTCGCGACCTTGCAGGTACGGTCGGTTTCCGCGTGGACGAAGAACATCGGAAGCTTCACGAAGGCGTCGATGTCCATCGGTGCGAGCGCCATGTCGGTGCCGTTCCACTTGTAGACGCAGTCGCCGCGCCAGACTTTCTCCACGTCGTCGGCATACTGGCCGGGATACTTCTCCTCGACCTGGTGGATCGGGACGATCGGGTCCATGGCGCAGCAGGGGATGGCCGCCTTGAAGCGGTCCGCGAACTGCATCATGAAGCGCATTGTGCAGCCGCCGCCGGAGGAGGCGCCGGCGCAGAAGAGTTTGCTGCCATCGACCTTGCCCTCGGCGATCAGTTGGTCGATGAAGGCCATCTGGAGGGCGTTGTTCCGGTCGATGAGTTCGATCTTCTCCGGATACAGCGAGGCGCTGTAGGAGTAGTTCGGATTCGCGATGGCGAACACGAGGGTGGCGCAGGGAATGCCTTCCGTGGGCAGGGAAACCAGGCAGCGGTTCGCCGTGGCGACCGTCATCAGGTCCTTGTCATACTCGCCGCCGCCGATCTGCCAGACGAGCAGCGGGGCGTTCGGGATGACCTTTCCATCGGCATCCTTCGGCAGGTGCAGCATATACTCCCGCGTCAGGCCGCCGAAGGTGAAGGAACCGGTCTCGCAGTCGTCCAGGATGGCGATATGCTCGCCGGTGACCTGCTCGGCGGTGACGTTGAGGGCGGAGTCCACGGCGCAGTGCAGCTCCCACGGAATGCGTTTAAACCAGCCTTCCGACTTGCCGGCCTTGTTGAAGGGCTTGGCTTCGATGCGGAGGACGTTCTTGTTCACGGACAGGACGATGCCGTCGTCGGCGTATTCCGTCGGCGCCTGACCCGTGGCCGCATCGATGAAAGCGGCCGGGACATTGTTCACGAGGTCGAAATCCTCCGCCTTCAACCCCTTCAGGGAACGGGGATTGGACACGGTGATCTCGATGGCGTCCGCCTCCAGGCCGTAGTCGCCCACGATCGTGTGCAGTTCGACCTTCTCCACCTGGGCAGAAGGCCTGGGGCCGCACGCTGCGGCAAGCAGGGCGGCCCCAAGGATCATAGTTCTGCGCATGACGCTTAATTAGATGGTAACTTCAGCCTGCTGGCGGATGTCGTCGGAAGCGGCGCCGAGCAGGAGGACGAGCTTGCCGTGCTCCAGGTCCCAGGCGTTCTTGTCGACGTTCCAGTAGCGGAGGTCCTTCACGGGGATCTCGAGGGTGACGGTCTTGGTCTCACCGGCGGCGAGGGTCACGCGGTCGAAGGCCTTGAGCTCCTTCGCCGGCCACTCGACGGTGGCTTCCGGACGGGCGACGTAGAGCTGGACGACCTCGTCGGCGGTCATGCCGCCCTTGTTGGTGAGGTTGAAGGTCACCTTCACGACATCCTTCTTGGCGGAAGCCTTGACGGCGCCGTACTCGAAGTCCACATAGGAGAGGCCGTGGCCGAAGGCGTACATCGGCTTCACGTTCTTGGTGTCGAACCAGCGGTAGCCCACCAGGGAGCCTTCCGTGTACTTGGAGACGGGCTTCGGGAGGGAGTCGATGAGTTTCTGACGCTCCTCGCGGGACATCTTCAGCACGTCAGGGCGGTACATCAGGGAGAACAGGTCTCCGCCGGCGTTCGGGTCCGGGAAGTTACCCATGGCATAGGCCGGGGAGTCCTCAAGTTTGGCCGGGAAGGTGAACGGGAGCTTGCCGGACGGGGCGATGTCGCCGAAGAGGACCTCGGCGAGGGCGGTGCCGCCTTCGGTGCCGTTCCACCAGCCCTGGACGATGGCCGGGGAGACAGGCTCGAGCTGACGGAGGTCGGTGGGACCACCGGAGATGAGGACGGTCACGAGGTTCGGGTTGGCCGCATAGAGGGCGGCGACGACCTCGTTCTGGCCGGTCGGCAGGTCGATGTTTTGACGGTCGGAGCCTTCGGTCTCGATGCTCTTGTTGGTACCGCCGAAGAAGATCACCAGGTCGGCTTCCTTGGCGAGGGCGACGGCCTCGGCGCAGAGGTCGGGATCGGCGGCCTCATCGATGGCAGCGGCTTCGAGCGGGTTCGCGGTGGCGGACGGAGGTCCCCAGCGGCGGCCCGGGAAGTTCTTGTAACCAGGGGCATACTTCACTTCGATGTCGGCGCCGGCGCGCTTGCAGATGCCTTCGAGCGGAGTGACCTCATAGAGCGCCTTGACACCGGCGCCCATGCCGCCGCTCTGGGTCTTCAGGACGGCGTTCTGGCCGATGACGGCGATCTTCTTCACGCTCTTCGCGATTGGGAGCACACCACCCTGGTTCTTGAGGAGGACGATGGACTTCTCGGCGACCTGCTTGGCGATGTCCTGGCACTCCGGCTGGGAGGTCATCTTGGTGTTGGCGACATCGTCCGGGATGGCCTCGATGGCGTAGCGGACGCGGAGGATCTGCTTGACCTTCTCATTGACCATCTCCTCGGTGAGCTTGCCCACCTTGATGGAGTCGATGACCGGCTGGCCCAGGTAGTTGGAGCCCGTCATCTGGACGTTCAGGCCATGGAGCATGGCGCCCATGGTGCTGTGCGTGCCGCCCCAGTCGGAGACGGTGAAGCCCTTGAAGCCCCACTCGCCGCGGAGGATCTCGTTCAGCAGGTGCTCGTTCTCGGAGCAGTAGTCGCCGTTCACCTTGTTGTAGGCCGGCATCACGCTCATCGCGCCGCCTTCGACAACGGCGCTCTCGAACGGCTTGAGGTAGATCTCGCGGAGGGTGCGCTCATCGATCTGGGCGTCCACGGAGCCGCGGTTGGTCTCCTGGTTGTTCACGGCGAAGTGCTTGATGCACACCGCTGTGCCCTTGTCCTGCACACCGAGGGTGTACTGCAGGGAGAGGGCGGCGGAGAGGATCGGATCCTCGGACAGGTACTCATAGGTACGGCCGCCTACGGGCAGGCGCTGGATGTTCACGGCCGGGCCGAGGATGACATCCTTGCCGCGGAGGCGGGCTTCCGTGCCCATGCCGGTGCCATACAGATAGGCCATCTCCCGGGACCAGGTGGCCGCGAGGGCGCTACCGGTCGGGAAGTAGGTGGCGGAGTCGAGCGTCCAACCCGCGGACTGGAAACCGTTCGGGACGCCTTCCTCGCGGATGCCGAAAGGACCGTCGGCATAGTGCATGTCGGCGATGCCGAGGCGCTCCACGCCGGCCGAAGACATGTTGGTCTTCGAGTGCAGCATGTTGACCTTCTCTTCCAAGGTCATCTGGGCGATGAGCTGGTCGATTTTCTTGTCATTGACGGTGAGCTTGTCCTGCGGAGCGCGGCTCGTAGAGCACGAGACCGCCAGGAGGGCCGGGACGAGCAGAAGGAAAAACTTTTTCATATGGTGACTGTGGTTTTGGTATTTTCCAGAATCAAAGATACGGAATAACCCGCTGATTCAAAAGAATTCTCTTCGTATTTAAACACTTGAAAAAGAATTTGTACATTTGTCCTATGAAAAGAATCATCTTCCTCTTTTTTTCCTTCCTGCTGGCCGCTCCTTACGTGGGCGCGCAGGCGAACGCCGGCATTCCCGCCGACGTTTTCTACCTGATGCCCGAAATGACTCAGGGAACGCTTCTGTTCAAGGACCGGAACGTCAACGGCAAGTTCAACATCTGCGCGGTGGACCAAACCCTCCGTTTCCTGGATGAAAAAGGGGTGGAACTGGCGCTGGACAACGACGGAGACCTTCAGCAGGTCAATTTTCCGGATGTGACTTTCCTTCACGCCGAAGGCGCCTTCTATCGGCTTTATCCTGTCTCTGACGCCGCATACGTGGCCGTGAAGCGGGACGTGACCGTGATGACGGACACCAAGAGCTCCTCCTACGGAATGACCAGCAGCACCACGGCCGTCGAGGAAATCGGCATGGTGCAGAGCGACGGCCATCTGGTCAGTTTCAACGACGCCCGGCAGTACCCCTACAAGATGACCGAGACGGCCTACCTGTACCGCAACGGCTACCTTGTGCGTTGGAACAAGAAGAACTGCATCAAGTGCTTCCCCTTCAGGAAAGCCGAAATCGAAGCCTGGTTCGCGGAGCACAAGAAATATGACGAAACCGACGTTCAGATGGTCCTCGACCTGTGCAAGGAATGGGGAACTAGTAGTTTTACGAAATAGGTTGTTTTTGTAAGTGAGCCTGATGGCTTATGAAGCATTCTTCGTTTCTCATATATTCAGCGCTGATCTTTCTCGCATCCTGCGAAAAGGCGCCCAATGCCTGGAATCCGGATATGGCTGTCATATCGGAAGAACCGAGGCTTCATATGAGAGCGGATTCTCTTTTTTTGAAAGAAGGAAAGACTTTCAAGCTTGACTGGTCGGTCACACCCGAGAAATACGCTTCCAGGAGTCATGAAATGACATGGTCCAGCTCTGACGAAGACATTGTCAGAATTGATGAGGAGGGAAACGTGACAGCCGTCCAATATGGTGTCGCGACAGTTTCCGCCCGTTTGAAAAGCTATAAAACGGATTCGAACGGACTGCTGGTGTATGGCATTTTAAACAAAGAGATTCCCGTCTACGTTTCTTTCAGCGACAAATCCATCGACAATTCCGAGGAAATGTACAACAGTTGGTTGGGCCGATGGTCCTTGAGCGGGCCGGCATATACGGAAGCTGTGAAGTATCCATGGGATCATGAGACACAGTATTATTCTGATTATAAGATCACCATTTCTGAACTGGAACCGATGGAATCATTCAGGTTGAAGGGTTGGGAAGAGTTCTGTTACTCAAGAATGACAGTTACCAACGCTCCCGTTCCGGGAAGACCTTTGAACCTGATTGCACGTTTTGATAAAAAGACAGGAGCCCTTGTTTTCATCCAGAACAAAGACGATTCGTTTGTCCAGAGCCCCTACTGGTCCCATACTGCGAGCGGCTATCAAGGCCAGTATGCTCCCCTTGACAATCAAAATGAGATCGTGATCGGATATGCCAGACAGTACAAAGAAGGTGAAGCCCTTGTCAGAGGTGCGTATGAGCGGTCCGACCGGAAATGGCGTTACAATCTGGCCATGGGCTTTTCCAATCCTGAAGGCAGTACGATCGACGAGCCTATGTTTTTCCCCGCCAGAATGTATCGGCTTCCCGATGTAAATGTACAATATCTGGAGCTTTCGGATCATTCCCTGGAAATGGAGGTTGGAAAGGAGCATGACCTAACTATTGAATGGGGACCCTATTATGCAATTGACACGACGATTCGATGGTCATCTTCCCATCCGGAAGTGGTTTCCGTCGCAGATGGCCATATAAAGGCTCTTTCTCCCGGCACTGCCGATGTGACGGTCTCTGTCGGCGTTAAGTCGGCTACTTGCAGCATCATCGTAAAAAAGCCTTATATCCATTTTGTTTTTGCAAACTTGCGGGGATTCCTTTGTGATGAGTGGGATACAGACGGAGATGGCGAACTTTGCTTTGAAGAAGCCGCGGCAGCCACTTCTATCGGCTGTCCGTCTCACTATGCCGGCGGACCGCTTAAACAAGTGAACACCTTTCATGAGTTTCAGTATTTTACTGCAGTCAAAGAGTTGCAGCCGCACTGTCTGGCTAACATACAACTGTGGGAGATTACCATTCCTGCGAACGTCCGAACCATAGGCGACGGAGCGTTATGCCCCTATGATTCATGGAGCCGATTGAAAGTGACGCTGCTCGGGACTCCTCCGGAAATAGGAATCGAATCATTTGGCGATGCCGACCGAGTGAATATATGGGTTCCTGACGAGTACTATGATCTATATTTGGAAGAAGCCCAGAAAGAAGATTCTCCCTGGGCTTCCTATGCCGCTCGACTTCTACGCATTTCGGAGAAGGGGCATATGATATATTGATTCTTCTTTCAGCCTACTTGAACAGCAGCTGGGCGAAGGTGTTCAGGTACAGGCGCCAGTTCTTCCAGACATGGGCGTCGTCGCTCACGTAGAGAGTGTGAGGCATGCCCAGGTCGTTCAGGTGCTTGTCCAGCACGAGGGAGCCCTGGTAGGCCATGTTGTCTTCCTTGCCCACGCCGATCCAGTACAGTTTGTAACCGGCCTTCTTGATGCCCTGGAGGTCAGCGTCGAGGTGGTCGCTCTCGCGGATGCCGCAGCTCAGGGGGCAGATGTAGTTGAACACGCCGGGGTAGAGGATGGTGGCGGAGGTGGTGTGGCCGCCGCCCATCGACAGGCCCGCGATGGCGCGGCCGTCGGCCTTGGCGATGGTCCGGTACTCCTTGTCGATGAACGGAACGATCTCCTTCACGAGGCTGTTCACGTAGGCGTTCTGCCACTTGGGATCCTGACGGTCCATCTGGATGGTGCTGAGACCCAGGGTGTTGGCGGCCTGCTGGTTCGGGTTGCCGTTCGGCATCACCACGATCATCGGCTTCGCGAGGCCCTTCTCGATGAGGTTGTCCAGGATCTGGGCGGCGCGGCCCATGGAGGTCCAGGCTTCCTCGTCACCGCCGCCGCCGTGGAGGAGGTAGAGGACGGGATACTTGGCCTTGGGGTTCTTCTCGTAGCCGTACGGAGTGTACACGGTCATGCGGCGGGAGATGCCCAGGAGCGCGCTGTCATACCAGCGGTAGGTCACGGAACCGTGGTTCTTGGCCTCGTAATAGTTCTCGGAGCGCTCGCCGGGGATGAACAGCATGTTCAGGTAGCGGGTGCCGTCACGCTGGACCTTGTCGTTCAGCGGGTCGTTGACGGAGACGCCGTCCACGATGAAGTTGTAGGTGTAGATTTCCGGTTCCGGGGCGTCGATGGTGACCTCCCAGACGCCACCTTCACCCTTCTGCATGTCGATGCTGCCGGTCCAGGGATTGGCCATCCAGTTGCCGGAGAGTTGGACGCGGGTGGCGTAGTTGGCGCTGAGGCGGAAGGTGACCTTGCCGTCTTTCACTTCGGGGGAGACGATGCGGGGACCGCGGCCGCCCATGGCGAAGTTCGTGAGTTCCT
>CAMVPS010000008.1:0-58583 GCA_947169405.1 uncultured Bacteroidales bacterium
ACCGCGCCTTCGACGTCTTCGACGGGTTCGCCGACTGTTTCAAGGACATCCGCCGCTGCGGCCGCGTCTATGGCGGCGGAGCCGACAAGAAGGGTGAGGTCAAGGACCTGCCTGCCTTCAACGAGGCCTACGAGTTGGGCAGGAGTATCAAATGACGGAATGGACCCCGTACTGAACGCCCACAACAAGGAGGAGTATCCTCCGATGCATACGGCCGAGTTCATGCCCCGGAATGAGGCGGCCGCCTTCAGCGAGTCCGCGACCAAAGCCTATGCGAACGGCACGCAGCAGGTCCCGCAGAATGATGCCAATGTGAATGCGACGGTGAAGGTCCTGACCAGCCTGCTGGGAGCGCTGTAGCCGTCCTTTTCCGATTTAGGAGCGATGGCCGGGTTCGCCGTCACGGACCTGGCTGTCGGGTACTGTGCATCCTTGCCGGCATTGAAGCGACGGCAGGCTGACCTATCAGGAGACCAGGCGGCAATGACGCCATACATAGCGCGTATCGTTTGAGAAAGGTGCGCCTATCCATGACGATGGAGTCTTTTACAAAGATAGCTATGATCCCGGACAATCCAGAATTCAAGGGTTCCCGTCAACCTTTCACTTGCCCTCCAACGCTTTGATACACCAGGAAAAGGCTGCCGCAAGCCGCTTGTCTTCATCCTGGAAATGTCCTCCGGGATTCCAGGCCAGGGTGCAGTTAGCATTCCCGAGTTGTGCTTGTTCGTTAAAGGTACAAAAAGTTGAACGAATTCGCACATATTTTGGACAAATGTTAGGAATCGTACACGGAAATGTCTAATTTCATATCGAAATTGACTTCGATCCTATGAAGACCTTTATGAAAAAGACCATCTTGCTTGCCACCTTGCTGCTGACCGCCACGGTCTTGCACGCCAAACTCGCCCTCAGGCATCCTACCGGAGACCACATGGTCCTTCAACAGAATGCGGAAGCTGCGGTCTGGGGCTATGCCTCGCCAGGCGCCACCATCACGGTCACTCCCACCTGGGACGGGAAGGCTTATCTTGCGAAGGCCGATGCCCGCGGACATTGGACCGCTTACTTGAAGACTCCGCAGGCCGGTTATGACGTCTATAGCATCTCCGTGAAAGGAGATGGGGACAAGATCGTGATCTCGGACGTCCTCGTGGGCGAGGTTTGGCTGGCTTCCGGCCAGTCCAATATGGAGATTCCGATCAAGGGCTTCGACAATTGTCCGATCGAGGGCTACGGTGAAATCGTCACCCAAGCGCCCGCGCGGAACCGCATCCGGATGTTCTATGCCCATGCCGACCAGACCGACGAGCCGCTCGAAGAGGTGCGCAACACGGAAGGATGGTGGGGAGCAGACCCGAACACCATCCCCGACATGAGCGCCGTCGGCTACTTTTTCGCCCGGAAACTCAACGAAGTGCTAGACATTCCCGTCGGAATCGTCGCTTTCCCGCGGGGAGGGGCCCGTGTCGAGAGCTGGCTCCCCCGGGAGACCGTCGCATCTTATGGTACGGAAGACCTCAGCCCGGAAGGAATTGCCAAGCTGGTCGGATACACCCGGCCTTTCCAGATGTACAATGCCATGGAAGTGCCTCTCCAGGGCTATACGGCCCGTGGTTTCATCTGGTATCAAGGATGCTCCAACGTGGGGAAGGAAAACGAGTTCGTGCCCCGTATGACGGACCTGGTGAACCAGTGGAGAAAGGACTGGGGGGATACGGATGCCTCCATGCCCTTCTATATGGTGGAAATCGCCCCGTATCTGTATTCCCGTGACAACGGGGACAGCGGCGCCCGGCTCCGTAAGGCGCAGCACGATGCCGCCAAGGCGATTCCCAATGCGGCCATCGTCTGCACCAACGACCTGGTCGCCCCGTACGAGGCGGACAACATCCATCCCTGCCGCAAGGAACCGATCGGCAACCGCCTGGCCTATATCGCCCTGAACAGGGATTATGGCTTCAAAAACGTGGCGTACGAATCGCCCGAGGCCGTGGCGTTGTTCAAACGCCAGCCTCCGACCGGCGACTCTGCCGGCCGGATGGGTCCTTGGGGCAGGATTCCGGCCAATGAGATCAATGTCCGGATCGCGAACTGCCCGCACGGAATCGACCGGGTGAACGAAATTGAAGGGCTCGAGGTCTGCGGCGCTGACGGCGTGTGGTATCCGGTGACCCGCATCCGCTTCAATTTTGGCGCGATCAGCATTGCCGTGGACGAAGTCCAGGAGCCCAAGGCTGTGCGCTATGGATGGGCGGACTTCCGCCCTGGCAATATCCACAGCGTCGAGGGACTGCCGCTTGTCCCCTTCTGTCTGACCTTGGAATGAAGTTGAAAAGACGAGCTTGTTTTTGACAAGGAAAGGGCTGCGCCGACAACACGTCAGCGCAGCCCTTTATGCAAACCGAATCGGCTGATTATCAGTTCTCAAGCAGGTCCTTGGCCGCGAGGACCAGGAACATGTAGTGCGAAGAGCCGCCTCCCATCACGTACTCGACCTGCTGCCACAGGAACGGGAACACCAGCAGTTCGGGGAAGTCGGGACGGGCTGCCACTGACCGGGAGTTGCATCGAAACGGATGTCGCCGTTGCTGGCGACGCGGTGTCCGTTCATCAGCACAGAAATACCCCCTTGGTGGCCTTCGGGATAGAAGTCGTCGAATGCCATGACGTCCACTCCGTTGCGGTTGAAATAGCCGGAGGAGTTGATGTGGAAGTCCTGGGCTCCCAGCCCCGCAGCGCACAGCCATGCGGCGAGCGCGAGCGATAGTCTTTTCAGCGTCATGATTCCATCAATGATTGGTGAACATGAGCAAAGATAGATAAAAATTGGTAATTCTGCCGATTATTCCTAACTTCGTATCAATGAAGAAAATAAACAGGTTCCTGGCTTAAATATGGCAAAGACCGACGTCTACCTGGCATCCAAGCCCCGTTACGAGATCCTGGACGGGCTTCGCGGCGTGGCCGCCCTCATGGTGGTCATCTTCCACCTTTTCGAGACCTATTCCAAGGGTCCGGCTTATCAGATCGTGAATCACGGCTACCTGGCAGTGGATTTCTTCTTCGTGCTGAGCGGCTTTGTCGTGGGCTACGCCTATGACGACCGCTGGGACCGGATGTCCACCTGGGGCTTCTTCAAACGGCGTCTCACGCGGTTGCATCCGATGGTGATCGCGGGCACGCTGGTCGGTGCCGCCCTGTTCTTCTTCTCCGGACCCGCTTTCCCGAAGACCTTGCAGGTGGAAGGCTGGAAGTTCGCCCTGTGCCTCGTGATGGGACTCTTCGTGATTCCTTGCGGGAACGGGCTGGACATCCGCGGATGGGGCGAGTTGAACTCCTTCAACGGCCCGCAGTGGACCTTGACGCTCGAGTATATCGGCAATATCCTGTACGCGTTCATCTTCCGGCATCTGCCCAAGGCTGCGCTGGCTGTCCTCTGCGTCGTTTGCGCCTTCTTTACGCTGGACCTGACGATGGGGTGGAACGTTTTCGGCCTGCTGGAAGCGCCGCATTACAATGTGATCGGCGGCTGGTCGCTGGAGCCGGCCCAGATCTACATCGCGTTCACGCGGCTGCTCTATCCTTTCCTGTGCGGCCTGCTCATCTCCCGGATCCTGCCCGCCCATCGGACCGAATCCAACCCCAGCGGCTCCCCGATCCATCTGAAGGGCGGCTTCGGATGGTGCGCCCTCGCCATCGTCGTGCTGCTGGCGATGCCGTGCATCGGCGGGAAACAGGGCGTTCCGGACGGCTTATACCAGGCACTGTGCATCCTTGTGCTCTTCCCGCTCATCGTCCTCGCGGGTGCCGGCTCGGTGACGGAAGGTCGCACCAGCACCGCCTTCTGCCGATGGCTCGGTGGCATTTCCTACCCCATCTACATCACGCATTATCCCCTGATCTATCTGCAGATGGGCTGGGTGGCCTCCAACCCTGACGCACCCCTCTGGCAGCATATCGCGGTGGCGGCCGGCGTCCTGTTCATCGCCATCATCCTGGCCTGGGGCCTGCAGAAGGCCTACGACGAGCCCGTGCGCGAGTGGCTCAAGGACCACTGGCTGCATCGGAAGAAGGCTGTCTAAGACACTCGAAGAGCTATTCTACCGTAACAGACTTTGCAAGGTTGCGCGGCTGGTCCACGTCGCGGCCCTTGGCAATGGCGATGTGGTAGGCCAGCAGCTGGAGCGGGATAATGGAAAGGATGGGCTCGAAGCACTCCTCCGTATCCGGAATCTCGAAATACCAGTCGGACAGGGCCTTGACATCCGTGTCCCCTTCGGTGATTACGCTGATGATCCGGCCCTTGCGAGCCTTGACTTCCTGGATATTGCTCAAGATTTTTTCGTAGTTTCCGCGACGGGGTGCAATCACGACGACCGGCATTTCCTCGTCGATCAGGGCGATCGGGCCATGTTTCATCTCCGCGGCGGGATAGCCTTCCGCATGGATGTAGGAGATCTCCTTCAGTTTCAGCGCGCCTTCCAGGGCCACGGGATAATTGTAGCCGCGTCCCAGATAGAGGAAGTTGTGCGAATAGGTGAAAACCTTCGCAAGGTTGGTTATCTGCGCGTCGTGTTCCAGAATCTTGGCAATCTTGTCGGGGATATCCTGCAGTTCCCGGACAAGGGCGGCCTGGCGTTCGCCTGAGACGGTGCCGAGTTGTTCTGCCAGGCTCAGGGCAAGCAGGAAGAGCGTCGTCACCTGCGCGGTAAATGCCTTCGTGGAAGCGACACCGATTTCCGGGCCGATGTGCGTATAGCAGCCGGTATCCGTGGCGCGGGCAATCGAGGAACCGACCACATTGCAAATGCCGAACAAGAACGCGCCCGCCTTCCGGGCCAGGTTCACGGCAGCCAGGGTGTCGGCCGTCTCGCCTGACTGGGAAATGGCAATCACCACATCCGACGGGAAAATGACTGGACGGCGGTAGCGGAATTCAGAAGCGTATTCGACTTCGACCGGCTTGCGCGTCAACTCTTCAATCATGTATTTTCCGATCAGGCCGGCGTGCCAGGAGGTGCCACAGGCACAGATGACGATGCGTTTTGCGTTCAACAACCGTTCGCGGTTGTCGATGACGCCGGAAAGCTTGACCTCGCCGAGTTCCGGGTGCAGGCGGCCCTGCATGGAAGCACGCAGGGTGCGCGGCTGCTCGAAGATTTCTTTCAGCATGAAGTGCGGGAAACCGCCTTTCTCTATCTCGCTCAGGCTCATCTCCAACTCGCGCACCTGGGGCGCCTGCTCGACGCTCTTCAGGTCCGTGATGCGAAGATCCTGACCGCGCTGGATGTAGGCGATCTGCTCCTCGCCCAGATAGACCACTTTGTTCGTGTACTCGATGATCGGAGAGGCATCCGATCCCACGAAGTATTCGTTCTCCCCCACGCCGATCAGCAGCGGGCTTCCCTTGCGGGCGGCGATAATCTTGTCCGGCTCACGCTTGTCCATAATCACCAACGCATAGGCGCCGACGACGTTATTCAACGCCAGAGGCACGGCTTCGTCGAAGGAAACACCCAAGGAATCCATCATATACTGGATCAACTGGATCACGACCTCCGTATCCGTCTGGCTCCGGAAATGGTACCCTTTCCGGGTGAGCTCGGTTTTCAAGGCCTGGTAGTTTTCGATGATACCGTTGTGGATCAGCGCAAGTTCATGGTTCTCGGAATAATGAGGGTGCGAGTTCACATCGCTCGGCTCGCCGTGCGTAGCCCAACGGGTGTGGGCGATGCCCACGGTACCGGATACATCCTTGCCTTCAGCCGCTCTCTCCAGGTCCTTGACCTTTCCCTTGGTTTTGTAGACGACCAAATCGCCATTGTCGTTCACCAGCGCCACGCCGGTGCTGTCATACCCCCGGTATTCGAGCCGGGTCAGGCCCTTGACCAGGATCGGATAGGCCTGACGCCCTCCGACATATCCCACGATTCCACACATAATGAATAAGATACACTATTTTTGAGGTACAAAGATAGCAAAAAGTTTTATCCTTGATAGGCTTGTTCGTGAACGCCGGCCACGGCCCGGCCGCTGGGGTCATTCATATCCTTGAACGCCGCATCCCATTCGAGGGCTATTGCCGTGGAACAGGCTACACTGGCCTCGCTGGGGACGGCTCGGGCGGCACTCTCGCTCGGAAAGAGCTCCGCGAATATTGAACGGTAACAATACTCCTCCTTGCACTGCGGCGGATGGACGGGGAAACGCTCCGCGGCATGCGCCATCTGCTCGTCGGATACCGCCTCGGATGTGATCTGCTTCAGCGTGTCGATCCAGGAATAGCCCACCCCGTCGCTGAACTGCTCTTTCTGCCGCCAGACAATCTCCTCCGGCAGCATATCGGAAAAGGCCTCGCGGACGAGCCGTTTTTCGATTGTTTTACCAGGGCACATCTTCGCCTCGGGGTTCAACCGCATCGCCACATCCAGGAACTCCTTGTCCAAGAAAGGGACACGCCCTTCGACGCCCCAGGCGGCCAGGCTCTTGTTTGCCCGCAGACAGTCGTAGAGATGGAGTTTCGAGAGCTTGCGGACCGTCTCTTCGTGAAAAGCGCGCGCGGACGGCGCCTTATGGAAATACAGATATCCTCCGAAAATCTCGTCCGCTCCCTCCCCCGACAAGACCATTTTAATGCCCATAGACTTGATGACACGTGCGAGGAGGTACATGGGCGTCGAGGCGCGGACCGTCGTGACATCATAGGTCTCGGTGTAGTAAATCACGTCCCGGAGGGCATCCAGCCCCTCCTGGATGGTATAATTGATCTCGTGATGGACCGTGCCTATGTGCTCGGCCACCAGCCGCGCTTTCGCCAAGTCCGGCGCTCCCTTCAAGCCGACGGCGAACGAGTGCAGCCGGGGCCACCAGGCCCGCGTCTTGGAATCATCCTCGATACGCATCGCGCTGTACGTTTCGGCAATGGCCGAAATGACGGAGGAATCCAACCCGCCGGAAAGCAGCACCCCGTAGGGCACGTCCGACATCAGCTGGCGTTTCACGGCGTCCATCAGCGCCTCCCGTAATTCCAGGACAGAAGCGGGGCCGTCCTTGACGGCGTCGTACTCCATCCAGTCGCGTGTGTACCAGCGCTTCATGCCCGGCTCCCGGCTCCAGTAGAGATGTCCCGGCAGGAAAGGCTCGTAGCGCTCGCACTGCCCTTCCAGCGCCTTCAACTCGCTGGCTACGTAAACCTTGCCGTCAGCATCGTCAAACCCGATATACAGCGGAATCACGCCGATGGGGTCGCGGGCGATCAGGAACGCGTCTTTTTCCGCGTCATAGAGCGCGAAGGCGAAGATACCGCTCAGTTCTTCCAGGAAATCCGGACCCTTGTCACGATACAATGCAAGGATGACTTCGCAGTCGCTGCCCGTCCGGAAGTCATACTTCCCGGCATAGCGTCGGCGAATCTCCTGGTGGTTGTAAATCTCGCCATTCACGGCCAGCACCTGCTTCCCATCCGGAGAAACCAGGGGTTGCCCACCCGATTCCGGATCGACGATGCTCAGCCGTTCATGGGCCAAAATTGCGCTTCCGCCGCACCAGATACCGCTCCAGTCCGGACCGCGATGGCGGATCCTGCGACTCATTTCCAGGGCCTTCCGGCGCAGGGCATCAGACTGCTCCCGGACATTGAATATTCCGACTATTCCACACATAACCTTCTCCTTTTATGCGTTGTAGCAGCTTTCGCCGTGTTCGTAAATGTCCTGGCCTTCTTCCTCGACCCGTTTGCCTACCCGAAGGCCGTGGAACTTCTTGATGCCGAAGAAGAGCAGGAAACCGGTCGCAGCCGCCCAAAGGTCGATGACAAGAATGCCCAGGCACTGCACGCCGAAGAAATGCCAGCCGCCCCCGTAGAAGAGTCCCCCGTCAGTCGCCAGCAGGCCCGTCAGGAGCGTGCCGAGGATACCGCAGACTCCGTGGACACTGGAAGCGCCCACCGGGTCGTCGATATGCAGTTTGCGGTCGATGAACTCGATGGCGAAGACCAGCACGACACCGCAGGCCAGGCCGATGATGACCGCGCCGAGCGGGGAGACGAGATCGCAGCCTGCCGTGATGCCGACCAGACCGGCCAGGATACCGTTCAGGGTCAATGAGAGCGACGGTTTGCCGTATTTCCACCAGGTGATGAACATCGTCGCCACTCCTCCGGCCGCAGCCGCAAGGTTGGTGGTCAGGAAAACGTGGGAAATCGCCGTGCGGTTCACCGCGCCGGAGGCCGCTAGTTGCGAACCCGGGTTGAAGCCGAACCAGCCCATCCAGAGGATGAACACGCCCAGCGCGGCCATCGTCAGGTTGTGGCCGGGAATGGCCCGGCTCTTGCCGTCGGCGGTATACTTGCCAATCCGCGGACCGAGCGCAATCGCACCGATCAGCGCCAGCACGCCGCCCACGCTGTGGACAATGGCCGAACCGGCGAAATCATGGAAGCCGAGGTCCGCGAGCCAGCCGCCTCCCCAGGTCCAGTGACCTTCGATCGGATAAACCAACAGCGAGATGACCGCACTGTAGACCAGATACATCGAGAACTTCGTCCGCTCGGCCATTGCGCCGCTCACAATCGTGGCCGAGGTGGCACAGAAGACCGTTTGAAAAATCAGGAAGCCCTCCACGGGCAGGTCACTCTTGTAGAAAGACAGGTCGCCCCAGTTGGGCATGCCGATGAAACCGGCGCCGTCGCTGCCGAACATGAAGCCGAAGCCGACAAACCAGAAAAGCAGGGAGCCGAACATGAAGTCCACAAAGTTCTTCATCAGGATGTTCGCCGTGTTCTTGCTGCGGGTGAAGCCCGCTTCGCACAGCGCAAAGCCCGGTTGCATAAAGAAAACCAGCATAGCGGCCAGCAGCATCCAGACCGTATCGAGGGAAATGGCTATGTCGTTCATTTTATATACGTTTTAGAAGGTTCTACTTTTTGTCCCGGAGCACCGTGTCGCCGTGCTCTCCCGTGCGGATGGACCAGGTGTCGATGACGTCACTGATAAAGATGCGGCCGTCCCCGATCTCTCCGGTCGAGGCCGTCTTGAGGATGACCTCGACGGTTGGATCGACAAACTGGTCGCGGCAGACGATGGTCAGCGCGACGCGCTCGATCACGTCCGTGGAATACTGGACGCCACGATAGATGCGCTCCTGGCGGCTCTGGCCGATGCCGTGCACGTTGTGGTACTCGAACCAGTTGATGTCTGCTGCGAGCAAGGCCTCCTTGACCTCCTCGAACTTCGTCTTGCGGACGATGGCTTCAATCTTTTTCATACACTACTATTTTAGGTTGGTTTGTGTCCACAAGGGTATAAGACCCCCTTGACAAGCGAAATGCATAATTTCGCAAGTTGTTAATAATTAATATTTTACAAAAGCGTTATCTCCTAGAGCTGCAATTGGAATCCCAATACGTTCTCGACATAGTTCACGAAGGCCCCGTTACAGAGACGGACGCCGCCGGGCGTGGGATACTCCCCGGTGAAATACCAGTCTCCGGGGTGGTCGGGACAGGCGCGGTGCAGCCCTTCTACGCTCTGGAAAACCAGTTCGACCGGTGTCTGCATCCCCTCCGGCCGGAGCATTTCCACAATCTTCCTGTCGATCTGCTCCCTGGTGAAAGGCGCGTAAATCTTCTGCACGTGGTTCGCGGACGCGGGATCCTCCTTGCAGGCGCGGTATACATCGGCCATCAGCCGCTGCATCCCATAATCCCGGATCAAGGCGACGGCCGCCCGGAAGGCGCAGAGTTCCTCCAGATGCGACATGTCGATGCCGTAGTAGTCCGGATAACGGATCTGGGGAGAACTGGACACCATCACAATCTTCTTGGGATGCAGACGGTCCAGGATCTTGAAGATGCTTTCCCGCAGGGTGGTTCCGCGCACGATGGAATCGTCGATGACAACGAGATTGTCTTCGTACGGGACCAGCGAACCGTAAGTGACGTCATAGACGTGAGCGGCAAGGTCGTTCCGCGCCCCGTCTTCCGTGATGAACGTACGCAGTTTGATGTCCTTCCACACCACCTTCTCGATGCGCACGTCGTGATCGAGCCGGCGCACGCCGTCCGTCATTCCGTGGAACGCCACTTCCGCCGTATTGGGGATGTAGGAGAACACCGTATGGGCCACATCCCCATCGACGGCTTTCAGGATGGATTCCGTCAACTGCTCCCCCAGCCGCTTGCGTTCCTGATAGACATCCCGGTCGGAGCCACGGCTGAAATAAATGCGCTCGAACGAACAGGCACTCAACCGCTGTGCCGGCAGGATCTGTTCCAGCAGGCTCTCCCCATTCTTCCGCACGATCAGGGCCTGCCCTGGAAGCAGTTCACAGATATCCGAGGCTTCCAAGTTGAAGGTCGTCTGGAGGACGGGCCGTTCGCTGGCCAAGACGACGATTTCCTCATCCCGGTAATAGAATGCGGGACGAATCCCCCAGGGATCGCGCACGGCAAACATCTCGCCGCTGCCGGTCAGACCGCACATCACATAGCCTCCGTCATAGTGAGACATCGTCGTCTTCAGCACGTTGGCCATGCAGATATGGTCGTCGATGTAGCGCGTGAGATCGAGTCCCTGCAGTCCCATCTCCGTCGCCTCGTCGAAGAGCCGTTCCACCTCCCGGTCCAGCCGGTGGCCCATCAGCTCCAGCGTGATGTAAGCGTCGCCGCGCAGCCTGGGCGACTGTCCCTGCGCCGTCAGGAACTCGAAGACCTCGTCGATGTTGGTCATGTTGAAATTGCCGCACAGGCAGAGGTTCTTCGCCCGCCAGTTGTTGCGGCGAAGGTACGGATGGACATAAGTCAGCCCGCTCTTCCCGGTGGTGGAATACCGGAGGTGGCCCATGTACAGCTGCGCGTGAGCCGGCGCTTCGACCCGCTTGAAGATCTCCGTGATGGCATCCGGACCTTCCGCCCGCTCCCGGAACATATACTCCGTCCCCACTTCCGCTTCCAGGTCCACATAGGCCAGCCCAGCTCCCTCCTGCCCGCGGTTGTGCTGTTTCTCCATCATCAGATAGAGTTTCTCCAGGCCGTAGCGGGACGTTCCGTACTTCCGCTCATAATAGGAAAGCGGTTTGAGCAGGCGGATCAACGCGACGCCGCAATTATGCTTCAGGGGTTCCATCGATACAGGCTTTGATGAACGAAACAAACAGCGGATGCGGATGCAGCACCGTCGAGGAATACTCGGGGTGGAACTGGGTGCCGATGTACCAGCGCAGCGACGGAATCTCCACGATCTCCACCAGGTCAGCGTCAGGGTTCACACCCACGCACTGCATGCCGGCCTTCTCGTACTCCTCCCGGTAACGGTTGTTGAACTCGTAGCGGTGACGGTGGCGTTCGGCGATGGATTCCTTGCCGCCATAGGCTTCGAAGGCTCGGCTTCCGGGACTGAGCCTGCAGGGATACTCCCCGAGTCGCATCGTACCACCCATCTGGGTGATATTCTTCTGCTCCTCCATCATGTCGATGACATTGTGCGGCGTGTCGGCGCGCATCTCGCTGCTGTCGGCATCGGCATAGCCGAGCACATCGCGGGCGAACTCGATCACCATCATCTGCATGCCGAGGCAGATGCCGAAACACGGGATATCCCTTGTGCGGGCATATTCCGCGGCGAAAATCTTTCCGGGAATGCCACGCTGACCGAAGCCCGGGCAGATGACGACGCCGGCCATGCCGGACAGCTTCTCCGCCACATTCTCCCGCGTGATTTCCTGGCTGCCGACGAAATGGATCTTCACCTTCACGTCGTTGTAGATACCGGCCAGGTTCAAGCTCTCGCGGATACTCTTGTAGGCGTCCTGCAGGTCATATTTGCCCACCAGGGCCACGTGGATCTCCCGGCTGGCGTTCCTCTGCTTTTCCAGGAAGTCGTGCCAGGATTTCATCGCCGGCGTCTCGCCCACGGGAATGCCGATCTTCCGGAGGATGGCGGCGTCGAGCCCCTGACGTTGCATGTTCACGGGGACATCGTAGATGCTGGGCAGGTCTTCGCTCTGCACCACGCACTCCAGGTCCACATTGCAGAAGGAGGCCACCTTCATGCGCAAGGCGTCGTCGAGATGGCGCTCGGTACGCAGGACGATGACGTCCGGCTGGATTCCCATCCCCTGCAGTTCCTTGACGGAGTGCTGCGTGGGCTTGGTCTTCAACTCTTCGGCGGCTTTCAGGTAGGGCACATAGGTCAGGTGGATGTTCACGGCGTCCCTGCCCAGCTGCCAGCGCAGCTGGCGGATCGCCTCCATGAACGGCGCGCTCTCGATGTCGCCGATGGTTCCCCCCACTTCCGTGATCACGAAGTCCAGGTTCTCCCCGGCCACATCCGTGCGCAGCATGCGGCGCTTGATTTCATCGGTGATATGCGGCACCACCTGGATGGTCTTGCCGAGATAGTCGCCCCGGCGCTCCCGGTCGATGACGGTCTTGTAGATGCGTCCCGTGGTGATGGAATTCTCCCGCGAAGTGCGGATTCCCGTGAAGCGCTCATAATGCCCCAGGTCCAAGTCGGTTTCCATTCCGTCGGCCGTGACATAGCATTCGCCGTGCTCGTAGGGGTTCAGCGTCCCCGGGTCGATGTTGATGTACGGGTCGAACTTCTGGATGGTGACCTTGAATCCGCGCGCCTGGAGCAGTTTTCCCAGACTGGCCGAAATGATTCCTTTTCCCAGCGACGAAACCACGCCGCCCGTGATAAATATGTACTTGGCTGCCATTACTTTATTGTTTTTTACAGAAATATGCATCGACAGATTCGGCGGCGGCATGGCCGGAGGCCATCGCGCGCACCACCAGGGAAGCGCCGCTCTGGACATCGCCCGCGAAGAAGACATTCTCCCCCACTTCCGGCAGCTGCGGCTTCAGGAAACCCATGGCCAGCAGGACGATATCCGCCTTGACCACTTCCGGGTCCCCGGCGGGAACCATCTTCGGGCGTCCGCCCTCCGAATTCGGTTCCCAGTCAATCGGTTGGATCTCGACACCGGTCAAGTGGCCATTCTCGCCGAGAAAACGAATGGTGTTGATATTCCAGCGGCGCACGCAACCCTCTTCATGCGAGGAAGAAGTCTTCAGCGTGCGCGGCCAGTTCGGCCAGGGATTGGCCGGGTCGTCCGGTCCCATAGGCGGTTTGGGCATGATCTCGATCTGCATCACAGACTTGCAACCCTGCCGGTGTGCCGTGCCGATGCAGTCGGAACCTGTATCGCCGCCGCCGATGACGAGCACGTCCTTGCCCTTGCAAGTCACGCGGTGTGCGGCATCCACTTCGGTCCCGTACAGGACACGGTTCTGCTGGGCCAGCAGCTCGAGGGCGAAATGGACGCCCTCCAGTTCCCGCCCGGGTACGGGCAGGTCACGCGCCGTCGGAGTGCCTGTCGCGATGACGTAGGCGTCAAATCCCCTCGGCAGCGCTTCCGGAGCCACTTCTTCTCCATAACGGAAACGGATACCTTCCTGTTCCATCAGCGCGATGCGCCGGTCGATGACGGTTTTGTTCAACTTGAAATTTGGAATGCCGAAACGAAGCAGGCCGCCGGCTTTCTCGTTCTTCTCGAAGACCGTCACGTCATAGCCCTTGCGGTTCAGCTGATTGGCCGCGGCCAGGCCGGCAGGGCCCGCGCCGATGACCGCGACCTTGCGGCCGTTCCGAACCGGAGAAACGGGTCGTACGTAATTCTCCCGCCAGGCAATTTCGGTGATGGCGGCCTCATTCTCCCGGTTGGTCGTGGGCTCGTGCATCGTCAGGTTCAACACGCAAGCCTTTTCACAGAGTGCCGGGCAAACGCGTCCGGTGAACTCCGGGAAATCGTTGGTGGCATTGAGGAGGCGGTAGGCCAGCGCGAAGTCCCCTTTATAGACCGCGTCGTTCCACTCCGGAGGACGGTTGCCCAGCGGGCATGCCCAGTTGCAGAACGGGACGCCGCAGTCCATGCAGCGCGACGCCTGCTGCCGACGGTCCCCCTCGTTGAGGGTCTGCTCCACTTCCCCGAAATCCTGGATCCGGTCATGGACCGGCCGGTAACCGGCTTCCTTGCGGGGTATGGTCAAAAATGCTTTGTAGTCTCCCATAAGGCGTCAATACTGGATTTGGAGGTTCTGCACTTTCTCGGCCAGGCCGCGCAGGCGTTCCTGTTCGAGGACATGCTTGTATTCGATCGGAATGACCTTGACGAAATCATCGACGGACCGACTCCAGTCGTCCAGGAGCGTTCGCGCTTGATTCGAACCGGTGTAAAGATAATGCTGGCGAACCAGCTCGTGCAGTTCCTTCCGGTCGAGTTTGTCATCCACCAGGGAGATCTCGACCATGTCGAGGTTGCAGTAGTAATCGAACACGTGGCCGGGATCATAGATGTAGGCGACGCCTCCGGACATGCCGGCGGCAAAGTTGCGGCCTACTGGCCCCAGGACGACCACGCGGCCGCCCGTCATGTATTCGCAGCAATGGTCACCCGCCCCTTCCACGACGGCCTTGGCCCCGGAATTGCGGACCGCGAAACGCTGGCCGACCCGGCCGGCGACATACATTTCGCCCCCTGTTGCTCCGTAGAGACAGGTGTTCCCGGCAATGGTGTTCTCTTCCGCCTTGAAGGTTGCGCGCGTGGACGGCCGGATGGCCACCCGGCCGCCGCTCAGGCCCTTGCCCACATAGTCGTTGGCCTCCCCCTCCAGACGCACATTGACGCCGCCGGCGAGGAACGCGCAGAAGCTCTGGCCGGCGGAGCCCTTGAACTTGATGTTCACGGTCGAATCCGGCAGGCCTTCGGCGCCGTACTTGGCGGCAATCCGTCCGCTGAGCATCGTACAGACGGCCCGGTCGGTATTGGCAATCGGGTATTCGAGGCTGATTTCCTCTTTCCAGTCGATGGCCGGCTGCGCGGCCTTGATGATTTCCTGGTCGCGCACGGCAGGCAGCTCATGCAGCGGACCGCCGGCCCAGCAGCCGGGGCCCTCTTCCCGGAAAAGCAGGCGGGACAGGTCGATGTACGAAGACTTGGAGGCCGGAGCGTCGGGCTTGCGGACCAGCAGCTCCGTGTGGCCGATGATGTCGGACAGTTTGGCAAATCCCATTTCAGCGAGGTATTCCCGAACTTCCCGGGCCAGGAAAGTGAAGTAATTTACCAGGTAATCCGCCTTGCCGAGGAAATGCTTGCGCAGTTCCGGATCCTGCGTAGCCACGCCCGTGGGGCAGGTGTTCAGACTGCACTTGCGCATCATCACGCAGCCGAGCACAATCAGAGGCAAGGTGCCGAAACCGAACTCGTCCGCGCCCAACAGCGACAGCAGGATGACATCCCGGCCGGTCTTCAGCTGGCCGTCAACCTGGAGGCGCACCTGACTGCGAAGGCCATTGCGGACCAGCGTCTGCTGCGCCTCGGAGAGGCCGATCTCGGGACTGATACCGGCGAAGCGCATCGAGGAAGCGGGGGCGGCTCCGGTTCCGCCTTCGGCTCCGGATACGACGATCAGGTCGGCTTTTGCCTTGGCCACACCGGCGGCAATGGTACCCACGCCGCTTTCGGCCACCAGTTTCACGCTGATGGCGGCGACCGGATTGACATTCTTCAGGTCGAAGATGAGTTGGGAAAGGTCTTCGATGGAGTAGATGTCGTGGTGTGGTGGCGGGGAGATCAGCGAAATGCCCGGGATGGAGTTGCGGGTTTTCGCGATGATGGCATTGACCTTGAAGCCCGGAAGCTGGCCGCCTTCGCCGGGTTTCGCGCCCTGGGCGACCTTGATCTGGATCTCCTCCGCGTTGACCAGGTATTCCGCCGTGACGCCGAAGCGTCCGGAAGCAACCTGCTTGGTTTTGCTGGACAGCGAAACGCCCTCGACATCCGTGTGATAGCGTTCGTTGTCTTCACCGCCCTCGCCCGTATTGGAACGCGAGCCCAGCCGGTTCATCGCCAGGGCAATCGCCTCGTGGGCTTCGATGCTCAAGGCGCCAAAACTCATGGCGCTGACCACGAAACGCTTCACGATAGCTTCTACAGGCTCCACTTCGTCGATAGAGACCGGAGTTCCTCGCTTGAAATCAAGCAGGTCGCGCAGGAAAATCGGCTCGGCCTTGCCATCGACAGCGGCGGTGAAGTCCTTGAATTTCTGATAGCTTCCCAAGCGCGTGGAAATCTGCAGCGAGGATGTCGTCTCGGGATTCCATGCGTGCCGGATCCCGTCCTTGCGGTAATGGAAGAGGCCGGTGTAAGGCAGGAATTCGGGAGAGGAAGCCTCATCATACGCCTGCGCATGGAACCACATCGCGTCCCGGGCGATGGTCTCGAGGCCGATGCCGCCGATGGTCGAACGGTCCGTGCCGAAATACTCGCGCAGCAGGCCTTCATCCAGGCCGACGCTCTCGAATATCCGGGCGCCCCGATAGGAACGGATGGTGGAAATACCCATCTTGGCCATGATTTTCAGCAGGCCTTTCTTCATCGCCTCGATATAATTGGCGCGCGCCGTGGCATAGTTCAGCTGCATCTTGCCGCCGTGTGTCAGGCTCGAGATAATTGCGAAGGAAAGATATGGGTTGATGGCGGAGGCGCCGTAGCCGAGCAGCAGCGCGGCATGCATCGTCTCACGAATCTCCCCGCTCTCGACGATCAGCGCCGTCTGGACCCGCTTGCCGGTGGCAATCAGGTGATGGTGCACGGCGCTGACAGCCAGCAGCGAAGGGATGGGCGCATGGACCTTGTCCACGTCGCGGTCCGACAGGATGATGTAGTTCACCCCGTCATCGACGCATTTCTCCGCCTTGCGGCAGAGGTCGGACAGGGCCCGGCGGAGGTTGGACGCCGCCGCGGCGGTATTTTCCGCGCATTCGAACAGGATCGGCAGCTTGACGGTGTTGAAGCCCTTGTAACGGATGTTGCAGAGCAGGTCGAGCTGCGTGTTGGTCAGGATCGGATGCGGCAGGCGCACCATCTTGCAGTTGTCCTCATCAGGCGTCAGGATGCCCGTGCCCACCCGTCCGATATACTCGAAGAGGGACATCACCATCTGCTCGCGGATGGAGTCGATGGGCGGGTTGGTCACCTGGGCGAACTGCTGGCGGAAATAGTTGAAGAAAGGCTGCGGACGTTCTGTCAGAATAGCCAGCGGCGTGTCGTTTCCCATTGAGGAGGTGGCTTCGATACCGTGTTCGCACATGGGCCGGATGGTGTTTTCGACATCTTCCGCCGTGCAGCCGAACAGCAGTTCCTTATGCAGGAGGTCGGCTTCATTGTGCTCGATCTTGCGGCCGCTGTGCAGGTCTTCCAGCTGGATACGTCCGGCGGAGAGCCATTTGCGGTAAGGATGTTCCGACGCCAGTTTCTCCTTGATTTCGCTGTCGTACCAGATCTTTCCCTCCTTCGTGTCCACGAGCAGCATCTTTCCGGGTTCAAGACGACCCTTGCATTCAATTTCCGTCGGGTCGAAGTCGAGGACGCCCACCTCGCTTGCCACGACCAGAATACCGCGTTTAGTGATGGTATAGCGCCCGGGACGCAGTCCGTTGCGATCCTGAATGCCGCCGGCGTAGCGGCCGTCGCTGAACAGCAGCGTGGCCGGTCCGTCCCAGGGTTCCATCAGGATGGAGTGATACTCGTAGAAAGCGCGCAGGTCCTCCGAGATGGGGTTCGTTTCATCGAAGCTCTCCGGCATCAGCACGGAAACGGCCTGCGGGAGGCTGAGTCCGCTCATGGTCAGGAATTCCAGGACGTTGTCCAGGCTGGCCGAGTCGCTCATGTCGGGCTGGATGACCGGCGTGAGATCGCCGATGTCTCCCAGTTTTCCGGAATTGAGCACGCTCTGGCGGGCCTGCATCCAGCTGCGGTTGCCGCGGATGGTATTGATCTCGCCATTGTGGCAGAGCATCCGGAAGGGCTGTGCCAGACTCCACTGCGGGAACGTGTTCGTCGAGAAGCGGGAATGGACGATTGCCATCGCGCTGGTGAACCACTGGCTCGTCAAGTCCGTGTAATACTCGCGGAGCTGTCGGCTGGTGAGCATGCCCTTGTACACGATATTCCGGTTGGACAGGGAGCAGATATAGCAATCCTCCCCCAGCCGCTCGATGTGCTTCCGGATGCGGTAGAGCTTGCGTTCGAAATCCGCGTCCTCGATGAACTCGGCGCTGGTCACGAAAATCTGCACCGTGTAAGGCTCTCCTTTCGCAGCATCCTTGCCCAGGCAAGCGGAGTTGACCGGTACTTCCCGGATATGGCTCAGAATGCAGCCATCGTGCTCGACCTCCGCGCGGACGGATTCCAGGATCCGCTTGCGCTTGACTTCGTCTTTGGGCAAGAACATCAGTCCAGTGCCGTAACGACCTTTTTCCGGTACGGGAATTCCTTGCAGGAGAATGAATTCATGCGGAATCTGGACCAGGATGCCGGCGCCGTCGCCCGATTTCCCGTCAGCTCCTTCGGCCCCGCGGTGGCTCATGTTCTCGAGCACCGTCAGGGCGTTGTCCACCAGCTCATGGGTCTTGTCGCCCCGGATGTTGACGACCATCCCGATTCCGCAGGCATCATGTTCCGATGCCGCGTCGTATAGTCCTTGTCTCATTGCAACTAGCTGATGAAGAGCAGTTCGCGGTACTTCGGAAGCGGCCACAGCTTATTGTCCACAACCTCCTCGAGTTTGTCGATGGGCTTGCGCAGCGCGTACAGGCTCTCGGCAATCTCGTGGTATGCAAGTGCACGTTCGTACTCACCTTCGATGGCATTGGCGGCTTTGCGAGCCTCTTTCATCTCCTGGGCCTTGACACCCACCTCCTCCACATATTTGTCGATACGCTCGAGGATGCGCACTTCGGTGCGGCAGCTGTCCAGGTTGCCGAAGAGACCCTTCGCCAGGGTCAGTTCCTTCATCAATTCGGTCTTGTAGGCGATGGCGGCAGGAATGATATGATTGATCGCCATGCGGACCATCACGCGGGACTCGATCTGGACCTTCTTGACATAGGTCTCCCATTTCACTTCGTTGCGGGCCTCCAGTTCCTTCTGGGTATAGACGCCCGTCTTGGTGAACATCTCCACGGCAGCCGGCTTGGTGAACTCGCAGAACATCTTGGGCACGTTGGTCTCCACGTCGAGTCCGCGGCGGATGGCCTCCTGTTTCCATTCCTCGGTATAACCGTTACCATCGAAGCAGACCACGTCGATGATCGACTTGATGATCGGCTTCAGGGCGTCCATGATGGCGACATTCGTCTTCTTGCCCTTGGCGATCTCCGCATCCACGGCCGCCTTGAACGAGATGAGCTGCTCGGCGACGGCCGCGTTCAGCGTGGTCATCGCACCGGCGCAGTTGGCGCAGGAACCCACGGCCCGGAACTCGAAACGGTTGCCGGTGAAGGCGAACGGCGAAGTACGGTTGCGATCGGTGTTGTCCACGAAGATTTCCGGAATCTCCACAAGACCCACGCTCTTTCCTTTCTTGCCCGCGATTTCAATCGGGGTGTCGGAAGGGACTTCGAGCAGCTTGTGCAGCACGTCGGTCATCGTACGGCCCAGGAAGGCGGAAACGATGGCGGGCGGTGCTTCGTTGGCGCCCAGACGATGCGCGTTCGTCGCGCTGGCGATGGAAGCCTTCAGCAGCCCGTTGTGTTTTTGTACGGCGGCGAGCACGTTCACGAAGAAGGTGACGAACTGCAGGTTGCCCTTGGCATCCTTGCCGGGCGCCAGCAACTGGGTCCCCGTGTCCGTACCGAGCGACCAGTTGTTGTGCTTGCCGGAGCCGTTCACCCCGGCGAAAGGCTTTTCGTGCAGCAGGACCACGAAACCGTGCTGGCGGGCGATGCGGTTCATCAGGTTCATCACGAGCTGGTTCTGGTCGTTCGCCAGGTTGGTCTCCCCGTAGATGGGAGCGAGCTCGAACTGGTTCGGGGCGACCTCGTTGTGGCGGGTCTTGATGGGAATGCCCAGGCGATGGCCGGTAATCTCCAGGTCGCGCATGAAGGCGGCCACGCGCGGCGGGATGGCGGCGAAGTAATGGTCATCCAGCTGCTGGTTCTTGGAAGAGTTGTGTCCGAACAGGGTGCGGCCGGTGATCATCAGGTCCGTCCGAGCGGAGTAAAGGCCCTCGTCCACCAGGAAATACTCCTGTTCCCAGCCCAGGTAGGAATAGACCTTGGTCACACTCGGATCGAAGTATTGGCAGATGGGTACGGCCGCGTCGCTGACGGCCTTGAGGGCTTTCTTGAGCGGAGTCTTGTAGTCCAGGGCCTCGCCGGTATAGGAAATGAAGACAGTCGGGATGCAGAGGGTGTCGTCCAGGATGAAGACCGGGGAGGTCGGATCCCACGCGGTATAGCCGCGGGCCTCGAAGGTGGCCCGGATGCCGCCGCTGGGGAAGGACGATGCGTCCGGCTCCTGCTGGGCGAGCATCTTGCCGTCGAAGGTTTCGATCACGCCGCCTTTCCCGTCATAATCGATCAGGGAGTCATGTTTTTCGGCAGTTCCGTCGGTCAAAGGCTGGAACCAGTGGGTGACGTGCGTCACACCATGCTCGATCGCCCACTCCTTCATGCCGCGGGCGACGCCGTCCGCCGTCTTGCGGTCAAGCGGCTTTCCGCCTTCAATACAGTCCAGAAGCGCATGGAGACTCTCCACATCCAGGTACTTGCACATCTTCTTCCGGTCGAAGACCAGTTCTCCAAAGTAATCGGAGGTTTTGCCTGCAGGAATCGAGGCGGGAACTTCCTTCTTCACGAAGGACTCCTTGACTAAATCAGATCTGTCCATAACAAGGTTGCTTTAAGAATTGAACTACTATACTAACTGTTTACTGACTGAAAAGAAAAGAGGCTGAACCCCTCGGGCCCAGCCTCTGAACTATCTTCGATTTCTATTTGCTTCTATTTGGATGCGCAGCATAAGGCTGGAGTTATACACACGCAGAAGCGCTCGGGACCTGCTGGTTCCAAGACTGCTGCTGAGAGTAATTATTAAGGGTGCGTAACACTGCGTTCCTAACCTTTTCCGGGTGCAAGTTACACAAAATTTTTAAAAAGCAAAAACTTTTTTAATTTTTTTATTGTTTGTACATTTGCCACTGGTAATCAGTAGTGTATGAATAAAATAATTGTCACCCTCCTCTCCATTTCTGCGGTTTTAGCCGCGAAAACCGCTACGGCGCAGACCACTTCCGACCTCGGAACCTGGAGCAGCGTCCAGCTTGTCAAATCCTTCGGCGCCCCCTACGCCATGGCCCGCCTGGAGCACCGCTCCTATGACCATATCCAGGGTACGGAGTGCTGGTTCGCGATGGCCGGCGGCGGCTACAACTTCAACAGCTGGCTCAAGGGCGACCTGAGCTACGAGTATTGGCAGATCCCGGCGGCGGGCGGCATCACCCAGCACAAGGCGGTCTTCTGCCTCACGGAAACGCTCAAGCGCGAAGGCCTGGCCGTTGCGCTCCGGGAGAAGTACGAACTGGCCTACAATCCGGATGCGGGAGCGGTCACCAACACCCTGCGCACGAGGCTCCGCGGCCAATACAGAGCCCCCGAGAGCCGATGGACCCCTTACCTGATGTACGAGTTCTTCAACAGCTTCGACACCGGGAAATGGGTGCGCTCCCTGCATTATGCCGGTACGGAAATCAGCCTCGGGAAAGGCCACGGGCTGGATTTCTTCTATATGTTCCACCTGTACGACAAAGGCGGCCTGACGGCCGCCTGTCACACGTTGGGAATCGGTTATACGTTCGTTTTCTAGTCCTGCTGCTCCTCGGACAGGGCGTCCGTGGCGCGGACCTTCACCGTGCTGCTGTAGCAGCTGAACATCTCGTCGACCTCCGCCTTCCGGCTTTGCCTGGAGCAGAGGCTTACGACGGGTACGACCACCAGGCCCAGCAGCATCGCCAGCATACCGGCATTGATCGGAGAAGTGAAGTACGGGCTGATGAAAGTCTTGCCCGTGAAAGTGCAGTACATACAGCCGACCATGACGCCCACGCCCACGATGAAGGAGGCCCAGACCGAGGCGGAGGAGGTGCGCTTCCAATAAAGGCCGTACAGGAACGGGGCCAGGAAAGCGCCGGCCAGCGCGCCCCAGGAAATGCCCATCAGCTGCGCGATGAAGGTCACGGAGCTCTTGGCCTGGACGATGGCGATCACGGAAGATACGATGATGAAGAACAGCACGAGCAGCCGGATGCTGAGCAGCTGGGTGCGGTCCGTCATATGCTTGCCCTGCCGGGCCTTGGCCATCGCCGGGTCGATGATGTCCAGCGTCAGCGTGGAACCGGAAGTGAGCACCAGCGAAGATAAAGTGGACATGGACGCGGAGAGAACCAGGATGATGACGACGCCGATCATCAGGTCCGGCAGCGTGGCCAGCATCGACGGGACAATACTGTCGTAAACCGGGGTGCCGGCCGCCGTGTACTCGATGTTCTGGCCATAAAGCCGGCCGAAACCGCCCAGGAAGTAGCAGCCGCCCGCCACGATGATGGCGAAGAAGGTGGAGATGAACGTGCCCTTGCGGATGGCCGCCTCATTGCGGATCGCGTAGAACTTGCCCACCATCTGCGGCAGTCCCCAGGTGCCCAGGGAGGTCAGCATCACCACACCCAGCAGGTAGATGGGCTGCGGCCCCAGGAAGGAGACGAAGGCGCCGTTCAGGTTGGGAGCGGACTCGGACGGAATCTGCGAGAGGCTTTCCACCGCTGCCGTGAATCCCCCGTTTCCATTGAGCACGGACGCGATGACGGCGCAGATGCCCACCAGCATGATCAGTCCCTGGATGAAGTCGTTCACGGCCGTCGCCATATAGCCGCCGACCACCACATATATGCCGGTGAGGACGGCCATTCCCAGCACGCACCAGACATAATCCACGTGGAAGGCCATGCTGAAGAGCCGCGACAGGCCGTTATAGAGCGACGCGGTATAAGGAATCAGGAAAATGAACACGATGACGGACGCGGCGACCTTGAGCGGGGTGCTGAAGAAGCGCTTCCCGAAGAAGTCGGGCATCGTGGCGCTCTGCAGATGCTGCGTCATCAGGCGGGTCCGGCGTCCCAGGATCCGCCAGGCCAGGAGCGAGCCGATGAGCGCGTTCCCCAGGCCGATCCAGGTGGCGGCAAGGCCATACTTCCAGCCGAACTGTCCGGCGTAGCCGACGAAGATGACCGCCGAAAAGTAAGACGTGCCGAATGCGAAAGCCGTGAGCCAGGAGCCGACATTGCGGCCTCCCAGGACGAAACCCTGAACATCAGATGCGGTGCGGCGGCAGTAAATGCCGACCCCGATCATCACGGCAAAGAACAGGATGAGGAGGATACACTTTACTAACATGGGCTCAAATATAAATAAAATAATTGATTATTACGTCATTCCCCCGGGAAGAACGACATGGTTTTCATTTCATTCCAAACTGTTTGGAATTTTGAAAATATTTTATTTACTTTGCAAAAGACATTTGAATCCGTGCGTCAGAATCTGAATATGACCTGTTGTTGTACCACCCCCGAAGGATGGTGCAAGCGTTGTTTATAGGTATATCCTGACAGATTCCCCGCGCGGGAAAGCGTATAGATGCATCATCCGGGAGAGGACGGTGCATTTCTTTTTTTATGCCATCCAAGCACCAATATTAACTTTTATAAAACGAACAAGCCATGATTCACCAATCTCTCACAGACCTCATCGGGAACACGCCCCTGCTGGAGGTCAGCGGATTCGAAGGGCAGAAAGCCCGCCTCGTCCTCAAGATCGAAGCCTTCAACCCCGGAGGTTCCGTCAAGGACCGGATAGCTCTTCAAATGATCCAGGATGCCGAAAAGGCAGGCGTCCTGAAAGAAGGCGCCACCATCATCGAACCCACCAGCGGCAACACCGGCGTCGGCCTCGCCTGGGTCGGGACCTCGAAGGGCTACAAAGTGATCCTCACGATGCCGGAGTCGATGAGCCTCGAGAGGAGGAACCTGCTGGCGGCCCTCGGCGCCAAACTCGAACTCACCCCCGCCTCCCAAGGAATGAAGGGCGCGATCGCCAAGGCCAACGAGCTGAAGGAGTCCATCCCCGGCTCGGTCATCCTCGGCCAGTTCGTCAATCCCTCCAATCCCCTCGCCCACGAGCGGACGACCGCCCAGGAGATCTGGCGGGACACCGACGGCGCGGTCGACGTCTTCGTCGGCGGCGTCGGAACCGGCGGGACCGTCAGCGGCACGGGCAGGGCCCTCAAGAAGCACAAGCCGTCCGTCCAGGTGGTCGCCGTGGAGCCGGCCGGCAGTCCCGTCCTGACCCAGGGCCGGAGCGGGAGCCACAAAATCCAGGGAATCGGGGCGGGATTCGTCCCGCAGACCTTCGACGCCTCCGCCGTCGACCAGGTCATTGCGGTCTCGGACGAGGACGCGGCCGCTTCCTCCAGACTGCTCGCCTCGAAGGAAGGACTTCTCGTGGGCATCTCCTCGGGCGCATCCTTCTTCGCCGCCCTCTCCCTCACCCGCGAGGAAAGCTACGCCGGCAAGATGATCGTGGCGCTTCTCCCGGACACGGGGGAAAGATACCTGTCCACCGGCCTGTTCAACCGGAACTGACCCGCTATGGAAATACCTGTCAAGACTTTGCGGACCACGCTCCGGGCGATGATGGAATCCCTGTTCGACGCCTTCTTCCCGGAGTACAGCCCCAACTCGTACGAGTATTCCGTCCACGAGGCCGTGAAGGCGCTTTCGAGCCTTTGCGGCCCCGAAAAGGCCGATCTTTTCCGGGAAAGGATTCCCGTCCTGGCAGAGTATCTTGCCCAGGATGTCGAGGCGATCGGCGGCAACGATCCGGCCGCGAGCGACACCCAGGAGATCGTCTACTGCTACCCGGCCGTCACCGCGATGGTCCATTACCGGGTCGCCCACGAACTGGACGGCCTCGGCGTCGGGGTCATCCCCCGGATGCTCACGGAATACGCCCATTCCGCCACGGGCATCGACATCCATCCCCAGGCCCGGATCGGCCATCATTTCGCGATCGACCACGGGACGGGCGTGGTGATCGGACAGACCGCCGTCATCGGGAACCGCGTTACCCTTTACCAGGGCGTGACCGTGGGCGCGAAGAACTTCAAGTACGACGAATCGGGAAGGCCGCGAAACGTCCCGCGCCATCCCGTCATCGAGGACAACGTCACCGTCTACAGCAACGCTTCCCTCCTGGGAAGGATCACGATCGGGGAAGGTTCCGTCATCGGAGGCAATGTGTGGCTCACCCACAGCGTCCCGCCCCATTCCAGGATCCTGCAGGGAAGGAGCCAGGAAGAGTTCCTGGACGGTGCAGGAATCTGAATATCACCAAAGATAGGGATTGCCGGTTTGCCGGACAATCCCTATCTTTGTATGGATAAACGCCTTGTTATGAGCCCGGTTCTGACTGCTTTGTTGATTCCTTTCCTAGGGACGGCCCTGGGATCGGCCTTCGTGTTCTTCATGAAACGGGAGATGCCGCCGCTGGTGCAGAAAGTCCTGCTGGGATTCGCCTCCGGCGTGATGGTGGCGGCTTCCGTGTGGTCGCTGATCATCCCGTCCATCGAGATGGGCACCGGCGCTTCGGCCGTCATTCCGCCGGCCGTCGGCCTGCTGGCCGGTTTCGCTTTTCTTCTATTGATAGACTACATCACCCCGCACATCCATCCGGTCGGCGGTCCGGAAGGCCCTGAGAGCCGCCTGTCCCGTACCACGAAGCTGGCCCTGGCGGTCACGATCCACAACTTCCCGGAGGGAATGGCCGTGGGCGTCGCCATCGCAGGCGCCCTGACGGCCGATTTCAACATGGCCGGCGCCCTGGCCCTGTCGCTGGGCATCGCCATCCAGAACGTGCCGGAAGGGGCCATCATTTCGATGCCGCTTCGGGCGGAGGGAAACTCCCGCGTGAAAGCGTTCGGCATCGGCGCCCTGAGCGGCATTGTGGAGCCCCTGGGTGGCGCGCTGGTGCTTTTCCTGACCACTTCCATCCTGGGCATCATGCCCTATATGCTGGCCTTCGCGGCGGGCGCCATGCTCTATGTGGTAGTCGAAGAGCTCGTCCCGGAATATTCCCAGGGCGAGCACTCGAATATCGGCACCATCGGCTTCGCCTTGGGCTTCGTCCTGATGATGGTGCTCGATGTCGTATTGGGGTAAGACTTTTTTTCACTATCTTTACCTCGAACAAACAGAACCAGTTACCGATGAATACCAAAGCACCCTTCAACGAAGTCGCCGGCCGCAAGAATTTCGGACCGGCCCATGCCTTGATGACAACGCCCCAGCCCTGCGTGATGATCGCCACGTGGGACAAGGACCACACCCCCGACGTGATGATGGCCGCCTGGGCGGGCCAGTACGACCACAACCAGATCGTGGTCAGCATGTCCAAGCACAAGACCACCGAGAACCTCGAACTCACCGGCGCCTTCACGGTCAGCTTCGCCGATGTCCGCACCGTCGCGGAATCCGACTACCTGGGCATCGTGAGCGGCACCAAGGTTCCCGACAAGGTGGCGAAGGTCGGATTCTCGGTCTCCCCCAGCCCGAATGTGGACGCGCCCATCATCGACCAGTACCCCCTGACCCTGGAGTGCAAGGTCGTCAGCTGGAAGGACGGCATTCTCGTGGGCGAAGTCGTGAACATGAGCGCCGACGAATGCATCCTCACCGACGGCAAGGTCGACCTGGGCAAGCTCCAGCCCATCGTCTTCGACGCGGCGGCCCTCACCTACCGCGCCCTCGGCGAGGTCGTCGGCCAGGCCTGGGGATCCGGAAAGAAATTCCAAGAGTAACGGCCAAGCCATGATCAACCCTGTCTACTCCCCCGCCCCCGACCGTTATGAGCGCGGCATCCGCTACCGCCGGTGTGGCCGCAGCGGCATCCTCCTGCCCGAAATCTCATTGGGTTTCTGGCACAACTTCGGCGACGTGAACCCGCTGGCGAACTCCCTGGAGATGGCCCATTACGCCTTCGACCACGGCATCGTCCACTTCGACCTCGCGAACAACTACGGCCCCTCCTACGGCTCGGCCGAGGAGACCTTCGGGCAGATCATGAAGAAATCGTTCATCCCCTTCCGGGACGAGCTGTTCATCTCCTCCAAGGCCGGCTACGACATGTGGCCCGGACCCTATGGCGAATGGGGCTCCCGCAAATACCTGATGGCGAGCCTGGACCAGAGCCTCAAGCGGATGAACCTCGACTATGTGGACTTGTTCTATTCCCACCGGTTCGACCCCAAGACCCCGCTGGAGGAGACGATGCAGGCCCTCGTGGACATCGTACGGGCCGGCAAGGCGCTGTATGCGGGCATCTCCAACTATCCGCCGGAGGCCGCCGCCTTCGCCTACAAGTACCTGAAAGACAGGGATGTTCCCTGCCTCATTTACCAGGGACGCTACAACATCCTGAACCGGGAGCCGGAAAAGGAAGGCATCCTGGACCAAGCGAAGGAGAACGGCGTGGGCTTCATCGCCTTCTCCCCGCTGGCGCAGGGTCTCCTGACCGGGCGCTACCTGGAAGGGATCCCGGCCGATTCTCGGATGGCGAAAGAGAAATTCCTCAAGTCCTCGGTGCTCACGCCCGAGATGCGCGCTACGCTCGTGAAGTTGAACGACATCGCCGCCCGCCGCGGGCAGACGCTGGCCGAGATGGCCCTCGCCTGGTGCCTCAAGGACGACCGGGTGACGAGCGTGATCATCGGCGCCAGCCGCGTCGCCCAGATCGAGGACGACTTCAAGGCGCTGAAGAACACCGCCTTCAGCGCCGAGGAGCTCGCGGAAATCGACGCGGCCGTCCGGTAAGTCCGGCTATTGAAGTTTCGAATAGATTTCGTCTGTCACAGCCTCCAGCCACTCGTTGGAGGCTCCTTCTTGTACGTCCTTGTGGTACGTCAGATGCTGGAACCAGGAGTCTCTGGCGGCACCGTGCCAATGCTTGACTTCGGCGGGAATGGCGATGATGGTGCCGGGCGTCATCGGCACGGCTTCCTTGCCCCATTCCTGGTACCAGCCGCGGCCGGCCACGCAGATCAGCACCTGCACCTGCTTGTGGTGGATGTGCCAGTTGTTGCGGCAGCCGGGCTCGAAGGTGACGTTGGCGATGCCGCCTTCCATCGGCGCCAGATAGCTGTTTCCGACGAAGTACTGGGCATAGGCGGAATTGGGTTCGCCCTGGGGCCAGACGGAGAAATCGACGGTCTGTACAGGGGTATGGGCCTCACCAAAGACGGAAGCCAGGGCGCCACGGAGCCGCTCGGCCTCCGCAAAGCCCACCTTCTCTTCCAGGAACGCCGGGAGGGCGAGAAGCGCGTCATCGGACACGCCCATGTTCCGGGCGCCGGAGACGTGGGCCACCAGCTGCGGTTCGCAACCGGGCAGGGCCGAGATGGCGCTGACCGTGACGATCTCGCGCTCGGCAAAGGTCAGGTTGTTCCGGGCAAAGATGTCGCCGAACAGATGGGCCTTCAGATAGAAGTCGGTCTGCGGAGCGAAAGCGTAGGTGAACGGCTGGCCGCCCACGAGCTGCGTCTGCACATCCGTTCCCTGCTTCAACGCGTCATAGTCCTTCGGCAGCGGATCGGCCTCGCGGCCTTCGTCCACGCGAAGACCAGCGTCCGCGCGCTCCTTGATGACCTGCTGCAAGGCGCCCAGTGCGTTCAGCGAGCGCGGAAAGCCGGTGTAAGCATACAAATGGGACAAAGCCTCCTTGGCTTCGCTCACGGTCAATCCTTGTTCCAGTCCTTCGTTCAGGGCCGCCTTCAGCCCCTCGATATTTCCTTTCGCCTCGTTGGCCGCGAGGGCCACGAGCGCCTGCTGTTTCTTCGTCAGTGCCATATCATTCTGTGCAAATAGTGAAACGGAGGACGCCAGCAGCAAGATGGCCAGCATCCCGATTCTTGTTTTCATCGTCTTTTTCGATTGCATGGGGTTATTGCGCCTTTTTCACGAATTCCGCCATCACCAGCGGGATGGTGTCGATGAGTTTGAGGGACTGGACCATGTCGGCCGTGCCCTCCTTGTATTTGCGGAAATGGGCGGTCTGGATGTGGGCCTGATAGGCCTGCTGGTCGGCATAGACCTCCAGGATGTACACCTTGCAGGGATCGGCCTTGTCCTGCATCGAGAAGAGGGCGATGACGCCCGGCTCCGTCGCCATCGACACACGGCCCACCTCGGCGGCGTATCCCAGATACGCTTCGAGTTTCTCCGGCACGACTGCAATCTCCGCCAGCCGGACCAGCTTGTCCCCATACTCCCGTACCGGGATGTCGGCGCCGAAGAGCCTGCGGGCGTTGTCCGACAGGACCGCCTGCGGGTCCAGGCCCATCGCCGGGAGACGCTGCTGCAGCGAGCCCTTCGCGGCTACCAGCGCCGGAGCGGCGACATAGGGATAGTCGGAGCCATAGAGCAGATGGTCGGCGGTCGTGATGGTCAGCAGGGAGCGGACGGCGTCGTCCGTCGCGGCGCCGGCCAGGTCGAAGTACAGGCGGGCGATGTTGGCGGCCACATCCACCGGCTTCATATATCCCTGCCCCACCATGACGGGCAGGAGGCCCTTGAAACGCGGAAGGGCGTTCGGCAGGAACGAGCCGCAGTGCGGAACCACGACTTTGAGGTCGGGATACCGGAGCAGGACGTCGTGGGCGACCATATTGAGGATGGCCCGCGTAGTTTCGGCCAGATACTCGTACGAGGCCAGCGGGACTTCGGCGATCAGCCTGTCATTCACGGCCGAAGGCTTGTGCGGATGGGTGATGATGACGGCCTTGCGCGCGTTCAGCACCTCCATCAGGGGCTCCAGCTCCGGATCGCCCAGGTATTGGCCGTAGCTGTTGCTGGCCAGTTTCACGCCGTCCGCATGCAGGACATCCAGCGCATAGATGGCTTCATCCACCGCTCTTTTCACATCCGGCAGCGGCAGAGCGGCGCAGAAAAGGAACCGCCCGGGATACCGGGCCTTGAGCGCCGCGCATTCCTCGTTGTACTTGCGGCAGAAAGCCGCCGATTCGGCGGCGTCCCCGAACCAGGGCTGCGGTGCCGGCATGGTCAGGACGGCAGTCTCGATGCCCGCCTGGTCCATGAACGCGAGGTGTTCCTCCACATTCCAGCCCGGAATCGGGAAACCCTCGTCCATCTCGGCCCCATGGGCCTTGACATAATCCATATACGAGGCCGTTATAGCATGGCTGTGGACGTCGATCTGCGCCCACAGTCCGGTAGCTGTCGATACTGACATGATCATCAAAGCAAGGATCCGCTTCGTTTTCATAGTCGATAGCTATAAAGACAAAGTTACGGATATTTTCCCTTGTCCGGCCTTCAGGAAGGCCTTTAAATCGTCCAGCGTCCCGTATTCCATCTTCCCGATCCGGGTGTAGCTCCAGGAATTGGTGCCATAGAACAGGACAATCTGGTTGCCGCTGTACAGGATCACGTCACCGGGCTGGGTGCTTATTTGCGCATTGCTGGTGGGAAGCGAACGCCCCAGGGCGCCCACTTTCTCGAAACCGCCGTAGTCGTCGGCCTCATAGGTGATGGACGCCTCGCGAAGGGCCGCGACAAGGGCTTTCGTGGCCGCGTTGTCCTCGATTATCACCGGGAGGGTTTTCCCGGAAATCGTAATCTTGATCTCGGTAGGCATGGAGGTATCGTTGTTTCCGTTGTCGCCACCGTTTTCGCCCGGCTTTTCCTGGGGCGGGTCGGGAACGATCACGACCGGGTCCGGCGCCTTGGTGCAGGACAGCAACGCCAGGAGGCAGATGACGATCGGGCGGAACATACTATTTCAGGTTCTCCTTGAAGAAAACTTCCATCTTGTCGTAGGGAATCACGCCGGCGACGTCGTCATAGAGGTCCACGTGGGAGGCGCCGGGGATGATCAGGAGTTCCTTGTTGGAGCCGGTCAGCAGGCCGAAGGCGTACTCGCTGAAATAGCGGCTGTGGGCCTTCTCGCCGTGGATGAGGAGGACGGGGTTCTCGATCTCGCCGGCCCAGGCCAGCAGGGGCTGGTTCAGGAAGCTCTGGCAGCCGATGACGTTCCAGCCGTCGTTGGAGTTGCCGCTGCGCTTGTGGTAGCCGCGCGGGGTCTTGTAGTAGGCGTGATAGTCCTTGACGAACCAGGGAGCGTCCTCGGGGAGCGGATCGATGACGCCGCCGGCGCGCTCGTAGGTGCCGGAAGCATAGTCTTTCGTGCGCTGCGCGGCCAGGGCCTTGCGCTTCTCCATCCGCTGGGCGGGCGTATCCTCGCTGGCGAAGTAGCCTTCGACATTGACCTTGCTCATATCGTACATCGTCGATGCGACGGTGGCCTTGATGCGCGGGTCGAGGGCCGCGGCATTAATGGCCATGCCGCCGAAACCGCAGATGCCGATGATGCCGATGCGCTCGGGGTCCACCAGGTCGCAATTGGACAGGAAGTCCACAGCGGCGAGGAAGTCCTCCGTGTTGATGTCCGGGGAGGCCATCCGACGGGGTTCGCCACCGGATTCACCGGTGAAGGAAGGGTCGAAGGCGACGGTCACGAAGCCTCTTTCCGCCATATGCTGCGCATACAGGCCGGAAGACTGCTCCTTGACAGCGCCGAAGGGGCCGGAAACCGCAATCGCGGGCAATTTGCCGTCGGCGTCCTTCGGAACATACATGTCGGCCGCCAGTTCGATGCCGTAGCGGTTGTGGAAAGTGACTTTGCAATGATTGACCAATTCCGACTTCGGGAAGGTCTTGTCCCATTCCTGGGTAAGGTTCAGCGTACTCATGGTATTTTCAGTGTTTGTTTGGCAGGCAAGCGGCAGCAGGGCCGCCAGGGAAAGGATGAGGATCTTTTTCATCTTCCGTTTGTTTTTGCAAAGGTAGGCAGTTGTGGGAACAGTCTTTTACCGATTTTTGTCCAATATCTACCAATATCGCAGAAATTTGGATAAATTGACGATTTTTTCTACCTTTATGGATACTATGAAGACCATCCTGTCCGTTTCCGAGCCCAATGTGTACGCCCGTTTTCTGGGCGCTCCCGTCCTGCATCCGCTGGTGGCGGTCATCCACTATGACGAAGTCTCCCCCATCCGCTCCAGCCTGAACCGCTACGGGGTCTACGCCCTCTTCATCCAGCGGAACTTCCCCAAGAATCTCACCTACGGAATGAAGATGTTCGACGCCCCTGACGGCTCGATCATCGCCGTCGAACCCGGGCAGATCGGGGGAAAGGAAGACAATGGCGAGGATATCTCCATCAGCGGCTGGGCGATGCTGTTCTCCCCGGAACTGCTGCACGGGACCGACTTGGAGGCCCGGATGAAGGAGTATCCCTTCTTCTCCTACTTCGCCACGGAGACCCTGAAAATGGAACCGGCCGAATGGGGCCGGATCACGCAGCTGCTCGTGCAATTGCGGC
This sequence comes from uncultured Bacteroidales bacterium, assembly GCA_947169405.1. Classification (GTDB taxonomy): domain Bacteria; phylum Bacteroidota; class Bacteroidia; order Bacteroidales; family UBA932; genus Cryptobacteroides. The sequence goes on from CAMVPS010000008.1 coordinate 32,352, forward strand.
ACGAGCTGGAGGAAAACGCAGACTCCCCCGCTTTCCGCCTCGTCATACTCGGCTACATCCGGCTCATCCTGGAATACTGCCAGCGGATCTACCAGCGGCAGCTATCCCGCGAGGACAAGGCCTCCTCGGACCTGCTGAAGCGTTTCCATCAACTGCTGCGGGACTATTACCTGGAAGGCAGGCAGATGGACCTGGGCGTCCCGACCGTCCAGTACTGTGCAGAGCAGCTGGCCTATTCGGCCCGTTATCTGGGGGACGTGATCCACAAGGCGACCGGCGGAACCGCCATCGGCAGCATCCATTCTTTCGTGGTGGACCAGGGGAAGAACCTCCTGATGAACGGGCACAATGTGAACGAAACCGCCCATTTGCTGGGCTTCGAATTTCCCCACCATTTCACCCGCCTGTTCCGGAAAGTGACCGGCCTCACGCCGTCTGAGTTTCTGCGGAAATAATCTTGCCATCTCGGAAAAAACGAGTAAATTCGTGCACGGAATCTAAACCCTGACTCAGATGTTGTTACAGATCCTGACCCTTCTCGGCTCCCTGGCCATGTTCCTCTATGGCATGTCCCTGATGAGCGGCGGTCTGCAGAAAATGGCCGGAAACCGGTTGCGGGTTTTCATGGCCAAAATGACATCCAACGATTTCAAGTGCATTTTGACCGGCATCGTGGTCACCGCCATGGTGCAGAGCTCGACGGCGACGACCCTCCTCATCGTGAGTTTCGTCAATGCCGGCCTGCTGGCTCTGGGCCGCGCCATCGCGGTCATCATGGGCGCCAACATCGGCACGACCGTCACCGCGTGGATCTTCGCGCTGAGCTTCGGCGGCGGAAGCTGGAGCATCGCCACGATCGCCATTCCCCTGATGTTCTTCGCCTTCATCGCGATGAGCTTCAAGAAATACGCCAATTTCGGCGAGTTCCTGATGGGTTTCGCCCTCCTGTTCCTGGGCCTGTCCACCCTGAAGGAGACTTCCACCGTCCTCCTGGACAATGACGGCGTGCGCACGTTCCTGTCCACGCTGTCCGGCTACGGAATCTGGAGCATCTTCCTGTTCATGGTGGCGGGCGCCGCCATCACCCTGATGCTGCAGAGTTCCGCCACGGCCACGGCTATCACGATGGTGCTGGTCGCCCAGGGCTATATCCCCTTCACAATGGCGACGGCGATGGTCCTGGGCAGCAACCTGGGCACCACCGTCACCTCCAACATCGCGGCCGCGGTGGCGAACCAGAGCGCGAAGCGCACGGCGCGGGCGCACTTCCTGTTCAATCTGTTCGGCGTCATCCTGGCGCTGGTCTTCTTCAAGCCGTTCATCAAGCTCGTGGGCATCGCCGTGGAGGCCCTGGGCTTCCCGAATCCCGTTTCGGTCGATTTCGCCGGGGCGGACGCCGCGACGCAGGAATCCCTGGTCGCCTCGCTCCCCTACAGCGTCGCCGTGCTCCATACCGTGTTCAACGTCATCACGACCCTCATCCTGGTCTGGTTCATTCCGCAGCTGGTCAAGATGGTGACCTGGATGGTGCCGAACAAGGGCGAGGAGAAGGAAGTCTACCGGCTCAAGTACATCGGCATCGGCAACATCGCGACGGGCGACCTGGCCCTGAACAGCGCCAAGATGGAAGTCGTGGAGTTCGGCCGTCTCTGCCGCCGGGACCTCGGCTACATCCGGAACGCCATCAACGCCGGCACGCTGGCCGAATTCGAGGAAGCGGACAAGAAACTGGTCCACTACGAAGAGATCACCGACAACGTGGAGCGGGAAATCGCGACCTACCTCCGCGACGTCTCCAAGAACGAGATGAGCATCGGCGGCCTCGCGCGCATCCGCGAATTCTATCGGGTCATCGGCGAGATGGAATCCCTCGGCGACAGCGGCGAAACCATCGGCAAGATCCTCCAGCGCGTCTGGGAGCACAAGTGCCACTTCACGGACCATATGCTCAAGCAGCTGAACCATCTGCTGGACTTGTTGGACGATGCATACGTAGCGATGGACCACAATCTTTCGACCCCGCTGGTGGAAATCACCGACATCCACAATGCGGAGGAAGCGGAAACGGCGATCAACTCGTACCGGGACACCCTCCGCAACGAGCACCTCACCAATATCGAGAAATCCTCGTATCCGTATGAGACCGGTTCTTTCTATATGGACGTGGTGAACTGCATCGAGAAGATGGGCGACTTCCTGATCAACATCTCCCAGAGCGTCTACGGCGCCAAGACCGTGTAGATGCGGCCATCCAGGACAGCGTTCCCCTGCCGGAACGCTTTTTTTGTCACTTTTTTCAATATATCGTTTGCGATATAAAAAGAAAGTCGTATATTTGCATCGTGAACGATATAATTAAAAACTATAATACAGAAAGCTATGGCAAGGATCTATGATTTCAAGGCCCGCGGCAACAAGGGCGCCGAAGTGGACTTCGCGCAGTTCGAAGGCAAAATCCTGATGATTGTCAACACCGCGTCCAAGTGCGGTTTCACCCCCCAGTACGACGGCCTGGAGGCCCTCTACCAGAAGTATAAGGACCAAGGTCTGGTGATCGTCGGCTTCCCTTGCGACCAGTTCGCCGGCCAGGAGCCCGGCTCCAACGAGGAGATCGCGGAATTCTGCCGCATCAACCATGGCGTCACCTTCCCGCTGATGGCGAAGACCGATGTCAACGGCGCCAACGCCGAGCCCATCTTCGAGTACCTGAAGGCCCAGGCCCCCACCGAGGCTTACAACGGCATCAAGGGCAAGGCGACCCGGATGATGCTCAAGGGGCTCAGCAAGAGCGTCGAGAAGGACAGCGACATCCTGTGGAACTTCACCAAGTTCCTCGTGAACCGCGACGGCACCGTCATCAAGCGTTACGCGCCCATCACGACGCCGGAGGACATCGAGAAGGACATCCAGGGGATGTTATGATCGGGGAGGAATTCAAGCTGGACAACCAGCTCTGTTTCCGGCTCTACACCGCTTCGCGCCTTCTCTCGCAGGCCTATCATCCGCTGCTCTCGGAGCACGGATTGACCTATCCGCAGTACCTGGTGCTGCTGGCCCTGTGGGAGAAGGACGCCCAGCCTGTGAACGACATCGCCAAGCGGCTGTTCCTGGAGACGAACACGGTCACTCCCCTGCTTCAGCGGATGGAGAAGGAAGGCATCCTGACCCGCCGGAAAGGCGAGAAGGACGCCCGCCAGATGATCGTCTCCCTGACTGGGAAAGGCCAGGAGCTCCAGAAGAAGCTGGCCGACGTGCCTTTCACCATCGGCAGCGCCGTCATCTGCGACAGCGTCACGCCGGAAACCACCCCGGAGCTTTTCCGGATGCTCGACGACATCATCGGCAAACTCAGCGCCCCGAAAGCGTAGGGAATGTCGAGGAAAAGCCGTATCTTTGGGTAAACAAAACGAACCTATGACGGAACTGGAAGCCATCAAAGCACGGCACTCCGTGCGGAAATATCTGGACAGGCCCATCGAGCGGGCCAAATTGGAGCGTCTCCGGGAGGAGATCGCGGAGATCAATCCGGAAAGCGGATTGAATGTCCAGCTCGTGCAGGACGAACCGAAGGCCTTCTCCTCGGGAATGTGGAAGTACGGCCAGTTCTCCGGCGTGCGGTACTACTTCGTGATGGCGGGCCCGAAAGGCAAGGAAGCCGAGGAAAAAATCGGCCGGTACGGCGAGAAGTTGGTGCTGCTCGCCCAGATCCTGAGCCTGAACACCTGCTGGGTGGGCCTCACCTACAAGAAGATTCCCGGCACCTTCACGCTCCGGGACGGGGACGTTGTCCACTGCGTCATCGCCCTGGGCTACGGAACGATGCCCGGCGTGCAGCATCCGCGGAAACCCGCCGAGAACTTCTACGAGAGCGAAGGCGTCCCGCCGGAATGGTTCAAGGAAGGCCTGGAAGCGGCCCTGTTGGCCCCCACGGCCGTCAATCAGCAGAAATTCAAGCTCATCCTTCACCCCGGCAACGTGGTGGAGGCCAAGACCCTGTTCTCGATGGCGGGCTACACGGCCATCGACCTCGGCATCGTCAAATACCACTTCGAGGTCGGCGCCGGGAAAGAGAATTTCACCTGGATGGCGTAGCGGTTCAGCGCTTTCCGAGGCAGGAAATATGTGAATCCGGCGCCTGCATGATGTTCCAGGAAAGGACGGCGCCGTCGAAGCCGCAGTCTTTGAAGTGGTTGTCATAGATAGCCACGACATTTGCGGCCGTCTCCGGCCGTGAGGGGCAGTTGAAACGGAAACCCTCGCCCGCGGCCTGGTCATAATTCGCGGGAATGGCGCCCATCAGGTCCACGGCAGCCTCGTTTTCGCACATTTCCTCGGTCTCAGCGAAGACCGGCAGCCACAGGAGCATCTTGATTCCGTTCGCGTGCAGGTACTCGCCCACCTGCCGGTAGATGTCCTGGTCCAGGCTCCAGCCGATGATCACTTTCTCGACCGGAATCTTCGCGCTCACCTCCCCGATCCGGCTGATGACTTGTTACGCCGTATAGTCGGGAGAATGCCAGCCGCCCAGGGATACCTGGACGATGAAACCCGCCTCCTGGGGCTTGCCCTGACAGGCCGCCGTAAGCAGCAGGCCGGCCACGAAATAAAGGATTCTTCTCATAGCGAATAAGGTTTCGTATCTGCGGTGACGCCCCGGCGCTTGTTCGGCTTCGGGGCCATTTCAAATTCGAGGATGCCGCCTTCCAGCAGTTCGGCGTGCGTGAGGAAGAGCCGGCCGACCGGCTTCCCGTTCAGTTTCACGGACTTGACATAGCGGTTTCGGGCGCTGAGCCCTTTCGCCTTCATCTCCAGGGTGCGTCCGTTTTCAAGCGTAACTTTCGCATACGGAATGCACGGCGCGCCCAGCACATACTGGTCGGTGCCCGGGCACACCGGGTAGAAACCGAGGACGGTGAAGACGTACCACGCGCTCATCTGCCCGCAGTCGTCGTTTCCGCCCAGGCCCCGGATTTCCGGATGGTAGAAGCGGTCCACGATCTCCCGGACCCAATACTGCGTCTTCCAGGGCTCGGAAGTCCAGGCATAGAGGTACGGGATGTGATGGCTGGGCTCGTTCCCATGGACATAACCGCCGAGGAGGCAGTCTGCCGTAATGTCCTCATTGTCAGCGTAGCAATACTCGGGAAGGTCGCTCCCGAAGAGCTCGTCCAGGTTCGCGATGAACTTCTTGTCCCCGCCCATCAGCGACATCAGTCCGGGCACGTCCTGGGGCACGTGGAAGGAATAGTTCAGGGAGTTTCCTTCGATGAAGCCCTGGCCGACCGTCTGCTTGATGTCGAAAGGCTCCTTGAAGGAGCCGTCGGCATACTTCGGCCGGGCGAGGCCCAGCGCGGGATCGAAGACGTTCTTGTAATAGCCGGCGCGGGCGCGGTACCTTTCCGCCACCCGCTTGTCGCCGAGCCGTTCCGCGGCCGCGGCGATGGCCCAGTCGTCATAGGCATACTCCAGCGTGTTGCTGGCGGCGGTGGATGTCTTTTCCAGCGGTACATAGCCTTGCTGGATGTACTCCCCCAGCCCGCTGTACCACGGCACCGACGAAGTGGAAACCATCGCTTCCAGGGCCTCCTTTCCATCGACCTTCAGTCCCTTGGCTATGGCGTCGGAGAGGACGGAAACGCTGTGGTAGCCGGTCATGCACCAGTTTTCGTTGGCCATGTGGCTCCAGATCGGAAGCATATGGTGCGGGCTCTGCTCGTAATGCTTGAGCATGGAGGCCACCATATCCTCCGCCTGCCGAGGCTTGAGCAGCGCCAGGAGCGGATGCTCCGCTCGGTACGTGTCCCAGAGCGAGAACACGGTGTAGTTCGTAAATCCCTCGGCCTGATGCAGTTCGTGGTCCAGGCCGCGATAAAGCCCGTCCACGTCCATATACACCGACGGATTGATCATCGTATGGTACAGGGAGGTATAGAACATCGTCTTCTCAGCCTCGGTCCCGTCGATGTCGATGCAGGCGAGCTCCCGTTCCCAGGCCTCCTCCGCCTGCGCGCGCAGGGTATCGAAGGACATCCCTTCCGCCTCTGCCTGGAGGTTCTTCAGGGCGCCGGTGGTTCCCGTCGCGGAGAGGGCGACCTTGACGGTCAATTCCGGATTCTCGGCCGTGTCGAACTTGAACCAGGCCACGAGCTTCCGGCCCGCCATTTCCGGGAAATCGACATATTGGGGGAACTTGCCGTAGCCGCCTTTGTAGAGCACGGGCGCGTTGTCCTTCCAGCCGTATTCCAGCACCGGCCGCGAGAACTCCATCGCGAAATAGGTATAGTTCGTCCGGGCCCATCCGTTCGTGATGCGGTATCCCGTGACAAGCGTCGGACTCACCACGCGGACTTCCGCCCAGAGCGTCTTGCCGTCATAATTGTAGATGCCGTGGTCCAGGTCCAGGACGAGGTGCCCCTCCTCCCCTTTCGGATACGTATACCGATGGACGCCCACGCGCGGGGTGGCCGTCAGCTCCACCCGGATGCCGGAATCCGCCAGTGTGACCTCGTAATGGCCCACGCCCGCCGATTCGGTGTCGTGGCTGAAACGCTGCCGATAGCCGGAATCGGGGTCCTGCGCCGTTCCGGGCACGAATTGGACTTCCCCCGTACCGGGCATCAGCAGGATGTCGCCGAGGTCGGAATGCCCGGTGCCGCTGAAGTGCGTGTGGCTGAAGCCCACGATCGTGCTGTCGCCGTACTGGTAGCCGGCGCAATACTCATACGTGCGCGGCTGGTACACACCCTCGATGTTGTGCGGGATCATATCCGTGTCGGGCGAAAGCTGCACGCCCCCGAAAGGGACGCACGCGCCCGGAAAGGTATGTCCCATCCCGGCCGTGCCGATGAAAGGGTCCACATAGTGCGCCCGCTGGGCGAAAAGGCCGATGGAAACGCCGGCCAGGGTCCAAAGAATTGTCAGAATCCGTTTCATACCGTTTCAAAGTTACGCAAAAAATCTTAACTTAGCGGAAATAACGCAACTACAAAACCTTCGATATGAAACGCATCCTCTTCTCCCTCGCCTTCCTGGCGTTCGCCAGCGGAGCGCTCTTTGCGCAGGACGCCTACCGCATCCGGGTGGAACAGCCGCAGCACGGCAAGGTCACCGTCACCCCCGCCATCCCCGAGAACGGCATGGTCCCTGCCGGCACCGTCCTGAACGTGAAGGTCGATGTCACCGACCCGGGCTGGGCCTTCGACAGCGGCTACGAGCTCTCGGTCTCCGGCGGCGTGTTCTATCCCACCTACAAGGAATCGATGGTCCCCGAATTCACCGTCAAGGTGGACCACAACATCATGAGCATCGGCGCCTCCATCATCGAGGCGGAGCGCCTGCAGGGCTACAAGACCATCCAGGACGTCGTCTATGCGCAGCCGGGCGTCAAGCCCCTGAAGTATGACGTCTTCATCCCCGACGGGGCGAAGAAACTCCCCTGCGTGGTGATCATCCACGGCGGCGGCTGGTCCTCCAACACCGAGGACATCATGCGCGGCCTCGCCCGCGAGCTCATCAAGGGCGGCAAATATGTCGTCGCGAGCATCGACTACCGCTGGCTGAACCACGGCGACGGCGACAAGGAGCCCGTCCAGATGCACCAGCTCATTGAGGACTGCTACGGCGCCATCCTGCACATCCAGGAGCACGCGGCCGAATACGGCGTGAACCCCAAGAAGATCGCCGTCACTGGCGACAGCGCCGGCGGCCACCTCTCCGCTTGCATGATCGACCTGATCGAGCGCATCGGCGACGGCGGCTTCGGCACGCAGAAGGGTGTGTATCAGTTCCTTCCGACCTACATGCCGAAGGGCTGGACCGCCGCGAAGGCCAAGAAGAGCCTCCGCGCCATCCAGGTCGCGGCCCCGAGCTACGGCGTCTTCGACCTCGGCACCCTCGTCCGCTTCGCCGAGAATTATGAGCCGATGGGCCTCGTCGCCATCACCCCGGAATGCAACGTCCCGCACGCGGACATCCGCGAGGTGCCGCAGTACATGGTGCTCGGCACCCTGGACCGCACCGTCGGCCGCAAGCCGATGGAGGAATACCTCCTGCGCCTGAAGGGCAAGGACCAGAATGCCGTGCTGGACATCGTGGACGGCGCCAGCCACGCTTTCTTCGACTGGAAGCCCGACCAGCGCACCAAGGACACCTTCGCCAAGTACGGTGTCCCCTATGCCGCCAAGATGCGGCAGTTCTTCGACGAGGTGTTCTATTGATCCCTGAGCGATGAGAAAGCTTGTCCTGATCCTTTCCGCCGCCCTGCTGCTTGTGCAGGGCCAGGCGTCGGCCCAGTTCCCCGGGATGCCCCGGGTGAACCGCGATTCTCTCAACGCGCTCACGAACGCGGACCACGCGCAGATGCTCGGCCAGCTCGGCCTGACGTCCGTGCGCCCCGGCCGCGACGCCTACACGGACGACCCGAACCGCGCCCCCAACTACGACGAGATGAAGGCCAATCCCTGGATCTACTATCCCGATCCGCTGGTCACCTTCGACGGCCGCCCTGTGAAGAATGCGAAGATGTGGCGGAATGTCCGGCGGCCTGAACTGGTGAAGGCGTTCGAGGACGAGGTCTATGGCCGCGTACCGGAGAACGTGCCCGCCATCAAATGGGAGGTCGTGAAGGAGGAGAAGGTCGATATGGATGGCATCCCGTGCATCCGGCGCGACCTCGCCGGCGTGGCGGACAATTCCGCCTGCCCGTCCATCGAGGTCCGCATCCAGGCGCAGGTCACCTGGCCGGAGGCGGCGAAGGGCCCGGTTCCCGTCATTATGGAATTCGGCTTCATCATGCCCGCCGGGATGAGCTTCAATTTCCCCGGCGGCAACAACCGGCCGCGGCCGAAGTCCTGGCAGCAGCAGGTGGTCGAGCGCGGCTGGGCCGCGGCGGTCATCGTCACGGGCAGCATCCAGGCCGACGGCGGCCACGGACTCCGCCAGGGCATCGTCGGCCTCACGAACAAGGGCGATTACCGCAAGCCCACGGACTGGGGCGCGCTCCGCGCCTGGGCCTGGGGCGCTTCCAAACTGGTGGATTACTTCGAGACGACGCCCGAGTTTGATGCCACGAAGGTGGCCATCGAGGGCGTTTCCCGCAACGGCAAGGCGGCGCTGGTGACCATGGCGTTCGACGAGCGCTTCGCGGCGGCCCTCGTAGCCTCGGCCGGCGAAGGCGGATCCTCGCCCTGGCGCCGCAACTGCGGCGAAAGCCTGGGCAACCTCGCCGATGCCGGCGAGTACCACTGGATGTGCGGCAACTTCATCAAGTACGGGGCTGATCCGCTCACGGAGAACGACTTGCCTGTGGACCAGCACGAACTCATCGCCCTGTGCGCCCCGCGCCCCTGCTTCATCTCCAGCGGCACCTGGGATGCGGACAAATGGCAGGACCTGATCGGCATGTTCATGGCCACCGTCAAGGCGACGCCCGTCTATGAGCTCCTGGGTGAAAAGGGTATGGACACGGACCTGTATCCCGGCACGAATGTGGGCATCATCAAGGGCAAGCTCGCCTTCCGCCAGCACGACGGCGGCCACGAGTCCGGTCCCAACTGGCCCTATTTCCTCGATTTCTTCGACAAGTACGTCGTCAAGAAATAAGACGACGCCTCCTTATTCCTGATCCAGCTCGGCAGCGATCTCCTTTTGAGATTCCTGCCGAGCTGCTTTATGGACATTCCTGCGGCCACCGCGTAGCCGCGAACTCTTCTCTTCCGCCCAGCCGAAACGGTCCCTCGGGAACGCGATGGCGGCATTCTTCATCCTCGTCCGAAGCACCTTCCGCAGTCCCTTCGCCTTCGTCCCGTTCGGATGCCTGGACAACTCAAAGTCTTCCAGCCCTTTCCGAGCCTCATGCTTGGTATGATAGGCTTTTCCCATCTACTTATGGGCTTCCAGGCGCTCGTTCAGGATCGCTTGAAGATCTTTCAGCTTGATGGCCACGTCCGATACCATAATGGCGCCCGGAGTCGCTCTTTCGCTGCGGTAGTTGACCTCGATCATTCCGTCAAAGAGGAAACGCCTCAGGGCAAACGACTCCACCTCGGCAAACCGGAACTCCTGCCCTTTGCGCCCGGCCACCTTGACACAATCGTCCGTGATGGTGAGATAAGGCTCCTTCGTTATTCTCTCTTTCACAAGCGGCCAAGCCGTCATCACGGCCGCAAAGCAGAAAAAGGCGGCGAGAAAGCCGGCGAGTATCGGCGTCGTCCCACTCAGGATTCCCCTCACGCCCAAGGCCACCAGCATCAAGTCCACCACGATCGTGATGGCCGATTTCCAGATGGAATGATAGACTTTGATTTCGTTCATATCAGTACAAGATTGATCCCGCGACAATGTTGGAGACGAGGGCGCGGAGGCGGGAGACGGAGCCGTCGTCGGTGGGATGTACGCGGTTGGTCAGGAGAACGACGGCCGTTTGGGTGTCCAGGTCGATGACCAGGGAGGTGCCGGTGTAACCGGTGTGCATCAAGGTGGTCTCGGGGTTGAACAGGTCACCCCGGAGGCCGCTGTGCTCACTCTTCACATCCCAACCGAGGGCACGGCCCACGGAGGGGGCGTTTTCCGCCGGGATGGTAGTCATCAGACGGACGGTGGCACGGCTCAAGATGCGCGTATCCACCCCGGGAAAACCGAGTTTCTTGTCCTGGAGGGCTCTCCCCTGATTCATGATCATCATACAGATTCTGGAAAGGTCCACGGCATCGGAGAAGACACCGGCGTTGCCGGAATTGCCTCCGTTCGCGAGCCGGGCGAGCGGGTCGTGGACGGCGCCCTTAAGCACCGAGCCGTCGCTTTGGACTTCAGTAGGCGCAACGAGCGGAAGCAGGTCCAGATGCCGGGACGGCGTGCGAAGATCCTCCTGCAGTGGGAAATAGCAAGTGTGCTTGAGGCCGAGCGGAGCGAAGACGTGGGACTCGGCATAATCGCAGAGACGCTCCCCTGTCACGGTCTCGAGGATATGCTGCAACGTAATGAAATTCAGGCAACTGTACAGAAAATCACTGCCGGGCCGGAAATGCCGTTCCACCTCGGTGGCGATGATGTGCATCAGCGAATCGGGCTGGTTGGTCCCGAAACGTTCCACGAACAGGTCGGCATCGTAATAGGCAGTCAATCCGGAGGAATGCGTCAGCAGGTCCCGCAGGATGATATCGACCTCCTCCCCTGTTTCGGGGTTCTTCCACGGCTTGAAACCGGGAATGTAGCGCTTCACCGGATCGGTCAGGCGCACAGAGCCGCCCTCGACCAATTGCATGAACGAGAGCGTGGTTCCTACGCACTTGCTCAGCGAGGCCAGGTCGAACATCGTATCGGTCGTCATGGGCACGACCTCCGGAACGACGGACTTGTTCCCGTAGGCCTTCAGGTACACGATGTCATTCCGGCGCACGACGGCCAACACCGCGCCCGGGATGCCCCCGGCGCCGATGGCATCGTCAATGACCGCGTCCACCCGGGCAAGCCGCTCCGGATCCATCCCGTGGTCCTCCGGCTTGGCCACCTTGACCTGCGCCTGCAGCCCGGCCGCCACGGCCAGGGCCGATATCGTCATAAGAAACCTGTGCATGGTTTTCAATTCCTTTTTTGCAAAGATAGTGAAAGGGAACAAATTAAGAGAACTGGAGTTGATGGATTTTCCTAAGAATGGTGCTACCTTTGAAAAGACAACTGATTGATACTTCTTTATCATGGACCGATTCCGCAGCTTTCTTTTCTGCGTGCTGGCCGTTGCCGCCTGCAAAACGCATCAGACTGCCGAATCCATCACCCCGGCGGACGAAGCGTTTATGCGGGAGGCCATCCGGCTGTCCGTAGAAAGTGTCGCACGCGGGGGCGGTCCTTTCGGGGCCGTCATCGTGAAAGATGGAGAGATCCTCGCCTCCCGGTCCAACAGCGTCACCCTCGACAACGATCCCACGGCCCACGCCGAGATCAATGCCATCCGGGCGGCCTGCCGCGCCCTGGACACCTTCGACCTGGACGGCTGCGTCATCTACACCTCGTGTGAACCCTGTCCCATGTGCCTCGGGGCCATCTACTGGGCCGGCATCGACCGGATCTACTACGCAAACACCCGCCAAGATGCAGAAGCCATCGAGTTCGCCGACAACTTCATCTACGAGGAGCTGGACAGGCCTATGGCCCGTCGCGACGTCCCCCTCATCCAACTCCTCCGCGACGAAGCCCAAACCGCATTCCGCGCCTGGACGGAAAAGGCCGACAAGAAGGAGTATTGACACGATCCCTTGTACAAGCCTGACTTGTACAATTACCATGTCGGAATGCCGGTGTCCGTACAGGTCTATCGCCGGGACCCATACAAGCGAAAATACCCCCTAAATGCTTGTACAGGTCCAATGCCGGGACCGGTACGGGCACTCCTCATCGACACGTGAATAAGCGAAGTCTGGTTTGTATTGCGCCTCCATTCCCTCCACGAAACACAGCTAATCCCAGTCGTCCGCTCTTAATGGGGCCCGTTTATCCGTGATTCCCGAAAGGAAGTGCGACCAGAACTGTTTGAGGCCCTTCTTCGAAGGAGATTGTTCGGACCCATTCTGCCACGAAATAACTTGGATCTGCATGTCGCAAGTCTCCGTTCTGACAGAAGAATCTCATTCTCACCGAGCAATCCAAGGTCGACGCATGAACGGAAATATGATCCACCTTCGAGAAGGAGGAGCCATGGGCCCTGTAGGTTACCCAAGAACCGCTTTCGTACACGAGTTTCCCTTCTTCCTTATCCAGCGTCCTATTTTCTCCTTTGATTACTTGTACCTGAAACTCGATGATGTCCCCTTCTTCCCAGGTAATATCGGGGCCGGTTTCATCGTGAGCATGGCCGTTCAGGATGGCTCTCGTCCCGTATTCTTCCGATACGTCATACCTGTACTGTGCGGAAAAACCGAACTTCCCGCAAGCGACAAACAACAACGCGCAAGCGGCCAAGGTCAGAATTGTCAGTTTTTTCATTTTTCGTTCGTTTTATCGTTAAACAGGTTAAAGCGCAATTCCCGCATGGGCACCGTAGGAGGGTCCGATACTTAAACCAATGAAAAAATTGGACTTTCCCCACATCCTGATGGCGATACCGGGCTGCCAGGAAAAGTACCAGGACAAGCCGCCGGGCTTGCAAGTAAACCACCAAAGAGAATCGCCCGTTTGGGGCGGATATGCCGTGGGAACATTGCTCCCGCTCATTTTATACACATACATCCCGCCACCCATGATATCGCTGTAAAACGAAACTCTTTGCCTGTGCCCCAAAGGAATGTAATGTCGATGGTACAGGTAGAAGGTCAGGCGCTGACCTTCCGGATGGAGTTCGGGCTCATAGATGAAGTAACGCTGCCCCCAGCCGGCGCCGATGCCGAATACCTTGTTCTGGCTGGTCCTGATGCCTCCCGTTAGATTGGCCGAGACGTCAAAGAGCATGGCGTTGGTTCTCAGACTGAATTCCGGTTTCCATTCCTTTCGCCCTTCGGCGGAAAGATGTGCCTTGACCCCGCCGAAGTAATTGTTGATGAGGATGGTAGGTCGTTCAAAATTCAGTTTCTTCCCTACGATGGCAGTCGTGGTATCGGCATTCTGCGCCATGGCCGACAAAACGATGCAACACGAAAATAGGGTTATGAGCAGGTGTTTCATAATTTACTGTTTTTCAAACATGGAACGAAGGTCTTCGAGTGTAGCGGAACCCTCCAGGTAAATCATCGTGATCATCCAACCGCGATAATCGGTCGGGCGGGCTTGATAGCAGAGATATCGACGCATAATCCCCATGGGTTTGAGTTGGACAAGACCATAGGTCAACAACTCCCCCGTCTTCTCGGTTTCCGCCGAATCCGCCGAGAGGGCATCAGCCTCCACCAGGGCGGCGACTTTCCGGGCCGTCAAGGTGTCGGCCTGAAAACGCACGCTTCTATAGTAACTGAGCTTGTAGGTCGCCATGCCGTCACCGCGGACTTCCGTCAACACCATCTGCCTTTCGGGAATCACCTTTCCCCGGAAGACGGGATAGCAGTTGAGTCCCTTCTGGGCGAATGCCGCCCCTGTGAACAGGAGCAGGGACATCAGGCATATGATTATCTTTTTCATCGCTTGAACAATTCAAACAAACTGGCCTCGGCCGGAGATTCTCCAGCGAAGAAATCGGCAAGGGAAGACTCGACGGATTCCATAATCATCGTTTCGTCCTCCTCTTTGTTGCCATATGTATAGCGAATACAGGAGTTGTGGTCCTGCTTTGAAAGGGTTATACCGATGGTTGCGACTATTGCCACACTGGCCGCCGCTGCAACGGTATAGAACCGAACCGTACGAAGCATCTTCGCTTTTTTCTGTCGGCCGATGGACAGGAATCCGAGCACGCACCGCAATCCTTCGAAATCAGTGTCATCGGTCGATGCGGCATACAATGCGAGTTCCCTCTCCTCTTCAGGGGTGGTCTCCGCCTCGTAATAACGCCGCATCAGTTCCAGGTATTTCTCCTTGTCATTCATGGCTCAAACTGTTTCTTAGTGTTTTCCTCGCTCTGGAGAGTTGCATCCTCACCGCCGCCGGTTCCATCTTCAGTTCTATGGCAATATCCTCCAGCTTCCGCCCTCCATACTCTTTCTCCTCCAAAATGTACTTTTGTGTCGATGTCAATTCACTGTCAATCTTTCGTCTCAGTTCATCGTACGCCCGTTCTCTTTCTTCTGGATCCGGGCTCTCATCGACAATATCCTTCTCCAATGGAGTCCCTCGCTTTCGTCTCTTTTCATTGAGGCTCGCATTCTTGACCGTCTTTGTCAATAATGCCTCCGCTGCCTTTTCTGACCGCAACGGGTATTGCCCTCTCCATAGCCGGACGAAACTGTCCTGAAGGATGTCTTCCGCCCCAGCCGAATCCGCAATGATGCGTCCGGAAAACACCCTTAGCCTCTGTCGAAGCCGTATGAAAGCGTCGGTCAAAAAGTCTTGTGACATCGCTGCTTATTCCCTCATCTATTGTGCCATCTACTTATATAACACATCAATACCCGAAATGTAACAACCTATGAGACCAACACCTCACTGTGATCCAGTCCACACATATTCAACCGGGTTGGGAACCAATTCTGTAACCGATGCCTGGTAATCACTGTGTTGGAAAACGGCGGGTGCCGAACCCTCATGAGAAGAAAGGGTTCGGCACCGCGGGTTTTGAAAGTGTCTTATTATCAGGGAGTTTCCTGGACAATCGTGCCCAACCTGCGAGCGGTCACGCTTGCTGCCGGGAGAGGAAGCAGGCGATGGTGTTCTTCATGAGCATCGCGATGGTCATGGGGCCGACGCCGCCGGGGACGGGGGTGATCCAGGAGGCGACGGGCTCGGCGGAGGCGAAGTCCACGTCGCCGCAGAGCTTGCCCTCGGCGTTGCGGTTCATGCCCACGTCGATGACCACGGCGCCCGGCTTGACCATGTCGCCGGTCACGAGGCCGGCGCGGCCCACGGCGACGACGAGGACGTCGGCCGTGCGGCAGACGGCGCCGAGGTCGGCCGTGCGGGAATGGGCGATCGTGACCGTCGCGTGGCGGTCCAGCAGGAGTTTCGCCATCGGTTTGCCCACAATGTTGCTGCGGCCCACGACGACGGCGTTCTTGCCTTTCAGGTCCACGCCGATGGAATCCAGCATCCGCATCACGCCGGCGGGCGTGCACGGGACGATGCAGTCCTTGCCCAGCCACAGGTTCGCCACGTTGCCGGGGTGGAAGCCGTCCACGTCCTTTTCACGGACGATGGTGTCGATGACCTTCTCCTCGTCGATGTGCTTAGGCAGCGGGAGCTGCACCAGGATGCCGTCCACGGCCGGGTCCACATTCAGGGCCTTGATGTGGTCCAGGAGGGCCTCCTCGCTGATGTCGGCGGGGAGCTCGACCAGACGGGATTCCATGCCCGTGTAGGCCGCGGCCTTCACCTTGTTGCGCACATAGACCTGGCTGGCGGGGTTCTCCCCCACGATGATGACCACAAGGCACGGCTTGCGGCCGTACTGGGCCTCCAGCTCGGGCACCTGGGCCTTGACTTCGTCCTTGACTGCTTGACTTAAAGCTTTTCCGTCGATAATGTTTCCCATATTACTCAAATGCGCAGTGCGCGATGTCGTTGCGGTAGAACAGGTTGTCGCAGTCGATCTTGGCGATCTCGGCGTAGACTTTCTCGCGGGCGGCGGCGATGGTCGGGCCTTCGGCGATGACCATCAGGACACGGCCGCCGTTGGTGACGAGCTGACCGTCCTTGAAGGCGGTGCCCATATGGGCCACGTGCGCATCGACCTGGTCCAGGTTCTTGATGGCGAAGCCCTTCTGGTAGGAGCCCGGATAGCCCTTGGAGGCCAGCACGACGCCCAGGGAGAAGGCCTTGCGCCAAACGGGGACGGCGGCCTCGCGGCCCGTGGCGACCGCCTCAAAGATGTCGTAGATGTCGCTCTCGAGGAGCGGCAGGACGACTTCCGTCTCCGGGTCGCCGAAGCGGGCGTTGAACTCGATGACCTTGATGCCCTGCGGCGTCTTCATCAGACCGCCGTACAGGACGCCGGAGAGGGGGCAGCCTTCGGCCACCATCGCTTCTGCGGCCTTGCACATAATCTCCTTGTAGGCGAACTCACGGTCTTCCTCCGTGATGAACGGAAGGCCCGTGTAGGCGCCCATACCGCCCGTGTTCGGGCCCTTGTCGCCGTCGAAGGCGCGCTTGTGGTCCTGGGAAAGCGGCATCGGATAGACGCGCTTGCCGTCCACGAAGCACAGGAAGGAGAACTCGGGGCCGGTGAGGAAGTCTTCCACCACTACCCTGCCCTTGCCGAAGGCTTCGTCCAGCAGCATGCTGGCGAGGGCGGCCTTCGCTTCCTCCAGGTCCTGGGCGATGACTACGCCTTTGCCGGCCGCCAGGCCGTCATACTTGAGGACGGCCGGGAACGGACGGGCGGAGACATAGGCCAACGCCTCGTCATAATCCGAGAAAGCCCGGTAGGAGGCCGTGGGGATGCCGTATTTCTCCATCAGCCGCTTGGCGAACTCCTTGGAGCTCTCGATGGCCGTGGCGGCCTTCGTGTGGCCGAACACCGCGAGGCCTGCGGCGCGGAAGGCGTCCGTCAGGCCGGCCGCCAGCGCCGCCTCCGGCCCGACGACGGTCAGGTCCACAGCGTTGTCGATAGCAAAGTTTTTCAGGCCCTCGACATCGGTGTCCTTCAGCGGCACATTGAACGCCTTGAGGCCGATGCCGGCGTTGCCGGGGGCGCAATAGATCTTGGCGACCTGCGGGCTCCGGCTCAGCGCTTCGACGATGGCGTGCTCACGCCCGCCGCCGCCCACGACGAGGACGGTTTTTCCGAGGCAGTTCTCCAATTGGATTTCCCGGCCGGGGAGGGAATGCTTCTGGGAAGGAAGCGGATAAACGAGACCCATACGATTCTAATGCTTGAAATGTCTTACACCGGTGAAGAGCATCGTGATGCCCAGCTCGTCGGCCTTGGCGATGGCGTCCGCATCGCGGATGCTGCCGCCCGGCTGGACGATGACCGTCACGCCGTATTTCGCGGCGAGGGCGACGGTGTCGTCGAACGGCAGGAAACCGTCGGACGCGAGGACGAGGCCTTCCGTGAAGCCGGCGGCCTTCGCCTCGTTGAGCGCGATCTCGGCAGAGCCGACGCGGTTCGTCTGGCCGGCGCCCACGCCGATGGTGTGGTTGTCGCGGACGACCGCGATCGCGTTGGATTTCACGTGCTTGACGATCTTCCAGCCGAAGTTCGCATCGGCCAGCTGCGCCTCCGTGGGCTTCACCTTCGTCACGCACATTTCCGGGGTGACGGTTTCCACCTGGGTGTCCAGCTGCTGGACCAGAAGGCCGCCGTTCACGCTCACGTACTGCGGTACGGGGGCGTCGGAGCGGGTCATGTCGACCTGCATCACGCGGAGGTTCTTCTTGGTGGAGAGGATCTCCAGGGCTTCCGGGGAGTAGGACGGGGCGATGACAATCTCCAGGAAGATGGGCTTCATCCCGCGGGCCACCTCGGCCGTGAGTTCGCGGTTCACGCCCACGATGCCGCCGTAGATGCTCACCTTGTCGGCCTCATAGGCGGCCTGCCAGGCCTCCTCGATGGTCTTTCCCACCGCGGCGCCGCAGGGATTCATATGCTTGAGGGCCACGCAGAAGGGCTCGTCGAAGTCCCGCAGCACGTTCAGGGCCGCATTGGCGTCCTGGATGTTGTTGTAGGACAGCTCCTTGCCCTGGATCTGCTTCGCGAAGGCCAGGGAGAACGGAGCGGGCTCGAGAGCGGCGTAGAAGTTCGCGTTCTGGTGGGGGTTCTCGCCGTAGCGGAGGCCCTGCTTGATGTCGAACTCCAGGAAGAGCTTCTCGGGCAGGCCGGCCTGCTTGCGCATATACGTGGCGATGCAGGCGTCGTATTCCGCCGTGTGGGTGTAGGCCTTGGCGGAGAGCTTCAGACGGGTTTCCGGGCTCGTGCAGCCGTTTTCGCGGAGTTCCGCGAGAACGGTGCCGTAATCATCCGGATCACAGACGATGGTGACGTCCCGCCAGTTCTTGGCGGCGCTGCGCACCATCGACGGACCGCCGATGTCGATGTTCTCGATGGCATCCTCCAGCGTCACGCCTTCCTTGGCGATGGTCTGCCGGAACGGATACAGGTTCACGCACACGAGCTCGATGGTCTCGATGCCGTTCTCCTTCAGGGTTTCCATGTGGGCGGGCACGTCGCGGCGTGCGAGGATGCCGCCGTGCACCTTCGGGTGCAGGGTCTTCACGCGACCGTCGCAGATCTCCGGGAAGCCGGTGACTTCGCTGATGCCGATGGTTTTCACGCCCTTGGACTCGAGGAGTTTCTGGGTGCCGCCGGTGGCGATGATCTCCCAGCCCAGGTCCACCAGGCCCTGGACGAACTCCACGAGGCCGGTCTTGTCGCTTACACTAACTAACGCTCTCATTATTTGATCAGTTTCGCAATGGTTTCTACATACAGTTGATGCTCGATGGGCTGCCCGAGCCGATGCACCTCCGCCGGGTCGTTCCCGTCGTACTCGAAGGCGCGCTGGGCGATGATCTTCCCCCCGTCCAGGTCCGCATTGACCCAATGGATGGTGATGCCGTACACCTTGACGCCGTAGGCGACGGCGTCCTCGACGGCGTGGGCCCCCTTGAAAGCGGGGAGCAGGGCCGGATGGATGTTGATGATCTTGCCCTCGTAGGCGTTCAGGAGGGTTTCCCCGACGATGCGCATATAGCCCGCCAGGCACACCAGGTCGATCTTCTTGGCGTCCAGGATCTTCACGATCTCGGCCTCGAAGGCGGCCTTGCAAGGATAGCTCTTCGGGGAAAAGACGAAGGTCTCCACCCCGTAGCGCGCCGCCTTTTCGATGACGGCGGCGCCGGGCTTGTCACACACCATCACGGCCACCTCGGCATCCAGGACGCCGTCCGCGCAGGCGCGGGCGATGGCGTCGAAATTGGTGCCGGTGCCGCTGGCGAATACCGCTAACTGCTTCTTCATAGATTCTTTCGCTTCGCTCAGAATGACAAAGGAAGTCAGACCGTCATCCGGATGTCGACCCCGGGCTTGTCCGTGACCTGGCCGATGACGGCGGCCTTTTCGCCGCGGTCCTTCAGGATGGCGATGGCCTTGTCGGCCTCGGAGGCGTCCAGGACGGCGATCATGCCGATGCCCATGTTGAAGATGTTGAACATCTCGCGATGCGGGACATTCCCCCACTTCTCCAGCATCTTGAACACCGGGAGGATCTTCCAGGTCCCCTCGTGGATCTCGAGGCCCTGGCCGGGCTGCAGCACGCGCGGAATGTTCTCGTCGAAGCCGCCGCCGGTGATGTGGCAGATGCCGTGGACATCGCACTGGCGGATCACTTCCAGCATCTGCTTGACATAGATCTTCGTCGGGGTGAGGAGCACCTCGCCGAGCTTCCGGTAGCCGAATTCGGGAATCGGCGTGTCATAGGAAAGGCCGGCGTCCGCAACAATTTTGCGGACGAGGCTGAATCCGTTGGAATGCACGCCGCTGGAGGCGACGCCCACCAGGACATCTCCTACCTTAACTTTTGAGCCGTCAATGAGTTTGGACTTCTCAACGACACCGGTGGTATAGCCCGCGATGTCGTATTCGCCGTCCTCGTACATCCCCGGCATCTCGGCCGTCTCGCCGCCCACGAGGGCGCAGCCCGCCTGGCGGCAACCTTCCGCCAC
This sequence comes from uncultured Bacteroidales bacterium, assembly GCA_947169405.1. Taxonomy (GTDB): domain Bacteria; phylum Bacteroidota; class Bacteroidia; order Bacteroidales; family UBA932; genus Cryptobacteroides. The sequence continues at coordinate 52,587 of CAMVPS010000008.1, forward strand.
GCCGGCGACGATGGCCTCCACCTTGGCCGGGACATTGTGGCCGAGCGCCACATAGTCCAGGAAGATGAGGGGTTCGGCGCCCTGCGCGAGGACGTCGTTCACGCACATCGCCACGGCGTCGATGCCGATGGTGTCGTGCTTGTCCATCGCGAAGGCGATCTTGAGCTTGGTACCCACGCCGTCGGTGCCGCTCACGAGGACCGGCTCCTTGACGTTCAGGGCCGAGAGGTCGAACATGCCGCCGAAAGAGCCGATGTTGCCCATCGACCCGATCCGGCGCGTGGATGCGACGTGCTGCTTGATCCTGCGGACCACTTCATACCCCGCTTCGAGGTTCACGCCCGCGTTTTCGTAGGTTTTCGCCATAGTCTAGTCGTTGATTTCTTCGTCATACAAAAGGGTCGGATACTCGCCCGTGAAGCAAGCCTGGCACGGGTCGGCGCAGCCGAAGGCGGAGGCGCGCGTGGATTCCGGGCTCAGATAGCCCAGGGAGTCGGCGCCGATGGCCGCGCAGGCCTCCTCCAGCGTCCGGTGCGAACACAGGAGCTCCTCCGGGGTGGACGTGTCCACGCCGTAGTGGCAGGTGAACCGCATCATCGGGCTGGCGATGCGCACATGGACCTCCGTGGCGCCCGCCTCGCGGAGGAGCCGGACGATCTTGAGGGAAGTCGTGCCGCGGACGATGGAGTCGTCCACCAGGACGATGCGCTTGCCCTTCACGATGCTGTACACCGGGGAGAGTTTCATCTTCACGCCCAGTTCACGCATCGACTGGACCGGTTCGATGAAGGTACGGCCCACATATTTGTGCTTGATCAGGCCCATCTCATAGGGGATGCCGCTTTCCTCCGCATAGCCCATCGCCGCGCTCAGGCTGGATTCGGGCACGCCCACGACCATATCGGCCTCCACCGGGCACTCCCGGTACAGGCGCCGGCCCGCTTCCTTGCGGTAGGCGTGCACGTTGCATCCGTCGATGTCGCTGTCGGGACGCGCGAAATAGATGTATTCCATGCCGCACATCCGGTGCTTGCAGAACTTCGAGAAGATCGTGCTGCGGATGCCGTGGTGGTCCAGCGAGATGATCTCGCCCGGACGGACGTCTCGGATGAACTCCGCGCCCATGATACCGAACGCGCAGGATTCGCTGCTGACGACGTATCCGTCGCCGATCTTGCCGATGCACAGGGGCTTGATGCCGTACTTGTCACGGGCGGCGTAGATGCGGTTCTTCGTCATCACCACGAAAGTATAACCGCCCTCCATCATGTTCAGGGCCTTCACGATGTTCACGATACGGTCCTCGCTCGCGCTCTTCTTGATGAGGTGCGCCAGGAGTTCCGCGTCGGTGTCGGTCTGGAAGATGGTGCCGCGCTTTTCCAGATACTCGGCAATCTGTCTGGAATTCACGAGGTTACCGTCGCTGGCGACGCAGAAGTCGCCGGAATGGTGGCGGAAGAAGAAAGGGCCCACGTTGTCGAGGCCGCCGCGGGAGGCGTTCGCGTACTTGACGCAGCCGATGCCCAGGGAACCCTGGAGCTTGCCCACCTGGCCGTTGTTGAAAATCTCGTTCAGGAGGCCCAGGCCGCGGTAGCGATGCGAGTCGCCGTTCGCGTCGAAGGTAGCGATGCCGCCGCCTTCCTGGCCGCGGTGCTGGAGGTTGTGCAGACCGTAGTAGATATAGGTCGAGGCGTCCGGGACGCCGTAAACTGCAAGTACGCCCATGTTATTCCGTTTCCAAGATGTTCCTTAATTTTTCCAGGACGATGCTGTAGGACGGGACCAGGTCCCCAAGGTCCAGGCGGAAACGGTCCTTGTCCAGCCTCTCCCCCGTCTCCTCGTCCCACATCCGGCAGGTGTCGGGGCTGAGCTCGTCGGAGATGATGATGGCTCCGGTATCCGCCGCCCGGCCGAACTCGAACTTCGCGTCCACGAGTTCGATGCCCGCCTGGTGCAGGAGGTCCGTCAGCAGCTGGCCCGACCGGCGGACGATGTCATACATCATGTCCAGCTCGGGATAGGTGGCCAGTTTCAGGGCCACGGCCTGGTCGCGGTTGATGAGCGGGTCGCCCAGTTCGTCGTTGTTGTAGCACAGGTCCAGGATCGTGTTCTCCGGCTTCATGCCGTCCTCGACCCCCAGTTTGGTGGCGAGGGAGCCGCAGATCCGGTTGTGGAACACCACCTCGAGCGGGATGATCTCGATCATCCGGCACAGCTGCTCGCGCTCGTCGGAGAGCGTGCGGATGAAGTGGGTGTCCACTCCGTTCTCGTTGAGATAGCCCAGCAGGAGGGCCGAAATCTGACTGGTGAGCGCGCCCTTGCCGTTGAAGCGGGCCCGCTTGACGCCGTGGTAGGCGGTCGTCACGTCTTTATAACGGAAGATGACGTGGGTAGGGTCGTCGGTGGAGAAGACTTGCTTCTCGTTTCCGTTGAAGATAAGTTCGTTTTTGGTCATTTATCTTTGTTTTCTGAAGTATGCGACTGCGTTTTCGAAGATGGGCTGCCGGCAGTTTCCGGCGATGTTCTTGAACAGATGGTCCTCATAGCGCTCGCTGTGGCCCATCTTGCCCAGGATGTGTCCGTCGGGGCTCACGACGCCCTCGATGTCGTAATGGGAGCCGTTGGGGTTGTCCACGTAGCGGAAGGCCACTTGGCCTTTCGCGAAGAGTTCCTTCGCCAGTTCCGGAGACACCACGAACTTGCCCTCGCCGTGGCTGAAGGCGATGCTGTGGCGCTCGCCCTTGGTGAAGCCGGCGAGCCAGGGGGAATTCACCGTGGCAACCTCGGTCGTGGCCATCAGGGAGACGTGGCGGTTGATGTCGTTGCGGAAGAGGGTTGGCGAATCCGGCGTCACGCAGCCCAGCTTCCCGTACGGGAGCAGGCCGCTCTTGACCAGCGCCTGGAAACCGTTGCAGATGCCCAGGACGAGGCCGCCGCGCGCAAGCAGGTCCGTAATGGCCGCGCCCACTTTGGCGTTGTTGATGACATCGGCGATGAACTTGCCGCTGCCGTCCGGCTCGTCACCGGACGAGAAACCGCCGCAGAAAGCGAGGATGTGGCTCTCGGCAATCTGCTGCGCAAGGGCGTCGATGGAACCGAGCACGTCCTCCGGAGTCAGGTTCCGGAACACGAACGAGCGGACCTCGGCGCCGGCCTTGCGGAAGGCCTTGGCGGTATCATAGTCACAGTTGGACCCCGGGAACACCGGCAGGCACACCACGGGATGCTCCACAGGCGCGCCGGGATAGACCAGGTTTTTCGGGTCGAACGGGACCGGCGCCACAGCGGGCACGGGCTCGTCGAAGGCGGGCTTCACCCGCGGCGGATAGAGCTTGAAATAGCGGCCTTCATAGGCCTTCTCCAGGGTTTCCAGGGCCATTTCACACCCATTGACCTTGATGCTGGAAGCGGTTACGACACCGAGTTCGACGGCGCAGGGGTGGTTCAGGGCGGTCTTGGACTCGACCACGGCGGAACCGTATCCCAGGGAGAACAGGTCGTCGGCCGGAACGGTCACATCCACACCGAGGGCATTGCCCATCGCCATCTTCACGAGGGCTTCGGCGACTCCGCCGTAGGACAGGGACCAGGCGGAAACGATGTTCCCGGCGCCGATTTCCTGGTACAGGAAGTTCCAGTTGTCTTTCAGCTGTTCCGTGTCGGGCATCCGGTTCGGGAGCGGGGTATGTTTCAGGAGATAGATCCGGTTGCCGGCCGCCTTGAACTCCGGCGAGATGACGCGGCGGGCGTCGACGGTCGTAATACCGAACGCGACGAGGGTCGGAGGCACGTGGATATGCTCGAAGGTGCCGCTCATGGAGTCCTTGCCGCCGATGGACGCGAGGCCGAACTCCTTCTGCATCTTGAGCGTGCCGAGCAGGGCGCTGAGGGGCTTGCCCCAGGTGTGGGGATCCTTGGTCATCCGCTCGAAGTATTCCTGGTAGGAGAACCGCATACCGCTGTAATCGGCACCGGCGCAGGCGACCTTCGTGCAGGCTTCGACCACGGCATAGGCGGAGCTGTGGTACGGGCTCCAAAGGGCGAGGTCGGGGTTGTATCCGAAGGCCATCACGCTGGCCGTCTCGGTGTACTGGTCCATGGGCAGTTTCTGGACGGAGACCTGCGTCTCGGTCGTCTGCCGCTTGCCGCCATACGGCATCAGGACGGTGGAACGGCCGATGGTGGAGTCGAACATCTCCACGAGGCCCTTCTGGGAAGCCACGTTGGGCGAGCCAAGGACGGAGACCATCTTCTCTTCAAGGGTCTCCCCTGCCGGTTCGCGCCGGAACGGATCCTTGTCCTCGACAGGCAGAATCTCGGCCTTTGCATAGTGCTTCGCGCCGGCGCTGTCGATGAACGTGCGGGTGAGGTCACAGACCTTCGTGTCCCCGTAGAACATCCGCATCCGGCCGGTGTCGGTGACATTGGCCACGTGGGTGACCTCGATGTTGTCCACGGCGCAGAGCTCCATCATCCGCTCCTGGTCGGCCGCTTCCACGACCACGGCCATCCGCTCCTGGGACTCGCTGATCGCGAGTTCCGTTGCGTTCAGGCCGGCGTATTTCGCAGGCACGCGGTCCAGCCAGATGTCCAGGCCGTCGGCCAGCTCGCCGATGGCGACACTCACGCCGCCGGCGCCGAAGTCGTTCGACTTCTTGATGAGTTTCGTCACTTCCGGACGACGGAAAAGACGCTGCAGCTGGCGTTCCTCCGGGGCGTTACCCTTCTGGACTTCGCTACCGCAGGTTTCGAGAGAAGACTCGGTGTGCTCCTTGGAGGAACCGGTGGCGCCGCCGATGCCGTCGCGGCCGGTACGGCCGCCCAGCAGGAGGATCACGTCGCCGGGAGCGGGGCTCTCGCGCCGCACGGCGGAGGCGCGGACGGCGCCCACCACCGCGCCGATTTCCATGCGCTTGGCGGTGTAGCCGTCGGAATAGATTTCCCGTACGTGCGTGGTCGCAAGGCCGATCTGGTTGCCGTAGCTGGAATAGCCGGCGGCAGCCTTCTTGGAGATCATCCGCTGCGGCAGCTTGCCCGGAATGGTCTCCGCCACGGAAGCATTGACATTGCCGGCGCCGGTCACGCGCATCGCCTGATACACGTAGGCGCGCCCGGAGAGCGGGTCGCGGATGGCGCCGCCGAGGCAGGTCGCCGCGCCGCCGAAAGGCTCGATCTCCGTCGGATGGTTATGGGTCTCGTTCTTGAACTGGAGAAGCCACTTCTCGGGCTTCCCGTCCACATCGACATTCACGAAAATGCTGCAGGCGTTGTTCTCCTCGCTCACCTCCAGGTCGTCCAGCTTGCCCTGCTTGCGCAGCCAGCGGGCGCCGATGGTCGCGAGCTCCATCAGGCAGCGGGGCTTGTTCCCGCGGCCGAGGTCCGCCCGCATCTGCTCGAAGAGCGCGAGGGAAGACTCCAGTTCCGCCTTGATAAAGGACTCGTCCACCGTGATCTCCTCCAGCACGGAGGTGAAGGTGGTGTGGCGGCAGTGGTCGCTCCAGTAGGTGTCCAGGATGCGGAGTTCCGTCTCGGAAGGGTTCCGGCCTTCGGACTTGAAGTACTTCACCACTTCCCCGAGGTCGTCCGCGTTCATCGCCAGGCCATGGCTCTTGCAGAAGGCCGGGTATTGGTCCGAGGTCAGGTCGATGAAGCCCGTGAGGTCCTCGAGGGGCTTCACATCGGCCTTCTCGCCAAGCGCGAGGACGGACAGGTCCTTCTCGCGGCATTCCACCGGGTTGATGAAATAGTGCTTGATCTTCGCGACCGTCTCGTCCGAGACCATGTCCTCGAAGACCACCAGACGGGAGCTCTTGATCTCGATGTCCGCTTCCGGGTCGATCAGATGGACGCAGTCCACGGCCGAGGAGGCCCGCTGGTCGAACTGGCCGGGAATGTATTCCACGGCGATGTATTTCTTGCCCGCGAGCGGGAGCTCGTCGGCGACGGTGTCCGTCACCACTTCCCCGAACACGCTGTAGCGGCTCTTCTCCAACAGGT
>CAMVPS010000009.1:0-53565 GCA_947169405.1 uncultured Bacteroidales bacterium
ATGGTCGGCTGGCTCAGATGCCCGTCATACACGATGCGGGAAGGACCGAGCAGGCGTGTCCCGTCCGGCGCCATCGGCGCGACGAACAGGATGCTCTTGTTCCCCGCCCGGGAACCCGCGCAACCGTGTGACAGATAAGCCTTTCCATCCTCGTCCCAGAAAGGGCACGGGTCGATGAACCCCTTCTCCCGGACCACCCACACGGGCGGTTCCCAGGGACCTGCAGGATCCTGCGTCCGCACCATGAAGATGCCCCGGTCCGGATCGCCCACATAGATGTAGTACCAGCCTTCGTGGAACCGGATGGCCGGCGCCCACACGGCCTTGCCGTGGTGCACCACCGTCCGGAAATCGTTCTCCGGACCGTCCCAGCCGGCGCCCGGATACTCCGTCAGCGCCGCACCCACGAGCTCCCAGTGCACCAGGTCCCGCGAATGCAGGATGGGCAGGCCAGGGAAGCAGTTGAACGACGACGCCGTCATCCAGTAGTCCTCCCCCACCCGGCACACGTCCGGATCGGAATAATCGGCATGCAGCACCGGATTCTGGTACCGGAACTGGGCCGTCAGGCTCAACGGAAGCAGGAACGACAGGAGCAGCAGCGTGCGTTTCATAAGCTGTTAAATGGAACTAGTTCAAACACAAACAATTACACAAAGTGCTTTAGGCAGATTCACCTAAAGCACTTTTGATAACGAACGATCAGTCAATCGTTTCCATTTTACGCGCCGAACCAGGTGAGGCACTTCGCGCAGAGGGCGGAGACGGAGGCCCAGTCGCCGGCCTTGATGACCTCCTTCGGGAAGAGCTTGGAGCCCATGCCCACGGCGGTGACGCCGGACTTGGCCCAGGCCGTGAGGTTCTCCTCGGTGGGTTCCACCGCGCCGGTGCACATAATCATGGCCCACGGCAGCGGGCCGAGGACGTTCTTCACGAACGCGGGACCGCCCACGGTGCCGGCCGGGAACACCTTCACCAGGTCGCAGCCCAGCTCCATCGCATGGACAATCTCCGTCACGGTGCCGCAGCCGGGGCTGTACGGCACGCCGCGGCGATTGCAAATCGGCGCCACCTCGTCCACCAGGCACGGCGACACGATGAAGTCCGCGCCCAGCTGCATATACAGCGCGGCCGTCGGCGCATCGAGAATCGTCCCGGCGCCGAACGCCATCTCCGGGCACTCCGCCCGCACAAAGGAGATGACCTCCTTGAACACCCGATGGGCGCCGTCGCCCCGGTTCGTGAACTCGAACGCGCGGATCCCGCCGTCATAGCAAGCCTTCACGACCTTCTTCGTGAGTTCCACATCCGCATTGTAAAACACAGGTACTATTCCAGTACCCCTGATGATACTGATGGTATCAATCTTTCTGAATTTCGACATATTTCTACTTGTTGAGTGCTGATGGCGTATATGGAGTGTCGGAATGGAGCCATCAGCACGGAGTTAACGGGAAACCCGGCCGGAACCGCCGCCGGCGATGAGACCTTCGACTTCGGCGACGGTGACGCGGTTGTAGTCGCCGATGATGGTGTGCTTGAGGCAGGAGGCCGCCGCCGCGAACTCGATAGCCTGCTGGTCCGTGTCATAGGCGAGGAGACCGTACAGGAGACCGCCCATGAAGGAGTCGCCGCCGCCCACGCGGTCGACGATGTGGGTGATGTCGTAGCGCTTGCTCTGCCAGAGGGTCTTGCCGTCATAGAGGACGCCACCCCAGGTGTTGTGGTTCGCGTTGATGGAGCCGCGGAGCGTCACCGCGACCTTCTTGCAGCGCGGGAAACGGTCCATGAGCTGGCGGCAGACACTCTCGAAACGGGTCTGGTCGATCTCGCCGCCCGTCTTCTCCGCGTCGAAGCCCTCGGGCTTGATGCCGAACTCCTTCTCCGCGTCCTCCTCGTTGCCGAGGATGAGGTCGCAGCCTTCCACGAGGGCGGGCATGACCTCGGAGGCGGACTTGCCGTACTTCCACAGTTTCTTGCGGTAATTGAGGTCGCAGGAGACCTTCACGCCCATCTCGTTGGCGACCTTGATGGCCTCCAGGCAGGCGTCGGCCGCACCCTGGCTCAGCGCCGGGGTGATGCCGGTCCAATGGAACCAGTCGGCCCCCTCGAGGACCTTGCGCCAGTCCACCATGCCGGGCTGGATCTCGGAGATGGCGGAATGGGCCCGGTCATAGACGACCTTGGAGCCACGCGCCACGGCGCCGGTCTCCAGATAATAGATGCCCACGCGGTCACCGCCCCAGACGATACCGTCGGTGCCGACGCCGAAGCCGCGGAGCTCCGCGACGCACATGTCGGCGATGTCGTTCTTGGGAAGCCGGGTGACGAACTGGGTGTCGATGCCGTAATTGGCCAGGGAGACGGCCACGTTGGCCTCGCCGCCGCCGAAGGTGGCGTCGAACTGATGGGCCTGCGAGAAGCGCAGGTAACCGGGAGTGGAGAGGCGAAGCATCACTTCGCCGAAGGTAACTACTTTAGGCATATTATATCGATAGGTTTTGTAGCTTGTTGCGGCAGGAGGATTCCCGCACTTTCAGTTCCATAGGCACGACGACGGTCCCCTCCTCCCCGGCCAGGAAGGCCTGGGCGGCCTGACGGCCCATTTCGAAGGGATTCAGGGCGAGGGAGCTCATGGACGGAGTCATCAGGGCCGTGAAGGCTTCGTTGGCCGTGCCCACGATGCCGAAGTCCTCCGGAATGCGGAGGCCCCGCTCCCGCGCGGCCTCGATGGCGCCGAGGGCGGAGAAGTCGCCGGCGCTGTAGAGCGCGTCGCAGCCCGCGTCGATGGCCTTGAGGCCCGCCTCGAGGCCGGTTTCCCGGACGATGGTGTCGTAATGGACGAGGGATTCGTCCACAGGAAGGCCGCTGTCCCGGAGCGCCTGGCGGTACCCTTCCAACCGGGCGGCATACGCCTCGGAGTTCATATAGCCCGCGAGCGTGCCGATGCGGCGGTATCCCTGCTCCACCAAATGCTTCGTGGCGGCATACGCGCCCTCGAAGTTGTTGCTCACGACTTTGGCCCCGGGCAGGTCGCTGAAAACGCGGTCGAACTGCACGAGCGGAATCCGGTCCCCGAGCACTTCCAGGATATGGTCCCCATTGTCCGAGCCGATGGCATGGGACATCAGGACGCCCGCCACCTGGTTGTTCTTGAGCGTGCGGAGCGCCTTCACCTCCGCCTCGAACCGCTCGTGCGTCTGGCAGATCAGGACGCAGTAGCCGGCCGCTTCCAGGATGGACTCGGCCCCGCCGATGACGTTGGAGAAAAAGTTGCGGTGGATGCGCGGGACGATGATGCCGACAATGTCGGACCGTCCCTTCCGGAGATTGGACGCGACGATATTGCGTTCATAGCCCATTTCCGCCGCCATCTTTTCGACGGCCAGGCGGGTTTCCTCCTTCACGCGCGGGCTGCCGGAAAGCGCCCGCGAAACCGTGGACGGCGTCACCCCGAGGGCGGCGGCTATGTCGGAGATCGTCACCATTGCGGTGCAAAGATAGGGAAGATTCCAGAATAATACAAACGTTTGTACAAACTTTCCGAAAAAAGCCCGGCACGAGGCCGGGCTGTATTCAGACTAGTTGAAAATCTCGGCCAGCTTGGCCTCGAGGGCATCGCCGCGGAGGCAGCGGGCCACGACGGTTCCTTCCGGGTCGATCAGCAGGTTGTCCGGGATGGAATTGACGTTGTACACGTCGGAGGGGACGGTCTTCCAGTACTTGAGGTCGGAGAGGTGGATCCAGGGCATCTCCCATTCCTTGATGGCTTCCACCCAGGGTTCCTTCTCGCGGTCGAAGGACAGGCCCACGACCTCGAATCCCTTGTCGTGATACTTCGCATAGGCGTTGACCACATTGGGCATCTCCGCCTTGCAGGGACCGCACCAGGAGGCCCAGAAATCGACGAGGACCCACTTCCCCTGGCCCACGTACTCGCTCAGCTTGTGCAGGTTGCCGTCCGGATCGGCCTCTTCGAGGTCGAGGAACTTCTGGCCGATGATGGCCTGCTTCTTCTCCTCGGCTTCCTTCTGGCGGGCGACGGATTCGTCAATCTTGCGCTTGAGGTCGAGCACATACGGATGCTTGGCGAACACCGCATCCGATGCCAGCAGCTCATCGAACTTGTCCGGACCGGCGAGGGAGCGGACATTGCGGATGAAGGCGACCGGAATCAGGTTGTCCTGATTCTCCTCGACAACGCCGAGATAGCAGTCGCGAAGCTTTTCAATCCAGGCGTCATACTCCTTCTCCTTCGCATCTATTTCCTCTTCGGGAAGCTTCATCAGCTCGGACACGAAGGCGTTGTACTCCTGCATCATGGCATCAGTCTTCGCATCGCATTCGGCGAGCTTTACATTAAGATTGGAGCCCTCGAGGGTATTGTCGGCATAGTTGACCTTGATCGGCTTACCGTCATTGAAGAGCATGAAACTCCAGTTGGAAGCGTCGGAGGTGATGTTCAGATAGGCATCTTTCGGTGCCGTACCCTTGAAAGCGAAAGCGCCGTTCGCGACGACGGCCGTATCGATGGCCTCGCCGGTAATCTGGTCTACCAGAAGCACCTGGGCGCCGTCCTCGAGGCCCGTGCCGCTGATGGCATACTTCGCGGTATCGTTGGCGCACCCCACGGCCGCCATCACCGCTAGAAGAGCAATGATAATCTTTTTCATTTTCAGCAAATTTTGGCAAAGATACGAAAAATCCTGATAGTTATCACTTCCGCACCTGCAGGTTCAATTCCTGGACGGCGGGCTTGAAGAAAGCGTCGCCGTCGGCCTCCACGCATAGCGTAATGCCGGACCACAGGCGCTCGGGATCCGTCCCGAAGTAATCCGGGTCGATGCGGAAGGTATACTCCCCTGTCTGGATGGCGGGGCCGGAAATGAGCACGACGCGGGGGCGGACGGCGGCGTGGTCGCCGCCCGGCGCGTTCCGGGTCTCATCGACAAAGACCGGTTCCACCGTGAAAGTATCCCCCAGGACCGTCGCATTCATCTTGATGTGCTTGTCGGGGTCATAGACCAGCAGTTCCCCATTCACGCGGGCGGACAGATACTGCATCCGCTTGCCCCTTACGGCCGCGTACCGGGCGCGAGCCAGGCGGACCATCTCCTCGTCGGGATACCAGAACTGCTCGTGCGGATCGGTCGTCTCGTGTCCGTCCTCATACCAGCGCGAGAAGTACTCGCCGCCTTCCGGCCGGGGATTCTGCAGGGCCTTTTCGATGAACTTGGCGATATAATCCTGCGTCTCGGGGCACAGGTCGAAATGTCCCCTGCCGGCGTCGCACAGGAAGGAGATGCGGCTGTCGGGATACATCATCCGGAAAGCCAGGGCCGGCAGCAGGCGCGCCTCCCACCATTCATATTCACCCATTATCATCAGGCCCGGAATCATGTCGATATTCCGGGTCCTCCCCCACTCCACGTTGGCGCGCCCGTACCCGCACAGGTTCGTGCGGGGCGCATCCCCGTGGTAGGAGATGATGCACAGGGTCCGCTCCGGATTCCAGGCGGCGAAGTTCCACGGGAAGGTCGCCTGCGCGGAATGGCCGAACGGAATGATGGGTGCCGATGCGATTTCCGGATGCCCCGTCCCCCGGGCGAAATCGGCCATCAGCGCCTCGAAGCGCTGCTGGCAGTCCGTCGCCGGGTCCCAGTTCTGGGAGCCGCGCTGGACGAAGGCCATCGCCACGCCCAGCCGGTCCATTTCCCGGCAGAAAGGCTCGCTCCGGAACAGCACTTCCTCCGTCATGTTCTGGTGGCAGTAGAGCACCGCCTTGACCTCGGAAGCGCCCTGCGGCAGCCGCAGGTACGCCCGGCTTCCCGGCTCGCCGGTGGCGTAGTCAAAATGCGGCTGCGCCCCCGCGGCGAGCGGGAGCACAGCAAGCAGGAACAGGATAACCTTGCGGAGCATATTACGGAAGGAATTTGAGTCCCTCGACGTGCGAACCCACAAACATCGGCACATAATCGCCGGTGGCGTACCAGGCGGGCTTGCCGGGCATCTGGTCGTAAATCTTGACCCCGTTGATCCGCAAGTCCTCGAAGGTGACATTCCGGACTGCGTGGTCAGCATCGTACCCGCTGATGACCGACATCCCGGTTCCGTTCCCGTAATAGCGGATGGTCCTGAACAGGACGTTCTCGATGCCGCCGCCGGGAGCCGTGCAATACTTGCTGTTCCAGCCCACGCGCACCTGGAAGAGGGATCCGGTGCCAATCTGCTCGATGCGGATGTTGTCGAAGACGACGTCGCGGACGAGGTTGCCGTCCCCGCAGTTGATGGTCAGGCAGCCCTGGTATTCCACCTGCGGCTCGAACTGGCCCAGGATGTCCAGGTTGTCGTACCGGAGGCCTTCGATGACATCCCCCGCTTCGGGGTTGCCGTGGATGCCGATCATGATCGGATGGGCGACATCGGCCCAAAGCGTGGAATTGGTCATGCGGACGTTTCGGACGCTACCGCTGAAGCCTTTCCGGGTGGCATAGACCGTGGTGCAGTCGTCGGAATTGCGGCAGAACACGCGGTCGAAGAGGATGTCCGAGCAACCGCCGAACACGTTCAGGCCGTCGCCCCACGACGGGTGGGAGATGCTCCGGACGTCGTGGACGGTCACATTCGACGACTCCCCGATCGGGCATGTATTGACGATGAGGCCGTCCACCACGACATTCTTCGACCGATAGATGTGGCAGCCCTCGTAGCCGGAAGCCGGACGGGCGACGCCGCGCCCCAGGATTTTGACATTCTCCGCGTCCTCGATGGCGAAGGTCCCTGCGAAATAGCTTCCGCCGGCCAGATAGACGACGGTGTTGGAGGGGACGGGAATGGTTTCGTCGGGATAGAAACCGGGCCCATAGCAGTGGAAACTGCGGCCGGTGGCCTCGGCCTCTTCGCGGGCCTCTTCCAGGCTCACCGGCGGCTTGGAGGTGAACACCAGCAGGTTGTCGGTGATGTCGCCGTCAAACTCGACACTCACATTCTCGGGCTGGAACAGGAGGAACTGCACGGTGGAGTCGTTCTTCACCTGGGCGATGCAGCCGCGATAGTCCGGGCGGACACGGGCCGAGGTGAACTTCTTGTTCTTCGTGACCACGCGCACATTGACATCGCCGGTGAAATCGAAGAAGCAGTAGGAAATCTCGCTGACCTTGTGCTTGTTATCCCCCACCGGCGCATTGACCTTGGCCATATAGGTGTCGATCCGGGTCCATTCCTGATGCCCGCGCGGCTGGAGGTACACCTCGTAATCGTGCTTCAAGGGAGCGCCTTCCGGGGCAGGGTAAGTATAAATCGAATGGAGCTTGGCCCCTTCCTTCACGCCCTTCACCGAGAACTGGTCGGCCTCGGGATTGCGCGTCATCTCGCCGTTCTTCTCCGCCTTGGCCTGCAGGGCCAGGACTTTCTTGGTATAAGGCATCTTCAGGCCCTTCCGGCCCACATAATGGGCATAAGGAAGGTCGTAGATGCAACGGATGCGGCCGCGGCCCATCTCGCCGGGCTCCGTCCAGTCGTTGTACAGGCCGGTCCAGTCGGTCCAGGTCTCGAAGGGAACGTCATTTCCCAGGTTGTACTTGGCCGTATACTCGATGCCCTTCATCAAGCGGTTGTCCAGGGCGCCCCAGAGGTCGTCGCCCTGCCCCCACGCCATCTCGCAGATCTCGCACATCGCCCCCAGGCCCAGCTGCGCGTGGCCCTGGTCGCGTCCCGTCTCCTGGCACTGGCCGCTCTCGGCCACATAGCCCGGCAGCGAGCCGTCGTCCTTCGCGTGGAGATAGACATCGACCGCGTGCTGATACAGCTCCTTGTCGTCCAGGAAGATGCCGCAGGCCATCCGGCAACGGTTCACGATATGCCCCCAGTTGCCGTTGGCGTAGGGGCTGTAAGCCTCGAAACGGTCGATCACGGGCAGGATGGCGCGGCGCACCATCTCGCTCCAGGCCGGCGTCTGCCGATCCTTCAGGATGATCATGCCACGGAGCATCCAGTAGGCCTGGATCAGGCACAGCGGCGCGTCGTGGCCTTCGAAACGCTGCAGGGTGCCGGCATAGGCGTTGATGATTTCCAGCGCATTGGCTTCTTCGCCGGCCTTGGCGCACTGCCAGGCCTGCCACATGTCCTTTTCGCTGCCGCCCTTGGTCTTGGCGTACTGTCCGTCACGGGCCACGACCTCGAAAGGGCCGGCCATCTGGTAGGAGCCGTCCTGAGCCAGGGCCGGCGTCAGCAGGCCGGCCGCGAGCAGGGCAAGAAGGAAGATTCGTCTCATAAGTTCTTCAGTCTGAGCAGCGCTTCGATGAAATAATAATCGGCATAGACGATGCTGTAGTCGATCTCCTTGCCGGCCGGATGATGGCCGGTGGAGTGCAGGAGGAAACTGTCGCACCCTTCCGGGGCGCGATAGTTCTCATACAGGGAGCGGAGCATGGCTTCGGCATCGGCACGGTACTTTCCGTCGGTATACGTGGAAAGTTCCAGCAAAGCCGATGCCACAACGGCCGCGGCGGAAGCGTCTTTGGAGGCGTTCGGAATCTCCGGGTCGCAGAAGTCCCAGTAAGGCACCTTGTCTTCCGGCAGGCGGGCCAGATAGACGTCGGCAATCTTCTGCGCGAAGTCCAGGAAGCGGGGTTCCCGGGTGAAGCGGTACACCATCGTGTATCCGTAGATGCCCCAGGCCTGGCCGCGGGCCCACATCGAGTCATCGGCATAGCCCTGGTGGGTGCAGCTGTACTTGTGGGCACCGGTCTCCGCGTCGTACACCGCCACGTGGTAGGAGGTTCCGTCCGGTCGGAAGTTGTAGCGCATCGTCGTATCGGCGTGCGTGATCGCGATGTCCTTCCAGGCGGGGTCTCCCCCGTTCTCAGCGGCCCAGAACAGCGTTTCCAGGTTGAGCATGTTGTCCATGATGGTGTTGTGCCCGCCGAAATTGGGCACTTCGCGGGGCCAGCTCAGGATGGTGCCCACCGCAGGATTGAACAGGGCGGCGAGGCGCTCCGCCGTGGCGAGCACCGCCTCCTTGTACGCCGGATCGCCGGTCAGCCGGAACCCGTTGCCGAAGGAAGGGAACATGATGAAGCCGATGTCGTGGTCGTAGGCCGGCTGCCGGGCGATGAAGTCCAGCGCCTCCGTGTAGCCGCGCGCGGCGGTCTCCAGCGCGGCATCGCCGGAAGCCTCGTACGCATACCAGAGGATGCCCGGCCAGAAGCCCATCGTCCAGTTCTCCTGGCACACGGGCGTCAGGTTCCAGCGGCAGTCGCCCGGCGCGATGTTGCGCGGCGACTCGCCGTAATCGGCGCCGAGCCGTTCCTGGACACCGGTCACCTTCTTGACGCAGTAGTCCAACGCCTCGTCGGCCAGGGAAGCCGGCCGGGCGCAGGCTGCCGCCACGAGGAGGCCGGCAGCCAAACAAAGCGGTTTCATCATTCCTTTCATGGCAGTTCCCAATAAACTTCGTAACGCTCCTCATGCAGGCTCCACAGGGGTTTCAGCGCCGTGAAATCACGGGGCAAGTCCTTGAACCCCAGCATGGAACCGGGAATATGATAATCGTAAGTGTAATAATCGTTGTATTTGGCGGGGTCCGATACGGGCTGCGGAGGCACGAAGCCCTCCGTTCCCAGCGGAAGGGCCAGCACCAGCGGGCCGCGCATCACCACCCCGAGCGTCGCATCCTGCAGCGCAGGTTCCACGTGGTAGGTCATTGGATACGAAACGCTGATCCGGTCGCCCGCCTTCCAGTTCCGGCGGAGCGTCAGGTACGACGTTCCCGTCACTTTCACCCGACGGCCATTCACTTTCACGACCGGCGCGGCGCTCCAGGAAGGCCGACGGAACGCGATTTCCCGCATTCCCGGCGTCTCCACCGTGAGCGTCACTTCCCCATCGGCCGGGAAAGCGGTTTCCAGACGGACTTTGAACCCGTCCCAATCCAGGGTGGAAGGGATGAAGAGGTTCACATAGAGCGTATTTCCCGCGTGGGCATAGATGCTTTCCGCATACTTGGCGTGCGACTCGAAGCTGCTGCCCACGCAGCACCAGAAAGAGTCGTACGGGGTGCTGTACACCTTGTGCGTCCCGCTGGCGAGCGGCAGGAAATAGGCGGCCATCCCGGTCCGGGGATTCTGCGAGCCCAGGATATGGTTGCAGAGCGCCCGCTCGTAATAGTCCATCACGGAAGCGTCCCCGGTCCAGGCGAGGATATGGCGGGCCAGCCGCAGCATGTTGTACGTGCAGCAGTTCTCCCCCGTCACGCCGGTGACGTGGTTCCGGAAGTCGGCCGGATCGAAGAAATGCTCCTTGTCGGACAGGCTTCCCGTCGCATAGATGTGATGCGCGAGCATCTGGTTCCAGAAGAACGCGACGGCCGTCCGGGAGTCCTCCGAGCCCGTCAGTTCGTACCGGCGCGCCTCGGCGATCACCTTGGGGATGAAGGTGTTCGTATGCTTCGTCCCGAAATCGGCCTTCTGCGCCTTCAGCGGGTCGATGACGTCGTCGTGGTAGAAGAACTCCGCCAGCCATCGGCACGCCTCGTCCCCTGTGATGTCATACAGGTTCCACCAGGCCTCGGGGATGCCGCCGAACTCGTTGCGGAGCATCAGCCGACGGGTTTCCTCCGACAGACCGGAGAGCTTCGCCTGCGCCCAATGGGCCATATCCAGGGCTTCCGTCAGGGCCAGTTCAGACCCGGCCAGTTCATACTGGTCGATAAGGCCGGCCAAAATCTTGTGCAGGGTGTACCACGGGGCCCAGACCCGCTCGCCCCGGATGTTCCGGTTGATCAGTTCCTCCGGGAAAGCGCTCAGGTAGCCGTTTCCATGGGCAAGCTGCACTTCCCGAAGCCCAAGGACCAGGCTGTCCCCTTTCGCCTTGAAGGCGGGATCTCCGGTCGATGCGTACTGGAGCGCGCAGGCGCTCAGCACGTGTCCGGTGGTGTGCCCGCGGAGCTCGCAGTCCAGCGATTCCCAGCCACCCAGCTTCTTCACGGTCATATAGCCACCCTCGTTCCCGGCCCAAACGCCGGCCGTGGTGCGGAAGCTGTGCAGGAGCCGGTTCACGTCGATGCTCCTGAGCCAGGCGCCCGAGCGCTCCTGATTCTCCTTGAAGGGGCTGTCCAAAAGGCGGACGTCCTTCAGCGGAAACCATTCCACTTGGGCGGAAGCGCCCAGCTGCAACAGCGCGGCCAGTATGAGGGCGGCGATACGCATTTACAGGACCGTCTTCTTTCCCAGTTTCTTGAATGCCTTCAGATCGGCCTTCGAAGCCGGGGTGAAGGAGGCGGCGGCGCCGCCGCGCGGAAGCAGCGAGAACGGGAGGACATCGCCCTTCCGGACGATGAATTTCCGCACCGCCACGTGGGTGGCCGTGTCCACGGACGGATCGTCCGTATAGACGGTCATCACATAGGGCGTGTCCGGCGCGAGCCAGTCGGCGGTCAGGCGCAGCAACTGCGCCTCGTCATTGCCCAGGACGCCCAGATACCAGTCGGAACCGCTCCGGCGGACGATGGCCGCCGTGGTGCCGATGTGGTCGTCCACCACGCGGGTCTCGTCCCACACGGTGGGGACCGTGTCGAAGAACGCCAGTTCCGGCGTTTCCTTGATGCGGTCCGGTGTGTCATACCAGTACAGCGTCTGGAGCGGCGAGAAATACATCACCGGCAGAGCCAGCTGGTGCGCGTGGGTGTTCTTCAGGCGCGGATCGAAGTAGCATACGGTGTAGTCCGCCGCCCCGCAGAGCATCCGCGTGAACGGAAGCTGCGTGTCGTGGGTGGCGGAAGGCCACTCCTCGTTGCCGCAGATTCCCTCCTGCGTCAAGAGGTTCGGATAGGTCCGGGAATAGCCCGTCGGACGGTATTCGTCGTGGATGTTCACCATGATGTGGCTGTCCGCGGCGGCGCGGACGAGTTCGTGCACCCAGTCTGCCCAATGCTGGTTCGTGAACTGGACAAAACCGAACTTGACACCCTTCAAGCCCCATTTCTCATACACGGGGAACAGCGAGGCGCCCTGCTTCTGGAGCGCGTGCTGGTTGACATAGACCCATACGCCGACGCCCTTGGAGGCGCCGTAGCGGACGACTTCCGGCATGTCGATGGCCGGAATCACCGTCGTCGCATCGGTCGCGAAGTCGTAGGCGGGGCCGTACCATTTCCAGTCGTACAGGATGTAGTCGATGCCGTGCCGGGCGGCAAAGTCGATGCAGGCCTTGGAGTTCTCGGTGGTGAGGCGGGTTTCGCGGAGGATCTTGCCGGGCTTGATCCAGTCCGTGTCGGAGAGCTGACAAGATTCGTTCAGGTTAAGGTAAATGTCATTCTGCTCCAGCAGGCCGCCCAGGCGGTCGGAAGCCATCACCACGCGCCAAGGCATGGCATAGGGCGTAACCAGGTCGGTGCCGGTGTCGTTCAGGGCGACGGCCAGCACATTGGGCCGGACAAGACGGAGTTTCCCGCGCGGGAAATCGATCACGCCGGCCTCTCCGACGGCCGCATACAGGTCGTCGGCGAGTTGCAGCGTGAGCGGACGCTCGCACTCCTCCGTCCAGCCTTCCAAAGGCCGTTTCTCATAGAAAGCCTGGGCCCAGAGATGGTACCAAGCCTCGGTCCCGGCCGGGAAGGCGAACTCGGTGTTGTCGGCGACGATCCGGTGGTACAGGGCGTCCGGATGCATCGGCAGGAAATAGCGGAAGGCGATGCCCCCGTCATAGGCCCGGAACTCGATGTCCAGCCCGCACAGGGACGTGTCGTCCTTCGTGAAATGCAGGACGACGCCCCGGTACGCATCCCGGACCTCGCTGCGCTCCCCGAAGGGATTGCGCCACACGGTGTCCCGGGATACGGTTTCGGTCCCCGCCAACGAAAGATTGTCAAACCAGCGGTCCAGGCGGGGTACGGACCGCTTTCCGGTCGCCATCTCCCAGACGTGGTTGTCCACGGTCAAGTCCAGGGCCGACGGGAGCACCACGGCACGGCCGTCGAAGGCCGTGGCGTAAGTGATCCGCGTGCGCCCGTTTTCCGCCGTCACCTCGATCCGGGCGGTCTGACGACCGTCCGGAGAGGCGATGTCGAAAGTCTGCGCGCCCAGGGCCTGCCCCAGGAGCAACAGGAGGGATATGACAGCCGGCGTACGCATCACTCGCCCTGGTAGAAGAGGAGGGTGCCCCAGCCGATCTGGTCGAAGGCCGCACTGGTGGAGCCGTAACGGCTGTCGCCGGCCCCGCCGTCACCGGTCAGTTTCCCGTCCCGGAAGCGGAGCTGCTGGGCGAAGAGCTTCGTGTAGTAGCAATTGTTCGCCGCGAGCTTCTTCTCCTTGATGTAATGCATGTAAATGAGATCCCAACCCGGACGTTCCTTGCCGCGTCCATCGGCGGAAACCGCCGTATGGGTCGCGCCGTGGCTGTGGTTGGAGCAGGAGCAGTCCACGCAGTACTTGTACTCGGTGAAAGGCATCGAGGTCGTGATGAACGTGCCGTTCTGCTTCACGTTGTACTTGGCCTCGTACTCGAAGAAAGCCAGTACGCGGTTGTTCTCGGCGCCCCAGAAGTCCAGGCCCACGTTCTGCGCCATCCGGCACAGCTCGGCGGTCTCGGACACGCACAGGGTGGCGTGCCCCTGGTCGCGGCCCGACTCCATGCACTGGGCGATGAAGGCGGACTTGCCGGAAGGATCCGCGATGGGGTCATAGGGAACCAGGTTCTTCACGGCCCCGCTCCCCTTTCCGGACAGGAACTGCTTGTTCACATAGTTCACCATCTCCTGGTCCTCCAGGTAGATGCCGATGGCCATGATGGAGGCCAGGTTGCAGAGCTCCCAGTTGGACCAGTAGTGCAGGTCGCACACGCCGGATCCGCCGTGGTTCTCGATAAACCAGTAGTTCTTCGCATACCAGACATCCCGGAGCCACTTTCCGAAGGTATTCTGCTCGGACGCGGACCAGCCGGAATAGCTCCGCAGGAGTTCCGCGGCATTGGCGAAGGTGTAGCCCTGGAAACCGGCCAGCAGGTACTGGTTGTTGTCGTTGGCCGTGATCTTCTTGCACACGGCGGCCCATTCATTGAGGATTGCGCGGGCCGCCTCGGCGTACTTCGTGTCCCCGGAGACCTGCCAGCGCAGGGCGAGCTGGAAAGCCGCCGCCGCCTGCTGGTCGCAGAGGATGTAGTTCTCGCTGGAAACACCCGTGCCCGTGGGATCGCCCCGGACGATGGTGGCCAGCGCGCTGGGCTTGATGTTGTCCTGCGCCCAAGGGCTGTTGCACAGCTCCTTCCAAGAGGCGAACACCGGGTCGTTGGCGTCCGCCGCGGCGACGTGCTGCTTCACGCGGGCCAGGTCGGCCGCATTGACATACGCGCCGGGGTGGCTGAACTTCACCGTCACGTCGGGAACGGGCTTCTCCACGGGGGTGAGGTCCACTTCGCCCTGTTTGGGCAGCTTGTTGCAGGCGGCCGCCCCCGTGAGGGCAGCCGCTGCAAACAGCATACAAACCAACCTATTCATACGTGATGCCGGTCTTGTTGGACCACTCGAGCAGATAGGCGTTCATCTCATCCATCGAGCGGAACGTGTGATGCCAGAAGAATCTGTAATACAGGTTGTTGATGTCCTGGAGATCGGCCTTGTCGGAGTTGCGGATGTCCGCGTACTTCAGCTGCCAGGTGGTGAAGGTGATCACCGTGTTCTCCGGGAAGGCGGTGCCGTTCTGCCAGTTCTGGTCCACGAGGCTGTACACGAGGATCGCGGAGCCGTCGGAGCACTTGAACTTCTTGAACCACTTGTTGTTGGAGCCGCCGTAGTTGCCGGAGTACTTGGTGCCGTCCTCGGCCGTGCCGGAGGTGTCCAGGTTGATGTTGCGGGCGAACTTGCCCTTGCCGTTCTCGTCCATGCGGTCGTTCACGTCGTCCACGCGGATGGTGATGATCGGGTACTCCTTGGAGATGAAGGTCTGGCCGGCGTGTCCGAAGTCGCCGCGGCCGGTATTGGCGTTGGCCTTGTTCGGGACGATGTACAGGTAGCGCTCGCCGGCGTCGCTGATGCGGAGCTCCTTCGTGGCGCCGTTCGTCTTGGTGATCCACAGGTCCGGATTCTCGTTGTGCTCGCGGTAGAAGCCGGCCGGGACGTTCACCTCGATGGTGGCGGAGGAGACGTAGCCGGCGGGAGCGGCCTCGGAAGACTGGGTGCTCACGGTGACCGTGGCCTTGCCGTACTTCTTGATGGTCACGACGCCCTTGTTCACGGTCAGGACTTCCTCGTCGGAGCTGGTCCAGACCAGGCGGGACTTGGTGCACACGGCCGGATAGGTCTCGTAGCCGAGCTCATAAGTGCCGTCGGAGACGGAGAGGATGACGCTGTTCTCGGCCACCTTGATGCCGGTGGGCTCGATGATCTTGTCCACGATCATCTGGTGGGTGGCGGTGGCGCCCTTGCCGTCCAGGGCCGTGGCCTTGACCTCGATCTTGCCGTAGGCGACGCCGTGCAGCAGGCCGGTGACCGGGTCGATGGTGGCGTTGGCGGCCGGCGTCACGCTCCAGACAACCGTCTTGTAGGTGGCGTCTTCCGGGGTGATGACGGCCTTCATCTGCATCGACTCCCCTTCCGCGACCTTCGGCAGGCCGTAGATCTCGTCCACGCCTTCGGAGGCGTCGATGATCTGGATGGAAGTGGCGGGAACCAGGGTCTGGGACACCTTCACGGTGATGGAAGGCAGGCAGGTGAGGTTACGCGGCTTGTGCTCGATGGAGATGGACGTCGTGCCGGCGCCCACGGCGGTGATGTGGCCGTTCTGGTCCACGGTGGCCACGGAAGGGTCGCCGGAGGCCCAGACGATCTCAGGGTTGGTGAGCTCCTCCAGGGAAGGAGTCACCGCATAGGAGAAGTCCACGGACTCGCCCACGACCATCGGGAAGACGGTCGATCCGTTCTCATCCGTGTAGAACTTCGCGGCGTCGGTGTCGGAATAGGTGAATGCCAGGGTCTTGGCCATCACCACGGAATCCAGCACATAGGATTCCTTCTTCTGGCAGGAAGCGAGGGCGGCGAGGCCGGCGGCGACGAGGATGATATACTTTTTCATATCGCAGTCCATTGATTAGTTCCAACCTTTGTTCTGACCGAGCTCGGGGTTGAGCTGCAGCTCGTCGCTCGGAATCGGATACAGATAGTTCTTCTCGGCCCATACGCGGCCGTCGTAGAGGATGATGCAACCGTCGGCGTCCAGCGGACGGGTCTGGTTGGTCCAGTTGGTGGCGAACCAGCCGGTCATCGGGATGCCCCGCAGGTTCTGCGGCATCTCGGTCTCGGCGGTCTTCCAGCGCTTGAGGTCGTCCACGCGGAAGCCCTCGAGGGCGAGTTCCACGGTGCGCTCGGCGCGGATCTCCTCCCGCATCGACAGGCCGTTGGCGGAAACCAGGCTGTTGGAGAGCTTCACCATGTCCGGATTGGAACGCTGGCGGACGAGGTTCAGGGAGAGGTCGAGGTCGGCGTCGGAAATGCTTTCGCCCTGCTCGTACACGGCTTCGGCGTAGTTCAGGAGCACTTCGGCGTAGCGGATGACCGGGTAGTCGTAGCCTTCGTTGGTGTCGTCGACCTTGCGCTCGGTCGCCCACTTGTTGTTGATGTAGCCGGACTGGGAGCGGCGGTCGCAGGTGAGGGCGTCCTCCTCGTCGGCGGCGGTCCAGGTGGTGCGCCACTTGCCGTCGTTGTTCCAGTACTTCTGGCCGTGACGGAGCAGGGTGGCGTTCATCCGGTTGTCGCGGTCGGCGAACTCGGTGTTCTGGCCGGTGTAACCCTGGAACTTGGGAGACTTCGCGATCGGCAGGCCGTCCTGGCAGCGGTACATGTCCGCGAGCTTGCGGGTCACGTACACACCGCTGTTCTGGGCGCCGTGGGTGATGTTGGTGCCGATCTTCTTCGTGGCCTCGTCGTGGCGGTGGGAGAAGATGTACTCCTTGTTGTCAGCCTTGGTGAGCTTGGCCGGGTTGCAGTCGGTGTTCTCCAGGATGAACATGTAGCGGTAGCTGTCCTTCCCGCCGAGGGCGTCGCTGTAGAAGAGCGAGTAGGCCTTGCTGTCGATGACAGCCTTCGCGGCGGCCGCGGCGGTGGCGAAGAGCTCGTTCGCAGCGGAAGCGTTGTTGTTGTGGAACTTCTGCCAGGAGCCCTCGTACAGGGCGACACGGCTCAGGAAGGCGTTGGCGGCGCCCTTCGCGACGCGACCGTCCTCGGTCGGCATCTCGGGAAGGAGCTCGGCGGCCTTCTTGAGGTCGTCCACGCAGTGGCGGATCACCTCCAGGCGGTCGTTCCGCTTGCCGTACAGCTTCTCGGAGTCCATGTCCAGCGGCGTGTCGGTATAGATGACGTCACCGAAGATCTGGACGAGCTCGAAATAGAAGTAGGCGCGGAAGAAGTAGGCCTCGCCCATCGGGATGGCGATGTCGGCCTTGGGCTCGAATTCCGCGGCGTTCTTGAGCAGCAGGTTCGTGTAGTAGATGCGCTTGTACAGGGTGCCGTAGTTGCCGTCCGTGGAAGGGATGGAGTTGGAACCGGCGCTGTACACGTTCAGGTTGGGCGTGGCGACGAGGTCGGAACGGGTGTCGGAATGGACGCCGTCCGTCCAGCTGCACATATAGTCGGAGCCCTGGAAATCGCGGGTCCAGCCGTAGAACTGGTTGGCGAACAGGCTGTAGTTGGCGGGACTGGACCACACCTGCGCGTCAGAGAGCTGGGCTTTCGGGGAAAGGTCCATGCAAGCGGACGCAAAAAGGGCGGCGGCCGCGATGCTCAGTATGTTGATGATTCTTTTCATATCGCGTCAGGATTAGAAGGTAACGTTGACACCGAAGGAGTAACCCCGCATGAACGGATACCGGGAGGTGGAACTCGGGGCGCTCTTGGCTTCCGGATCCCAGCCGTCCAGGACCTTGGTGTACTCCCAGAGGTCCGTGCCGGTGAAGAAGAGGCGCAGGCCGGAGATGAAGCCGACGCGCTTGACCGCCGTCTCGGGCAGGTTGTAGCCCAGGGTGACGTTCTTCAGACGGAGATAGAAACCGTCGGAAACCGACCAGGTGGAAGTCTGGTAGTTGTAGTTGTTGATGTTTCCGTTGGAGGTGTAGGGCGGATAGTAGCCGTCCGGGTTGGAGGCGGACCAGACATTTCCGATCGTGTAGGAGGAAGTGTTGGTGTACAGGGCCCGCATCGGGACCGTCCAGTTGTTGATGCCGTTCCACATGATGCGGTTGGCGGCGCCCTGGAAGATCACGGCGAGGTCGAAGCCCTTGTACTGGACGCCGGCGTTGAAGGAGTACTGGATTTCCGGCGTGTCGGTGCCGAGGTACACGTAGTCGTTCATGTCCAGCTTGCCGTCGCCGTTCTGGTCGACGTACATGTTGTCACCGAGGCGGAGCTCGCTCGGCATGCCGATGCCGTTGCCGTCATAGTACTTGGCCAGATAGGCCTCGCGGACGGAATCGCTGGTGATCTTGCCGCCGTACTGCAGGCCGAACAGGGAGTTCAGCGGATAGCCTTCGCGGTTGGAGACGAACTTGTTGTTCTCCACGGTCGCCTGGCCGCCCAGGTTGACGAGCTGGTTGCGGGCGAAGGTGAAGGTGCCGCCGAAGTTGTAGCCGAAGTCGCGGCTGACCTGGTGGCGCCAGTTGAGCATGCCCTCGTAACCCCAGGCCTTGAACTTGCCGGAGTTGGCCTTCGGCGCGGTGTCGCCGAGGATGGACGGGAAGTCGATGGACACGAGCATGTTGTCGTTCTTCTTCTGGAAGACCTCCACCGTACCGGTGAGGCGGTTGCCGAAGAAGCCGAAGTCGAGACCCAGGTTGTAGTTCTTGATCCGCTCCCAAGTACGGGACGTGGAGGCGAAGGAACCGTTGGTGCTGATGGTGGAAAGGAGGCCGTTGCCGACGAGAGCGCCGGTGGAGGCCGCCGTGTTGTACAGCTGTACGCCGTCGTAGTTGGCGATGCCGCTCTGGTTACCGACCTCGCCGTAGGAGGCGCGGAGCTTGAACTCGTCCAGCCACTCGACATCCTTCAGGAAAGGCTCCTGGGCGATGCGCCAGGCAAGGGAACCGCCCCAGAAGAAGGCCCAGCGGTTCTGCGGAAGGAACTTGGAGGAGCCGTCGTAGCGGGCCTGGAGTTCCACGAGATAGCGGGACTTGTAGTCGTAGTTGGCGCGGCCGAAGAAGGAGGCCACGGCGAACTGCCAGCGGTTCGGGCTCACCAGGGTGATGTCACCCGCACCGTTCACGACCTCGAGGCCGGTCTGGATGTCCTTCGCGTGGGCGCCGAAGTAGCGGTAGTCCTTGAACTCGTACTGGGTGCCGAGGGTGAGGCTGGTGTTGTGCGCGTCGGCGAAGCTCTTGTGGGCGTTCAGGTAGGCCGATGCGGAATAGAAGTCGGTCCGGGAGGCCGTCTGCTCGTAGTAGCTGTTGGCGGCCGTCGGATTGAGGGCGAGCATCTTCGTGCCCGTGTAGTTGTAGTATTCGACGGAGTGGTTGTCCTTGTTGCGCATGGCCGTGTCGGTGTTGTAACCGAGGTTCACGTTGGCGTCGAGCCAGGAGGCCAGGCGGAACTTCAGCGTCTCGCTGAGCGTGAAGGCGGAGACGGCCAGCTTGTTGTCGCCGCCGAACTCGGCCTGGGCGGCCGGGGAGTTCCAGGTACCCCAGCGATAGGCCTTGCCGTCCTTGGTGAAGAGCGGAAGACCCGGCATCGGGACCGTCGTGGAGAGGAGGGCGCCCACATCGACCGGGGCGATCTGGTCCTGGCGGTTGTAGCCGATGGAAGAATCGATCGAGAACCAGGAAGTGATCTTGAACGTGTTGTTCAGGCGGAAGTTGTAGCGCTGGTTGTTGTTCCGGCCGTACTGGAGCGGGGAGCCGTCATAGGCATAGCCCAGGGAAAGACGGTAGGAAACCGCCTCGGAACCGCCGGTGACGCTCAGGTCGTGGTTGGTGGACCAGGCCTTGCCGAACACGGAGCCGAACCAGTCCACCTTGTCGTCGAACACGAAGTCCTCGACGTCGGTGAAAGCGGTGGTGCCGTAGGGGTTCGGCTGGTTCTGCAGGTCGATGAAACCGCCCTTGTACTGCTTGGCGAGCTGGGCGTAGTAGTACCACGTGTGCGCGGTGTTGTTGTCATTCTCCAGGGCCGTCATCACGGAATCGGCCCACTGGTCCAGGGACATCAGGGAAGGAAGGCGGCCGACGGTCTTCATCGTGACGGAGCCGTTGTAGCTGACCTTCACCTTGCCCGCCGCACCTTTCTTGGTGGTGATGAGCACGACGCCGCCGGCCGCGCGGGAACCGTAGATGGAAGCCGCCGCGTCCTTCAGGAAGGACATCGAGGCGATATCGTCGGAGTTCAGCAGGCGGAGGGCGTTGACGCTGTCATAGGCGACACCGTCGATGATCACGAGGGGTTCGGAGTTGTTGGCGGAGACGGCGCCGCGGAGCGACATCGACCAGCTCTCGTCGCCAGGGGCGGAGGAGGCGCGGGTGATGATCACGCCGGGAACCTGGCCCTGCAGGGCCTGCACCGGGCTGGAGAGCGCTCCCTTTTCCTGGAGCATCTCTTCCTTGACCACGGCGACGGAACCGGAGAGGGACTCCTTCTTCACGGTGCCGTAACCCACGACGACGACTTCGTCCAGAAGTTCGTTGTCCTCTTCGAGGGTGACGACCATGCCGGGAGAGAGGACGGTGTGGACATCCTTGTAGCCGATGATGGTCACGGTGACGGGAGTACCGGCCGCAGCCCGGAGGGAGAACCGGCCGTCGAGGTCGGTGGCGACTCCGTTCGTAGTCCCGTCCACGATGACGGTGGCGCCGATGACCGGCTGCCCCGCCGTGTCGACGACCTGGCCGCTCACGGTCTGGGCGAAAGCCTCCGCTCCGAAAAGCAGGGCCGCGCCCACGGCGGCGAGCCGGAGGACGTGTTTGAGAGTGTTGGACATTTTCATAAAGTTGTTTGGTTATTTGGATTGATTGTTCGAATCCGTGGTTGCTGATGCAAAGGTCGCGAATTATTTATAGGTGCAATCGTTTGTATGTAACAAAAAAGGGGATAAAATGTCACATCGTCACGTCTGACGAGCCGTTTTTAACAAATCGACCTTTCTTCCCCGAAAGATTTTGAAATGAATACAAACGTTTGTATCTTTGCATCGGCAACCGAAAATCGTTTAAAACCTTATAACATCATGACCAATCCTTTCTCCCTCGAAGGCAAGAACGCCTGGATCACCGGCGCTTCTTACGGAATCGGTTTCAACATCGCCAAGGCGTTTGTCGAGGCGGGCATCCAGAACATCATCTTCAACGACATCAGCGAGGCCGCGCTGGAGCGGGGCCTGAACAACTATAAGGAAGCGGGCATCACGAACGTGCACGGGTACGTGTGCGACGTGACCAAGGAAGACGACGTGAAGGCCCTCGTGGAGAAGATCCACGAAGAGGTGGGCCAGATCGACATCCTCGTCAACAACGCCGGCATCATCAAGCGCATCCCGATGCACGAGATGAAGCGCTCCGAGTTCCAGGCCGTCATCGACGTGGACCTCGTCGCCCCGTTCATCGTCTCCTCCGCCGTCCTCCCCGAGATGATGGAGCGCCGCGAGGGCAAGATCATCAACATCTGCTCGATGATGTCCGAGCTCGGCCGCGAGACCGTGAGCGCCTACGCCGCCGCGAAGGGCGGCCTGAAGATGCTCACCCGCAACATCTGCTCCGAGTACGGCGAGTACAACATCCAGTGCAACGGCATCGGCCCCGGCTACATCGCCACGCCCCAGACCGCTCCCCTGCGCGAGCGCCAGCCCGACGGCAGCCGCCATCCCTTCGACAGCTTCATCTGCGCGAAGACCCCGGCCGGCCGCTGGCTCGACCCGTCCGAACTCGGCGGCCCCGCCGTGTTCCTCGCCTCCCACGCCTCCGACGCCGTGAACGGCCACATCCTGTATGTGGACGGCGGCATCCTCGCTTACATCGGAAAACAGCCCAAGTGATATGAGTAAAGTGAATTGCACCGTCCGCCAGGCGTCCAGCAACGTCGACGCCAAGCACTACGACACCGAGCGCATCCGCAAGGAGTACCTCGTGCAGAACATCATGGTTCCCGGCGAGATCAACATGGTCTATTCCATGTTCGACCGCATCATCGCCGGCGGCGCCGTCCCGACCGACGGGGAGCTCGTCCTCGAGGCCCCGGAGGTTCTCCGCGCCGAATACTTCACCCAGCGCCGCGAGATCGGCATCATCAACGTCGGCGGCACCGGCGTCGTGAAAGTCGGCGACGAGGAGTATGAGATTCCCTACAAGGAGGCCATCTACGTCGGCCGCGGCAACCGCCACGTCTCCTTCCGCAGCCTCGACCCCGAGAAGCCCGCGCACTTCTACTTCTGCTCCGCCACCGCCCACAAGGAGACCGGCGTGAAGAAGGTTTCCAAGAAGGACGCCGTGGTGATGCATCTCGGTTCCCTGGAGGAGAGCAACGAGCGCACGATCAACCGCCTGCTGGTCAAGGAGGTCGTCCCCTGCTGCCAGCTTCAGATGGGCATGACCGAGCTCGCCCCGGGCAGCACCTGGAACACGATGCCCGCCCACACCCACGACCGCCGTATGGAGGTCTACTTCTACTTCGAGCTTCCGGAA
Organism: uncultured Bacteroidales bacterium; assembly: GCA_947169405.1. Lineage (GTDB taxonomy): Bacteria > Bacteroidota > Bacteroidia > Bacteroidales > UBA932 > Cryptobacteroides. The sequence goes on from CAMVPS010000009.1 coordinate 22,642, forward strand.
GACGCGGCCGTGTGCCACTTCATGGGCGAACCCCAGGAAACCCGCCACATCTGGATGCACAACGAGGAGGCCGTCATCTCCCCGCAGTGGAGCATCCACTCCGCCTGCGCCACCCGCAACTACACCTTCATCTGGGGCATGTGCGGCGAGAACGACGACTACAACGACATGGACTGGTGCGCCACCAAGGACCTGAAATAGTATGAAACGCATTTTCATCGTCCTCCTCGCGCTGGCCGCCCTGTGCGCCTGCTCCCAGGAGAAGAAAGTGATGGCCCGCTTCGTTCCCGAGCGGTCCGACGACTTCGTCTTCGAGAACAACCTCATCGCCGGCCGTTTTTACGGCAAGGCGCTGGAGGGGAATCCCACCTCCCCCGGCCTGGACATCTGGGTGAAACTCCCCGGCAAGCTCGTCGCTGACGAGTGGTACAAGGGCTTCGAGACCCAGAGCGACGAATACTACCACCACGACCATGGCGGGAAGGACTGCTACAAGGTCGCGGTCAGCCTGGGCGGCGGCGCTTCGTCCCCGCTCATCGACGGGAAACTGTGCTTCCCGGCCACGAACTACCGGTCCTGGGAAATCGTGGAGGAAAGCCCGGAGAAGGTGGTGTTCACGCTCCACTACCCGCAGTGGCAAACCCCTGACAGCGTGATGGTTGCGCTCGACAAGACCGTCACCGTGGTCCCGGACACCTACTTCTGCGCCGTGGAGGATGTCTATACCTTCGAAGGAACCGACACCCTCGCGATCGCCGCCGGCATGAACATCCACGCCGCGCTGGAGACCGTCGACAAGCAGCTCGTCCAGCCCGGCCGCGTGGCCATCTGGGAGCACGCCTCCGACCAGACCTTCGAACCCGAGGACGGCATGCTGGGCGTCGCGGTCGTGATGCCTGACGCCGAAGGCACCAGCCTCTCCGAGGACGGAACCCATCTCCTCGTCTGGAAGTACGTCACCTCCGGCCAGCCCGTCCGCTATTCGTTCGGTTCCTGCTGGTCCAAGGGCGACATCAAGACCGCCCAGGACTGGTTCGAACTCGTCGCCGGTCGCTGACCTGCGCACGCTGCGAAACATCTGAAGGCTCCGTCATCGACGGGGCCTTTATTTTGTTCTTGCAGATGCCTTTTTTATTTCGTAAATTTGTGCATATAACGAATTTAACAACGTATTTATTCACAATTCTAATCTTCTTTTCGCCATGCACAAGCCCATTCACCTGCTCAGATGGCTGCTGGCAGTATGGATTCCCCTCCTCCTCGCGGCGGGGTGCTCATCCGGCCAGGCCAGCAAGAAACTCGTCCGTAAGACGGTAGCCAGGATCGCCCCCGAACAAAGGTTGGAACTGGTTTCCTACAAGACCAAGTCCGTCGCCAGAAGCGGCGAGGATGACAAAGAGAAGCTTTTTTTCGTTATCGGAGACCGGAAAATGCTGATCTCCTTCAAGGCCGATATCAAAGCCGGAATCGACCTGAAGGATTTCGACCCGAAGCGGGACATCACGCTCAAACGGAGAGAAAAAAGCGCCTTGATCCGGCTCCCCGAGCCCGTCATTTTCAGCTGTGATGTACCCACCGACTCGATCGTGGTGGAATATCAGGAAACAGGGTTATTCCGCTCGAAAATCAAATCTGAGGAAGTGGCCCAAGTGGCAGTAAAGGGAAAGGAGAACATCCTGCAAGAGATCGAGAATCAGAAGAGATACCCCATCCTTTCCGATGCGAGGGAAAATGCCCGACGCACGTTCACTTCCCTTCTCAATGCGCTTGGATACGAAAAAGTCGACGTTGTCTTCCCTTCCGAAGAAGCGCAGCAAAAATCGAAGGTGAAGCGTTCGAAGGACACGGTCGGGGCTTCCGGGGCGGAAAAATCGACGGAAACGGAATCAGAAACAGAAGCAGTAGGTTAGGAGGACACAACTATGGGTATCATGTCACAGCTTATCAATAAAGTTATCTCGGAGATGAACACCAAGACGATCCTGGCCATTGCCGCCGGTGTCGTCCTTGTAGGGGGCGGAGGCGCTTTCGCCATCTCCCGTTATTTCAAGACCCATCACCTCAGGCCCGAACAGAAAATCAAAGAAATCAACACCGTGATCAACAGTGTCACGGCCAAGAAAGACCTGGTGACTGCCTGCTACTATGAGGACCTGGTCGTCAGCGGCAAGAAAAGCGACCTGCAAGAAACCGCAGAACGGGACAAGAAAGGAAGAATCAAGAATCCAAACCACGAGATGGTGCTGGTCCAGGGCGCCCGGGTGAGCGCGGGAATCAACTTGGAGGAAATGGACGAGAAGAATTTCATCGTCGAGGGGGATTCCGCCATTGTCATCACGCTTCCGGAGCCGGTACTCATGGGCGTCGTCAAGGATGTTTCGGAGTATGAAGAATTCACCCGCAAAGGGGTATGGGAGTTCGATCAGGTCCAGGAGCTGCTCAAAAAACAATCGGCCGACCTGGAGAAGAATGCCGTGAACAGCGGACTGCTGGACCGGGCCTACGAAAATGCCATGAACCTTTTCACCAGCTTCTTCGCCCCATTCGGCTATCAAGTCCGATTTGCCCCGCGTTCCGTCCCGGCCCCTAAAGCCGCCCCGGAAGTCGTCCCCGAACCCGCGCAATAGCCGGGCATCCTTTTTTCGCTCACTTGTTTTTCGTATCTTTGCCCAAAGATGCGGAAGATGCTCCATACGGTTTTCCTTGCGCTTCTCGGCGTCATCCTCCTGACGGCGCCGGGATGCGGAGGCCATTCCGCCGTGGAGGAGACGGTGCAGCGTGAAATCGAGGCCATCACGGCGATGAAGCAGCTGAGCCTGGTCGAATACCGGGTCAGCAAGATCATCAAAGCCGATGACGAAGGCGCCTGGTACAAGCTCGGGGACCGGAAGATCCTCCTCAGCTGCACGGCCTACCTGAAAGCCGGCATCGACCTGGCCACCTTCGGCCCGGACGATGTCGACATCGACTGGACCGGGAACCGCGTGACCGTCACCATCCCCCACGCCACCCTGCTCTCCCTGGATATGCCGGCCTCGGAAATCCGGGAAGAATATGACCATGTGACGATGTTCCGCCACTCCTTCTCCGCCGAGGAGCGCAACGCCCTCCTCCGCCAGGGAGAAAAGCAGATCCGCAGCAGCGTCCCCTCCCTCGGCATCCTGGAGAAGGCCGATGAGAACGCCCGCCGGTTCTTCGAATCGGTGTTCCAGAAAATGGGGTTTGAAACCGTCGAAGTGGCATTCAAATAGGAGGGCCCATGGAGAAGAAAATCGTCGTCAAGATCACCCCGGCGGCCGTTTTGCTGGCTGTCCTGGTCCTTCTGGCCGCCCTCTTCCTCACCCGGGGCGACGGCCGCGTGAAGCGCTCCCTCACCATCGACGACACCCCGGTCATCATTACCAAGATCCGCTCGCTCGGCGAGCTGACGACGGCCTGCTACTACGATGAGATGGTCCTTTCCCGGACCAAGGAGAACGCCTTCTCCTCCTCCGCCCTGGGCTCCCTGGCCGAAGGACTCGGCAAGGATGTGGACGACCACCTCGTCCTCATCGCGAAGGGGACGGTCCGCGCCGGCCTGGACCTGATGGACATGACCGAGGAAGACATCCGCTTCGTGGGCGACACGGCCTGGATCCGCCTTCCCGCGCCGCAATACCTCGACGTGATCGTGAACCCGTCCGATTTCGAGGTCTTCGCCGAGACCGGCAAATGGACGCACGAGGAAGTCACCGGCCTGCTGGAAACGGCCCGGACTCGGCTCCTGATGGGCGCGGACCATTACGGGCTCAAATCAAAGGCGTACGCCGGCGCCATGGACGCCGTCACCGAACTCCTCGCCGCCTCCGGCTACACCCACATCCACTTCGACCACCCCGGCTCCTACATCCGCATGCCCGTCCCGCGGGAATGATCCCGCCAATCCGGACGGGTCCCGGCCGACGAAAGAATCTTTTTTCGTATATTTGTAGGATAAACGGACAGAACGATGACTGAAACGGCTTCTCCCCTGATGGCCCGGCGAATCCGCCGGATCCTGCTGGTATGCAACAACTATGACAAGTTCGCCCTCGAAGAGGACGGGCGCATAGAGCCCCGGATTACCGCGGAGTATTCCGAACTGAACCTCTCCAACCCGCCGGTCTTCGAGCGGGCGGAATCCACCGTGGAAGCGCTGGAGATGATGGAGAAAGGGGCGCAGTACGACCTCGTCATCACGATGTACAATGTCGGCGAGGTCGACGTGTTCGACTTCTCCCAGCGCGTCAAGGCCATCGACCCGGACACCTCCGTCGTCCTCCTGACCGCCTTCGCGAAGGAGATCTACAAGAAGATGGAGAGCCACGACCTGAGCCATTTCGACGGCATCTTCTGCTGGAACAACTCCACGGACCTGATCATCGCCATCATCAAGCTCCTGGAGGACAGCCGGAACGCGCCCGTGGACATCCTGGAGAACGGCGTGCAGTGCATCCTCCTGGTGGAGGACTCGGTCCGCTTCTACTCCATCTATCTCCCCGAGCTGTACCGCCTCATCCTCCTGCAGAACAGCGAAGCCATCCGGGACGCCCTCAACGAGAGCCAGCAGAGCCTCCGCAAGCGCGCCCGCCCGAAGATCCTGATGGCCACGAACTACGACGACGCCGTGGCCATGTACGAAAAGTACAAGAGCAACATGCTGGGCGTCATCTCCGACATCGGCTTCGTCCTGCACCGGGGCGACAAGCCCTCGCAGGAGAAGCTGGACGCGGGCATCGACCTGTGCCGGATGATCCGCAAGGACGACCCCAAGATGCCCATCCTGATGCAGTCCTCGCAGGAGAGCATGCGGCCGGTGGCCAAGTCCCTGCAGGCCGGCTTCCTCATCAAGCGCTCCAAGACCCTCAACCACGACCTGGCGGAGTTCATCGGCCGGGAGTTCGGCTTCGGCGACTTCGTCGTCACCGATCCCGAGACCGGCGAGGAAACCGCCCGCGCCAGCGACCTGTACGGAGCCGAGCGCATCCTCGCCGCCATCTCGGACGAGGACCTCGACCGCCTGGCCTCCAAGAACTACATCTCCCGCTGGCTGCTGGCCCGCGGCCTGTTCGAGGTCGGAAACCGGGTCAAGAAGAGCCATTTCGACAACTCGGCGGAACGCCGGGAGACGACGATCCGCTCCATCCGGCGCTACCGGATGGCGCAGGGCCTGGGCGTGGTGGCCCGCTTCGAGCCCGAACGCTACAACGACGCCATCCGCTTCGCCCGCCTGGGCGACGGCTCGCTGGGCGGCAAGGCCCGCGGCCTCGCCTTCCTGAACCAGATGCTCCAGCGCTACGACCTGTACGACAAGTGGGAGGGCGTGCGCGTGCTGGTTCCCCGTACCCTGGTGATCACGACAACTTTCTTCGACCGCTTCATCCTTGAGAACGGTCTCCAATACGTCATCAATGCGGACCTCTCCGACGAGGAGATCCTCTCGGAATTCGTTGCCTCCACCCTGCCCCAGGACCTGACGGAAGCCCTCCGCATCTTCATCCGCCACGTCCGCAAGCCGCTCGCCATCCGGTCGTCCTCCAAGCTGGAAGACTCTTACTACCAGCCGTTTGCCGGTGTCTATTCCACCTGCATGGTCCCGGCGACGGAAAACGAGGACCAGCAGCTGCGGCTCATCTCCAAGGCCATCAAGAGCGTATACGCCTCGGTGTATTACGCTTCCGCCCGAAGCTACATCCTGGCCACCGGCAACATGATCTCCGAGGAGAAGATGGCCATCGTCCTGCAGGAAGTGTGCGGCAGCGAGGACCACGGCCTGTGGTTCCCGACCCTCTCCGGCGTCGCCCGGTCGCTGAACTTCTATCCCGTGGGCCACGAGAAGCCCGAGGAGGGCATCGTCCGCCTGGCCTTCGGGCTCGGCAAGGCGGTCGTGGACGGCGAGCAGACGCTCCGCTTCTCCCCCGCCTACCCCGGCCACGTGATCCAGACCTCCACTCCGGAACTGACGATGCAGGAGACCCAGCAGTACATGTACGGCCTGAACCTCAAGCCTGAGACCTTCAAGACGTCCGTCGACGACGCCGTGAATCTCGCCCGTCTCCGCATCAGCGAATGCAAGGACTTCCGGAACCTGCAGAAGGTCGTCTCCACCTTCGACTACGAGAACCAGCGGATGGTGGACTCCCCCCTCCCGCGCGGTCCCAAGTTCGTCACTTTCGCCCATATCCTCCGCTACAACACCTTCCCGCTCGCGGACATCCTGAAGGAACTCCTCGAGATCGGCCAGCGGGAGATGAAATGCTGCGTGGAGATCGAGTTCGCCGCGAACCTGGACAAGCCCGCCGACCGGTCCTCCACCTTCCACGTCCTGCAGATCCGTCCCATCTCGTCCGACAGCCTGGACACCGAGGTGGACTGGAACGGGGTCGACGACAGCGGCGCGTTCCTCCGCTCCGGCAGCGCGCTCGGCACCGGCTGGGTGACGGACGTGAAGGACATCGTCTACATCCCGAAGGACCGCTTCGACAAGATGGAAACCAAGGCGATGGCCGACGAGATCGCCGCCATCAACAACCGGATGCGGGAGGAAGGGCGCGGCTACGTCCTGGTCGGCTACGGCCGCTGGGGCACCAGCATCCCGTCCCTGGGCATCCCGGTCAAGTGGAGCGACATCTCGGAGGTGAAAGCCCTCGTGGAGTGCGTCCTGCCGGACTTCCGCATCGACCCGAGCCAGGGCACGCACTTCTTCCAGAACCTCACCTCCTTCAACGTGGGCTTCGTCCATGTGGACCCGTTCGCCCGCCGCGAGGACGAGTTCGACACCTCCATCCTGGACGCCCTCCCCGCCGCGGAGGAGACAAAATACTGGAGGCTCATCCGCCTGGACGAGCCCCTCAAGATCTGCATCGACGGCCGCAGCGGCCGCGCGTTCATGAAAGTCTGACGCCTATCCCTTGTTGTACTGGGACGGCAGCACGCCGAACATCTCCTTGAAATAGCGGGTGAAGTACTTGGGCGTGTTGAATCCCACCATGTCCGCCACTTCGGTCACGGAGAGGTTGGGGTCGTCCGTGAGCAGCTGGGCGGCCCGCTTGAGCCGCATCGTGCGGATGAACTCGGAAGGGGTCATCCCGTACAGCGACTGGATCTTCCGGTACAGGTTCATCCGGTGCATGCCCACGTCCGAGGCCAGTTCCTCCACCGAGTATTCGGTGTTGTCCAGGTTCTCCTCCAGTTTCTCCGTGATCCGGGCCATCAGCTTCTGGTCCACGGTCGCGACCGTGACGTGCATCGGGGACACCTCGGCGGTGCCGGAGAAGGAACGGATGCGCTTCTCGCGCTCGTCCAGGAGGTTCTTGATGCGGATCTGGAGCATGTCCATCTTGAACGGCTTGGTCAGGTAGGAATCCGCGCCGCACTCGTATCCCTCCGTCCGGATATCCTCGGACATCCGCGCGGAAAGCAGGATGACGGCGATGTGGGACGTGTCGACATCCTCCTTGATCCGCCGCGTGAGCTCGAATCCGTTCATGTTGGGCATCATCACATCCGTCACCACGATGTCGGGGCGGACCGACGGCAGTTTGCGCAGGCACTCCTCCCCGTCAGCCGCGGAGGAAACGCTGTAGTCGCGGGAAAGCTCCTCGCACAGGTAGTTCCGGAAATCGGCATTGTCGTCGACCACGAGGATGCGCTTGCGGGTTCCGGCCGTTTCCGGCGCGGAAACCGGCTCCGGTGCGGCGGCCTCCTCGGTTCCCTCGGAGGCGCTCTCCTCCAAGTCCGTGGGAAGCAATACCTTGAAAGTGGTCCCATTCCCTTCGTCGGACTGGACGGAGACGGTTCCCTTGTGCATTTCCACATACTGGCGCACGAGGCTCAGGCCGATGCCGGACCCGAGCGCCGTCCCCGCGTTCGCGCTCCGGTAGAAACGGTCGAAGACCTGCGGGAGGTCGGCCGCGGGGATGCCGATGCCGGTATCCGACACCTCCAGCAGGACCTTCCGGTCCGGGGCGTCGGAGAGGCGCACCTCGACGGAACCGCCTTCCGGCGTGAATTTCAAGGCGTTGGACAGGAGGTTGTTCACCACCTTCTGCATCATCGAGCTGTCGAACGCCATCATCGGATTCGAGGAGGTGTCCGTGAGCACGAGACCGATGTCCTTCTTCGCCGCGGCGTCCTGGAAGGCGTCCAGCACCCCGGCCACGAAATCCGAGAAATTCCCGCTGCGGAGGCGGATTTTCTCGCCGCCCATCTCCACCTTCCGGAAATCCAGCAGATGGTTCACCAGGTCCAGCAGCGACTTCGCGTTGCGGTGCATCGTATCCAGCCGGGAATACTCCTCGGTTCCCTCCTTCTCCTTCATCAGGCTCTCCAGCGGGAGGATGATCAGGGAAAGCGGCGTGCGAAGCTCGTGGGAGATGTTCGTGAAGAACCGGAACTTCATCTGGTTCAGTTCCTCCTCCTGCCGCCGCTGTTCCTCCGCCGCCTGGTCGGCCATCCGCCGTTTCTCCCGCATATAGAAGAACCGGATGACGCTGAACAGGATGCCGGCGATGAGCAGGGCATACAGGGCGTAAGCCCAGGTAGTCCGCCAGAAAGGCGGCTTGATCTCGATCGGGAGCGCCGTCTCGGGGCTCCAGTCCGTGCCGTTGTTCGCCGCCTGCACCCGGAACGTGTATTTTCCGGGTTCCAGGAAGGTATAGCCGGCCGTGCCCATCGGCTGGGAAGTGACCGTATGCCATTCCTTGTCGAAACCGTCCAGCCGGAAGCGGTAGGTCGTATGCGTGGGATTCGCGTAATTGAGGTTCGTGAAGGAAAGGTCCAGGGAAGCCTCGTTATATTTCAGGACGACATCCTCCGCGCTCCGCTCCGTCCCTTCCACCTTGAAGGAAGAGATCATCGGCGGAATCCCATAATCCGAGAGGACCATCCCCGACGGGTCGATGATGCAGAAGCCCGCCGCACCGCCGAAATACAGATGTCCGTCCGAATGGCGAAGGACGGAATTCTGGAAGAAAGCCCCGCAGTCCACGCCGTCCGACTGCCCGTAATCGGTCCGGGAGACCGTCCCGTCCGGGGCGAACGACAGGCGGATGAGGCTGTTGGTGGAAGAGGCCCAGATGTTGCCCGCGGCGTCCTCGGAAACCGCCATCACCATCCCGGATTGCAGGAGACGCCGGTTTCCGGAGCGGGCGTCGCGAAGGTAGAGGCCGTCCGATTCGGCCAGCCAGACCCTTCCGGCGGCATCCTGGAGAATCTGGTTCGTCAGCGCGAAGGCGTCCACCGTGTCCACCTTCGCCACTTCGTCCTGCGCCGGCCGGTACAGGAAACGCCCGTTGTCCCCGGCCGCCACAAGGGCGCCTTCCTCCCCCAGATAAAGGTCCCGGACCACCATGTACCGCGCCAGCTCCGGATGCTTCTCCCGGAGCAGGTCGATCCGGCCGGTTTCCGGATCGAACCGGCCCACGCCGCCGTAGACGGAAATCCAATACTGCCCGTTCCCGTCCTCCCGGAGGAGGCGGACGCAGTTCAGGTTGGGCGTGGCGTGCTGGTAGGAGACGTCCACGTTCGAGGGTTCGGCATAGGTGAAATGCCGGACCTGCCGGCCGTCGACCCGGTACAGGCCGTTGTAGAAGGTGCCCGCCCAGATCCGGGCCCGGGAATCCACGAACAGGCTGATGACCAGTTCGTCCTTCAACTCGGGATACGGGATATCCATCCGGCGGGTCTTGGGGTCATAGCGGAGCAAGCCGTGGATGGTGCCCACCAGGACGCTTCCGTCCGGCGCCTCCGCCAGGCACTTGACGCTCTCGTCCGGCATCGCGCCCCCGGAGAGGGACTGCGCGTCGACCGTCCGGATCCGGATGATGTCCTTATGCCAGTAGAGAATGCCTTCCTGCTGGGTGGCGATCCAGACCCCGCCCTGCGGGTCCGCGTAGATCTTGGAGATGTCCGTATGGGGATAGACCGGTTTCCCGTCGATGCGGTCCAGCCGCGGGAAGCGGTAGGAGGAGCCGTCCTTGTACAGGATCCGGACGCCGGAGCGGGCGGTTCCGATCCACAGATTGTCCTCCCCGTCCACGGCGATGGAGGTGAACAGGTCGTCGCTGCCCGCGGGAATCGTCTCCCGCTCGGTCAGTTGGCCCGTCTTGGGATGGTACAGGATGATGTGCTTGTCCGACATGAACCAACGGCGTCCGTCCGAGGATTCCGCGGTCTCGGTCCGGCTGGAGAGGTCCTCCGGAAAGAGGCCGGCCGGTTCCCCGCCCGCCGGTGCGGCCGGCTGCGGGACATCGTAGAGAAACGTCTGCGTGGCCCGGTCGAAAGCCCACGAACGGTCCCGCGTCTGCACGAGGACGCGATCCGTCTCCGGGTCATAGGAAAGGCGGTTCTGCCCGCTGTACTCCGCGTAGGGAACCCGGACGGGGTCCCAACGGTAGTTGCGGCAGGCGGCGCCGTCGAAAAAGCACAGGTAGGAGGTGGTCTGGATGCACATCAGGCCGTCCGGCAGCATCAGCATATCCCGGACATTGTTCTCGGGAAGGCCGCCCGATGCGTCCAGCATCCGGAACTCGTACTGCGGTTGCGCCCGCAGGAGCGCACAGACGAAAAATACGGCCGATATGAGGGCAAATCGTCTCATACGGCCGTAAAGTTAGTCAAAAAACGTCTGAAAAGAGGTGAATGAAGGAGGAAAAGTAGGCCGCGGCCTACTTTTCCTCCTTCGGGGGCTGCGGGGGCCAGTTGAAGCGCTCGCCCAGGACGGGATCGCCCATCGCGGAGGCCTCGTTGTCGGCATCGTCCAGCTTGAAGATCATGAACTTCGGGTTCTCCTTGGTGTAAGGAGTCCATTCGCCGCCTTCAGGGCCGTTCGGGTCGCCGTACTTGCAGAAGTTGGCCCAGTAGGTCACTTCCTTCTCGGCGAGATCCCAGTCGCCCTGCGTCCAGGGACGCCAGCAGTGCTTCAGGGACTTGAACACGTACCAAAGGTCGGAGGAGTGGAAGGCGCCCTTGAGGACGTACACCTTCTGGCTGCCGTCGTCCGGGAGCGGACGGGCGAACTGGTAGGCGTAGCACTTGCCGCCCTTCTCCTGACGGTTCAGCGCGAAGTTCGCGATGCCCTCGGTCATATTGCCCATATCGTCCTTGGTGAAGCCCATCATATACGGGACATCCGCCAGGGAGCCGTCGATGGCCGCTTCGTCGAAGGACTTCAGGGAGACGTAGCCGTCCACGATCGGAGCGCCCGTGAGGGCGGGACCGCCGCCGAACATGCCGTTGCCACCGCCGAAGCCGTTGGCGCCGGCGTAGATGGTGCTGAGGGCGTAGATGGTCTCGGTGCCGGCGGCGCGCATCTTCTGCAGGTCGGTCAGGCCGGCCCAGTCGAGGATCTTCTTGTTGTTGTTCTGGATGTCTTCGAGCGTGAGCGGGCCGAAGTTCATCGGAGGACGGGCCGTGGCCGGGCGGGCGTTCGCCGGAGCCGCGGGCGCGGCAGCCGGACGACGGCCGCCGCCCATGCCGCCCATGCCGCCGGCGCTCATGATGACCGCCTTGTTGAACAGGCCGCGGGCGAGCGGGGACTCGACCAGGGTGCGGACGGCGCCGCCGCCGGCGCTCTGGCCGAAGATCATGACGTTGTCAGGATCGCCGCCGAACTGGGCGATGTTCTCCTTGACCCATTTCAGGCCCTGGATCATGTCCAGCACGCCGTAGTTGCCGGACACGCCGTGCGGGCTCTCGGCCGCCAGTTCGGGATGGGCCAGGAAGCCGAAGACGCCGAGACGGTAGTTGATGGACACGAGCACCACGCCGTGGTTGGCGAATTCCTCACCGTCGAACTCGGGCTCGGAGCCCCAGCCTTCGCGGTAGCCGCCGCCGTGGATCCAGTAAGCGACCGGGAGTTTCTCGCCGGGCTTGCCGGCCGCCGTCGTCCAGACGTTCAGGTACAGGCAGTCCTCGCTGCACTGGGCCTCTTCGCCATAGCCCCACTCGGTGAAATAGCCGCCGGGATAGTGGACGGCCTGGTAGCCGGGATGGCCGAACCGGTCCGCCTGCAGCACGCCGTCCCAGGCGACGACGGGCTGCGGCTCTTTCCAGCGGAGGTCGCCGATCGGCGGCGCGGCGTAAGGGATGCCTTTGTACGCGACGACACCGGGAATGTCAGTCGTAACACCCTGGACTTGACCACCCGTGATGGTCAGCACAGGGACCTTTGTCTCCGTCTTGCACGCGGCAAGCAGCAGGGCCGCAAGGGCCAGGAAATAGAGTTTCTTCATATCAGATGAGGTTTGGTCTTGTGTCAAAATATCTTGTTTGTAGCAAAGTTACACAACAATCCCCCCTAGTTTTTATATAATCGCTCCAAATCCTTTCAAATTCTCTTCACACGCGGGTGGACACGCCGCAAAAATGTGCTTTTTTAAAAATGTCCACCCTCTTTTGTATTTTTTTTCCTATTTTTGTTTGCAGAATAACCAATACCACACCGCTATGAAAAGAATTGTCCTCCTCCTGGCGACCCTGGGCATTTGCTGCTGGGCCGGGGCGCAGGAGCATCTTAAGTTCAAGAACATCCCCATCGACGGCCCCAAGAAAGCTTTTGTCGAAGCCCTCTGCGAGAATGAATTCCACCTGGTCAATGACGGCGAATTCGGCGCGGCGCTGCGCGGCCGTTTCACGGGCAAGACTGTGGACGTGTTCGTCATGCCTACCAGCGAAGGAACGACAAGCCGCGTTGCGGTAAACTACCCCTCGCCCGACAACTGGGGCAACCTCCGGCTGGACTTTTACACGCTCCTCAGAAGTCTCTCCTTCAAGTACGGAGAGCCGGTGGAGCTGACCCAGGAGTTCCAGCTCCCCTTCTCCGACGGTGACGGACGCGAGCTCGAGGCGCTCCGCCGGGGCCGGGCCCGCTGGTACGCCCGCTTCGTATCTCCCGAAGGCACGATCCACCTCGTGATCGCCAACAACCCGATGACCCAGCAGCCGGCCATCAACCTCCTCTACGAGGATGCGATCAACTGCCGCCGCCAGGACGAACTCAACAGCCAGGACCTGTAGCGTCAGGCTCCGCTTTATGGTTTTACCGGGAAAGACTTTGTCTTCCCCGGTTTTTTTTGGCGGACCCGCCAAGAATTCGTATCTTTCGTGATTGGAAACCATTGAAAGAAGAACTGCTATGCGCAAAAGGATCCTTTGGCTCGCGGCCCTCGCGGCGATGCTAGCCGCCTGCGGACCGAAAACAGAAAAAGAGGTCGTGATGGTCGTGGAAACGACGATGGGGACCGTGGAGTTCAAGCTGTACAACGAAACGCCGCTGCACCGGGACAATTTCATCCGGCTCGCGGAGGAGCACTACTTCGACAGCCTGCTTTTCCACCGGGTCATCGACGATTTCGTCATCCAGGGCGGCGACCCGAATTCGAAGTACGCGAAGCCGGGCGAGATGCTCGGCGACGGGGAGCCCGACTTCCGGGTGCCGGCGGAAATCCGCGTGGACCAGGGCATCACCTGCGTGAAAGGGTCCATCCTGGCCGCCCGCGAAGGGGATGACGTCAATCCCCAGCGCGAATCCTGCGCCTCCCAGTACTGTTTCATGATGCGTCCCTGCCCGCACCTGGACGGCGCCTACACCGTCTTCGGGGAAGTGACCGAAGGGATGGACGTGCTCGAAGCCATCCAGAAAGTGGCGACGGACGAGAACGACCGTCCCCTCGAGGACATCCGGATGCTCAAAGTCTATCGCAAGGAATAAGCCTATGAAATACCTGTTGCCGGGCCTCGTGGCCCTTTCCCTCCTCGCCGCCTGCGGCGTGACACCCGAAACCGACTTGACCGACTGGCAGTTCTCCAAGGACGGGGACCCGTGGGAAGCCGTCACGGTCCCCCACTCGTACAACGCCCTGGATGGACCTACCCGGAAGTATTACCGCGGCAAGGCCCATTACCGCCGGGATGTTTCCTTCCCCTCCGGGAAGAACGCCTTCCTGCTCTTCGAGGGCGCGGCCCAGGCGGCGGAAGTGTACCTGGACGGCACGCTCCTGAAGGCCCATAAGGGCGGCTACACGCCCTTCGTCGTGCCCCTCCCGCACAGCGGCCAGGTGGAAGTCGTCTGCGACAATACGGAGGACATCGAGATGATTCCTGTCAGTTCCGACTTCAACAAGAACGGCGGCCTGCACAATCCCGTCCGCCTGTTGGTCTATGGCGATGTCTTCTTCTCCCCGGAGGAGTTTGGGCCATACCGCCTGCATGTAGTCCAGAAGGAAGTCACGGACAATAAAGTGGTTGCCGAGGTATGCGCCTATATCCGGAACACCGGGAAAGACCGGTCGGAGAAGGTGACGGCACTGCTCAAGGACGCCACCGGGAAAGTGGTCGCGAAAGAGACCGCCCGCATCGACCTTCCCGCCGGTGCCGGCCAGGCGTTTGCGACGGTCCTGACCCTCGACAACCCGCACCTCTGGAACGGCGTCCTGGACCCGTACCTTTATACGGTGGAAATCCAGGTCGGCAAGGATGTCGCCTGCACCGAGGTCGGCTTCCGCTATTTCAGTGTCGACAAGGACAAAGGATTCAGCCTCAACGGCAAACCTTATCCGCTCCGGGGCGTGTCGATGCACCAGGACATGGCCGGGAAGGCGTCGGCCCTCACCCAGGAGGACATCGCGAACGACTACGCCGTCGTGAAGGAGCTCGGCTGCAACTTCCTCCGGCTCGCGCACTATCCGCACAACGACGAGGAATTCCGGTTGTGCGACCGGATGGGCATCATCGTCCAGACCGAGATTCCCTGGGTCAACATCTGCGGTACGAACGCCTCCGAGGCCTATTTCGAGAATATCCACCAGCAGATGCGGGAGATGGTCACGAGCCTGTACAACCACCCGTCCATCTGCTTCTGGGGGATGTGGAACGAGCTGGACAGCTGGGGCAACCGTCCGAGCTTCCAGGGCTGGCTGGACACGGACCGCGTGGTGGCGGAGACCGCCCGGCTGTATGACTATGCGAAGTCGCTGGATCCCACCCGCCTGGTGGGCCTGACCGACGATTCTGTCTTCGAGCGCGACCGCTACACCGAGCTCAAGGCCGACTACTTCTCCGAGAACCGCTACCACGGCTGGTACTACAATTACGGCGACTTCAGCGGCATCACCGCGGATATGACGAAGATCCGCGACGTGATGGGCCCGGCCAACATCTCCGAGTACGGCGTGGGCATCAATCCCTACTGCGAGACCTGGGACGAGGGCGCCGTCCGCCGCGACCGGACCGACTCCCTGCACTTCGAGGCCTATGGAAACCTGTCCCACGAGGCGCACGCGCAGCAGATCGCGCAGATGCCGTGGCTGAATTTCACCTCCCTCTGGATCCTGTTCGACTTCCCGGTCGCCGACCGCCACGAAGGCTTCGTGGACTCGGAGGACGGCGTGAACTACGTCGTGAATCCCGACCGGATGTATATGAACGACAAGGGCCTCATCACGCGGGACCGCCAGACGAAGAAGGACGTGTTCTACCTGTACAAGGCCTGGTGGAACCACGAAGTGGAGACGGTGTACATCACCGCCCGGCGCCTGAAGTGCCGCCCGGCCGGCCAGCAGTTCACCCTCACCGTCTATTCCAACGCCCCGAGCCTCACGCTCTTCCGCAACGGAGAGAAAGTGGCCGAACTGGCCGCCTCCGGCGAGCCCACGGGCGTCATCTGGAAATTCAACGGCGTGACGATGGGCCCGGGAGAGACCACTTTCAAGGCCGTCTCCCCCGACGGCACCGCCGACGAGGTCACCTGGAAAACCTTATAACTTAAGCCATGGACAGAAGATCGTTCTTCAAGTATTCGGCCGGCGCCGTGGTCGGCGCCTCGCTGTTGGGACGGGCCACGGAGGCTTTCGCCCGGGACGAAAGCAGCTATTCCGCCGTCATCCTGGGTGATACCCACTACGATGCGCCGGATCCCGAAAAGTATCATGCGGGCTATACGGACCCGAACCCGACCCGGGAAGCGAACCACCGGAAAGAATTCGTCCGCAACGCCGACATGTGGGATGTCCGCTGCCCCGCCCTGGTGAATCGGGCGGCTCGCCTGGTGGACGACGACACCCGTTTCGTCCTGCAGATGGGCGACCTCATCCAGGGCGACACGGCCACGGCGGCCGCCCACACGGCCTTCCTGGCCGACACTTTCGACCTCCTCAAGCAGGGGGTGGCCCCGAACCTTCCTTTCGTCACGGTCGCCGGCAACCACGACCTCCGGGGCAATGACGACGCCGTCGCCAAGAAAGCCTATGCGGACTACATGCCCGCCCGCCTGTCGAAGGAGCTGGGAAAGCCCATCCAGGACACCAATTTCCGATTCGACGTGGGTGACGACGCCTACATCGTCCTCAACTTCACCCAGGCCGACGTGGCCCGGATCGAGCAGCTGCTCCAGGGGGCCGAAGGGGCCCGCCACACGTTCGTCGTGGTCCACAGCCCCGTTTTTCCCTACGACAGCGCCTCGTACTGGTGGTGGATCCTGCTGGGCAGCCGCGACGACAAGCGGGCCGAAGAGCGCCGCTACGTCCGCCGCCTGCTGGCTTCCCGCCAGGCCGTCGTCCTGTGCGGCCACACCCACAAGACCGAACTCCTGGACTGGTACGGCGACGGCGGCCGGATCACCCAGATGACGATGTCCAGCGTCTGGGCCAAGGAGTCCCAGGGCGTCTGGACCGAGAAGGTATCCTCCCCCGAGGGCTACGGCTCCCAGATGCTGAACGGCCATCCCGAGCTCGGCGAGCCGGGCCCCGTCCAGGACCTCTTCAACGAGTACCGGCCCGGCGTCCAGCGCTACAGCTGGGCCGATGCGGCCGGCTCCTACAAGCTCCTGGTCAGCCCCAAGGAAGTCTTCGTGGACTTCTACGCCGGTGACAGCGAGCTCCTTTCCAACCGCTTCCAGCTGCGATAGCCGTGCGGGCCGGATTTCTCGCCATCCTTGCGCTCGTCATCGCCTTGACGGGTTACGTCTGCTGGCACCTGGGGCGGATTGCGCCGCCCGGGTGGAAGCTGGCCGTGACAGGTTTGTTCCTGCTCTGGATGGCGACGATGTTCGCGGGATTCGCCTACACGGAGCGCGTCCCCGTCAAGGTGGCGACCGTGCTCTACGAGGTGGGCAACACCTGGATGATCGCCTTCCTGTACCTGCTGCTGGTGTTCCTTGTGGCCGACATCGCCTCCCTCTGCCATCTCCTGCCCAAGACGCTCCTGAAGGACAGCGCGGCGGGGCTGCTGGGGGCCGTCGGCATCGTGGCGCTGGTCATGACGCTGGGCGCCATCCACTACCCGCACAAATACCGCGAGGAACTGACGCTGGAGACGGACAAACCCTTGGAAAAGCCGCTCACGATCGTCCTGGCCAGCGACCTGCATATCGGCTATCACAACCGGAAGGCGGAACTCGGCCGCTGGGTGAACCTGATCAATGCCGAGAAGCCGGACCTCGTGCTCATCGGCGGGGACATCATCGACCGGAGCCTTCGGCCGGTGACGGAAGGCCGCTACGAGGAGGAATTCCGGCGCCTCGAGGCGCCTGTCTGGACCGTCCTCGGCAATCACGAGACCTATGCCGGCCTGCCGCAGGCGGAACAGTTCTTCGAAGCCGCCGGAATCCGGGTCTTGAAGGACTCCGTGGCTCATTTCAAGGGAGTCGACGTAATCGGCCGAAAGGACCGATCCACCCCGGGCCGGGCCGCCCTGCGCGACCTCGCCGACGGCCTGGAAGGCTTCACCCTCGTCCTGGACCATCAGCCCAGCCACCTGGAAGAAGCGGAAGCCGCGGGCGTCGACTTCCAGTTCAGCGGCCACACGCACCGCGGCCAGGTCTGGCCCGTCTCCTGGGCCACCGACCTGATGTTCGAGAAATCCTGGGGGCCCTACCGCAAAGGGAACACCCGCTATTACATCTCCTCCGGCCTCGGCCTCTGGGGCGCCAAGATTCGCGTCGGCACCCGCTCGGAGTACCTGGTCCTGAAACTGAAAGGAAAGAATGACTAAGATCTCCTACACCGGCACCAACCAGGCCGAATTCAAGGCGATCCTGGGCGACAGAGTCCTGGATCCCTACTTCTGCATGGGCCTCACGATCCTGTCCATCCTGACGGACGACGGTTTCGTGAACGTCCAGGAAGGAGACATCGTCGTCATCGACGACGACGGAAGCATCCGAATCGAATAATCAAAAGCATAACCATGAACAAAATCCTCATCACCCTCGCCGCCCTGGCATTGACCCTCACCGCCTGCGGCCAGAACAACCAGAAAGAGATGAAAACCCTCGTCGCCTATTTCTCCGCCACCGGCACCACCGAGGCCGTGGCCAAGGACCTCGCCGAAGTCACCGGCGGCACCCTCTACGAGATCAAGCCGGAAGTCAAGTACACCGCCGCCGACCTGGACTGGCGGGACAAGGCCTCCCGCAGCTCCGTCGAAATGCAGGACAAGAGCTCCCGCCCGGCCATCGTGAAGGACCTCAAGGACGCCGACAGCTATGACGTGGTCTACCTCGGCTTCCCGGTCTGGTGGTACACGGCCCCGACGATCATCAACACCTTCCTCGAGGCCTACGGCTTCGAAGGCAAGACGGTAATCTTCTTCGCGACCTCCGGCGGCAGTTCCATCGACAAGGCCAACAAGGACTTCGCCGAGGCCTATCCCGCCATCCACTGGAAAGCCGGCAAGACCCTGAACGGCGCCTCCAAGGCCGACATCAAGGCCTGGGTGGACGGGCTCAAGTAAGGTATGGAGCCCGTTTTCCGGCCCATGCGCCGGTTCAAGCAGGCCCTTCCGGAGGAAGAATGCCTCCGGATCCTGGCCTGCGGCTACCGGGGCTTCCTCTCCGTCATCGGCGATGCCGGATATCCCTACACCGTGCCCATCAACTTCGTGTTCGAGGACGGGAAACTGTACTTCCACTGCGCCAAGGAAGGCCACAAGCTGGACGCCCTCCGCGCCTGCGACAAGGCCTGCTTCACAGTCCTGGACGAGCCGGAGAAGGAGCCCGGCGACTGGTGGTACCACGTCAAGAGCGTCATCTGCTTCGGCCGCGTCCGCATCCTGGTCGATGACGCCGACCGCCTCGCCCGCCTCCGCTCCCTGGGCAAGAAATACTTCCCCGACGGCTACGACACGGAAGCCGACATCGTCAAGAACGGCCCCCGCGCCGAAATGCTGGAATTCACCATCGACCACCTGAGCGGCAAGGCCGTCCGGGAGAAATGAACGAATCAAGATGAAACCGATCCCCTTTATACTGATCGCATTGGCCCTTATGAGCTGCGGAAACACCCCAAAGAATAAGGAGGACCTCCGGGAGAAACCCTGGCAGGAGATCACCCCGACCGAGATCGACCTGAATCCGGTCCAGATGATCGACCGGGACTGGCTGGAAGTATCTGCCGGGAAGGAAGGGAACCTGAACTTGATGACGATTTCCTGGGGCACCATCGGCGAGCTCTGGAACAAGCCCGTGTTCATCGTCTATGTGTCCACCAGCCGCTACACGCACAAGTTCATGGAAGAGAACGACTACTTCACGGTCACGCACTTCCCCGAATCGATGCGGGACAAGCTGGCCTATCTGGGCCGTGTCTCCGGACGGGACGAGGACAAGGTGGCCGGCGCCGGCCTCACCGTCGAATTCACGGAACTGGGCAACCCCATCTACGCGGAAGCGGACCTCGCCATCGAGTGCAAGAAGATCTACGGCCAGCAGTTCGACGCGGACCTGATGCCCGCCGAGCAGCGCCAGTGGTACGAGCGCAACGGCCTCGGCATCCACTATATGTACATCGGCGAAATTGTCCACGTCTGGAAGAAATAGCCGTCTCAGGGTACGGCAAATGGTATGAAGAGTAACTAAGTTACTCTCCGCGTTTACACATAATCGGCCTCAGAAGGCAGTGCAAGTGTAAACGCGGCATCGTCTTAGGCCGATATCGCCGATTTCCTTGCCGCGTTTGCAGAAAAACGCACCCACAGAGCGCTGGGATTGTAAACGCGGACGGGCAGCACGAAAAAAAGGCTGGCGCGTGATGCGTCAGCCTTTTCTTGTACCCCCGCTCGGAATCGAACCGGGACCGTCAGAACCGGAATCTGAAATTCTATCCTTTAAACTACAGGGGCATTCCCGGTTAAGGGATTGCAAAGTTAACAATTTTCGTTGATTTGCAAGCAATCTTTCCGGATTTTTCGCGGGCCGGGCCCCATGCCCTGCCCCGGGCAGGGCCCATCGCCCAGCCTAGAGCCGCGAAGCCGGAACGCCCTCGAAGGTGATCCGCACCGGGAGGATGCGGCCGGACTCGTCGAAATGGAGCCGTTCGATGCAGACGACGCGGTTGTTGCCGTCGGTGGCGCCGAGCGGGTGCCGATGATAGACGATGTAGTACTCGTCCTCGCCGCGGCCGCGGATGACGGAGTGGTGTCCGGCGCCCGTGGCGACGGCCGGGTCGGACTCCAGGATCGTCCCTTCCCGCCGGAAGGGGCCGAAGGGGCTGTCGGCGCGGGCGTAGGCCACGTGGTAGTCGGGTCCGGTCCAGCCGCCTTCGCTCCACATAAAGTAGTACGTTCCGTTCCGCTTGAGCATAAAGGGTCCCTCCACATAGCCCTGCGGCGTCACTTCCTTGTAGATGCTACCGTCCTCGAAAGGAACGAGGCTCATCAGGTCGCCCCCCAGTTTCACCAGGTTGCAATGGCCCCAGCCGCCGTAGTACATATAGTACGTCCCGTCGTCATCCAGGAAGACGAACTGGTCGATGGGCTGCGCCCCGTTCACGACCTCGTCAATGAGCGGATGCCCGAGGGCGTCCTTGAACGGACCGGCGGGGTTGTCAGCCACGGCGACGCCGATGCCGCCCTCCCCTTTCTCGTGCATGTCGTTCGCCCCGAAAAAGAGGTAATACCGACCATCCTTCAGCACCACGGAAGGCGCCCATAGGGCCCTCCATAGCCAGGATATGTTGTCCTTGGTCAGCACCTTTTCGTGCTTGGTCCAATGCACCAGGTCCTTCGAGGAGAACGCGTCCATGAACAGCTGTTCCTCGTAAGGATGCGAATATGTAGGGTAAATCCAGTATTCCTTGTCAAAGACCACGGCCTCCGGGTCCGCATACCAGCCGTCGAAGAGCGGATTGCCGCTCGTGTGGGATATCTGATACGCCTCGCAACGCTCGGCGATGTTCTTCCGCAGGGACTCCCCGTACCAGCGGATCTCGAAGGTATGGTAGCAACCGTCCTCGAAATAGGGTTTCCAGGCGTAGCCGGTGCCCTCGAAGCCGTCGACCAGCAGGAGCTTGGTCTCCGGGTCCAGGGTGACGGTCAGGGAATCGAACAGCACCGCCGGGGTGGCGTCCGTGCACCAGTTCACCGGGTTGATGGCGACCGTGTTGCCGCTGCTCACGAAGCTGGCGTGATCGGGCGAATCGACGGAATTGTAGCAGATGGTGACGCCGGTGTCGTCGGCGCCCTGGGCGGGCCGGATGGCGGAGGAGGCGGCCAGGTCCTCCGGGGTGATCTTCCACCCCAGGACATAGGCCGCGACGAGGCGGTCCTGCAGGCTGTCGGGCAATTCTTTCAGCAGCTCCACGAGGAGCTCGCCGCCTTGGCTGAAGCCGGCCAGGACGAAAGGACGTCCGTCGGAGCGCTCGTCGACATAGTGCTTGAAGGCCGCGCGGACATCTTCCATCGCCACCGGGAAGCGACTGTCAATCAAGGCCGTATCCAGATAGGTCTCCATCGACATCTGCCGATAGAAGGGCGAATAGAAGTTCAGGTCGCCCGCCAGGATCCGGTCCACGCCCTCCATCTCGGCGCGCATGCCGGGGCAGGCCGCAGAATCCGCCGCCTGGGCGTAATGGTACACCTTCCGGCCCACCGTCGTATCAAAGGTTTCCGTGGAGCTGATGTAGAACAGGTCCACGTCCGCCCCGCGGTCGGTCACATACCACGCCTCGGGCGAATCATAGTCGGGCGCAGCCGGAATCCGCTCGCGGGGAGCACAGGAAACAGCGGCCGCCAGCGCGGCGAAAACGAGCAGTCGTATCTTCATAGGAACAGTTTTTTATCCAGTTCGACCGACGGCCGGAAGTCGTCGGAACGCATATAATCCAGGACGGCCTTGTAGAACTGCCGGCCTTCCGGATAGTCCAGCACGGATTCCAGGTCCGAGCAGCAAACCAGCAGTTTCCCCTTCCCCGCCGCGAACTCGAATACGAGCCCGAGCCGATGGTTCCGTTCCACATTGTCGATAACCTGGACGATGGGCTTGTACCCCCGCAGGGCGTCCAGGATCATCGGCCGGGAAGCCTTCAGGACCGGGAACCATTGCCAGTCCGTATGCTCCTCCGTCGGGAACTCCCGGAACAGCGGGTGCGCCGGGTCCGTGAGAATGCCCAGGGTGCCGGGCGAAACGGGCTTGCCGTTGCTCTCGCAGATCTGCTTGAACATCCGGTAGTTCCAATAATCGGTCTGAAAGAGCCCGCCCACGGTGCCCGTCGTATCGGAAGGCATCAGGAGCACCTTCTTCCCCGCTTCCAGGGCCTTCAGGGCGGCATTGTCCAGTTTGCGGACGATGGTGATTCCGCTCCGGTCGGGCTGGTTGCCGGCCGGATACACCCAGATGGGCCAGGTATTGACGCCCTCGTGGCCGGCAGTCCGGGCAGTCAGCCGCAGGTCGATGCGCGCCGGAGCCTTCACGCTGTCCAACAACTCGGAAACGGGCCTGTCGATGTCATACTCGCCCTCCCCGTCGACCAGGTCCTCGCCCGTATAGTTCGCAACCTTCACATGCGCGTGAAAAACCTCGTCTTCCGTCCAGCAGTACTTGTCGAACTCGGCCAGCGGGACGAGCTCGCTGCAGAACTGCCGCCATTCGGCGGGATCGATGCCGCCCTTGGCGTCCATGAACGCGTCCAGGATGCCCACATAGGCCGATCCCTGCCCGGGATAGTCCTGGATGTCAAGCAGTTGGAAGCCGCCGAGGCCCGGGGTGCGGAGGCACATTTCTACATCGGCCTTGTACAGTTCGAAGGCCCAGCGGAGGGAGGCGCGGTGGAAAGACGCCGCCTGGTCCGCCATCCCGGCGATGTCCAGCCGGCGACGGAACGCCATCAGGTTGTACGGGGCCAGCGGACCGGTGTACTTGTCGATCTGGGCATAATCCGGATAGCTCTGGAACTGCCCGGTCTCGTGGCTGATCACCGGCATCGGGACGCCTTCCAGCGCCTCGGCGAAGTTCCGCGTGGTACCCGGATAGAAATGGTTCAGGATGCCGCCGTCCATCGCGTCGCAGAAAGCGAAGGAACTGCGGACGTGGGTGTGATACTCGCCGTATGCCTCGCCCCGCGTCCGGCAGGTGGCGAAGAAATCCATTCCGTCGACATAGCCCTGCCAGCCCAGGAAAGCGTTGGTACCATTGGTATACAGGATTTGCGGGGCTTCCTCCCGGAAGGCCGCGACCAGCTCCTGCATCACCGCCTTCTCGCCCCAAAGTTCGTTGCCCAGGGAGAACATCGCGAAAGAGGGGTGATGTCCATAAGTACGGACGATGTTCAAG
Organism: uncultured Bacteroidales bacterium; assembly: GCA_947169405.1. Classification (GTDB taxonomy): domain Bacteria; phylum Bacteroidota; class Bacteroidia; order Bacteroidales; family UBA932; genus Cryptobacteroides. Next base: position 46,202 of record CAMVPS010000009.1, read on the forward strand.
CCCTCTTTCCGCAGGAAGGCGAGGAGTTCCTCCCCTTCCAGCGTCCCCCAGAACGGGAGCTCCGGCTGGAGGTAGATCCAGAGCTCGTCCGCGGCCGCGAAAGCGGCCTCCGGCGGGCACCAGGAATGGAACCGGACGTGGTTGATGCCGTATTCCTTGCAGCGCTGGAAGTAGTTGATCCACGAGGCTTTGTCCATCGGCGTATGCCCCGTCAGCGGGAAGACGCAGGCGTCGTGCTTGCCGCGGAGGAAGACTGGCTTCCCTCCGGCCATGAAACGGCCGTCGACGACCTCAAGACGCGGCATTTCCGGGACCGGAAGCCGCTCGGAGAAGGCCTCCATCGGCCCGAACTCGATTCGGCCGATGACGCCGTTCCAATTCGTCTGGGTGTCGTCGGAATAGAGGTGGGAACTCTTGATTACCTGCGGAGGTACGCCCCCGCCGTTGTCCACGCAAAGGGTGATCGTATGAACGCCCGGACGAAGCTTGCCCAAGTTGTAAAGCTGCGGCGTGGAAACGTCGTTGCAGGAATCCACCAGGGCGCCGTCCAGGTACAGTTTCGTGGCCTTGGTGCGCTCCAGGTACAGCGCCAGGTCCTTCTCGCGCCAAACATACGGCGCCACGACCTTCTTCCGGTACCAGGCCTTGCCCACGAAGGAATGCCGGCGCGTCAGCCGGCCGGTTTCCACGGGCTGGCCATACTGCGGCTCCACGGCCGCAAGCCCCTTCCCCGCGAGGTCCGTCGTCCCGGGCAGGACGATGGCATCGGCAAACATCGAATCGGCCCGCTCCCCCAGGAGCGAATCGACCGTCACCACCCCCGCCGGATCCAGGTACAACCCCCACTCCCCGGAGACCTCCATCTCCGGCGTACAGGCCATAGCGGCCAGCACGGCCATTGCGATAGAAAAACCACGTTTCATATCGCAAAAATAATGTTTTTCTCTGGCGGAGAAAAACATTATTTTAAAGAAAAGCAGGTTACACCGGAACCGCCGAAGAAATCGAAACGGTCGACGGATTGAACTCGAAAGGACGGCTCTCCATATCCTGGTTGCAGACGAACACCAGCGGAAGGTCGGGGCGGGGCCCGTCGTGCGGAAGGGCATAACAGCCGATGGCGTCCTCGTCGGCATCGACCTCGGTCCGGAAATCGCGCAACTTGTCCAGGAAGTCATCCAACGGGATATCTTTCCGGAACAGCGCCAGGAAACGCCCGTCCGGCAGGCTGTACAGGAACATCCGGTCATCCACCTCGAAATGCAGGTCCACCTCCCGGGCATGGGAACAGACGATGAAAACCTTCCGGCCCGACCGCGCCACCTGATCCCGCAGCACCAACGGCGCCCGCAGCCGCTCCTCCTCCTTCCGGGCTTCCGCCTCCTCCTTGCGCCGGGTACCGTATAAACCCCAGGCGCCCAAGGGGAAGAAGGCCAGAAGCAGGAGAATCCTGCCCGACTGACTGACGGAGCCGCCCGGCTGAAAAACGAGCGGAAAAAAGGACATGGCCAGTGAAACAATCTTGGTCGCTTCGGTCAGGGTCAATGCACCCACCTTTGCGACCCTCTCAGGCTTCCGCCTTTTGACGATGGACTCTCTGACCAGAAAGAAAACACCTACCAGGAAGAAAACGATTCTAATCCACCCCTTGCCGATGAAGTGAATGCACAACCCTTCCAAGGCGAACGTTCCGGCACCCAGGACTGTCACCCAGATTAAAAGATCCCAAAGACTGCTGTTCCTATTCTCCTCCATATCACAAAGATAGCAAGAATTATTGAATTACAATAAGATTTTACCAATATTTGTTTTTCTCGGTTCTATTTGGTTTCTCGGCGATCGTCGTATCTCCCCAACCCAAAATTCGCAGCGCATCCCCATCCCCGCAGTGGCACATCGCGATGCTCCGCGCGGCAAGGCTTCCCAGCTGGTTTGCCCGTAGGTCCAGGCGCGGCACCTACGGGCAGAAAAAACCGCGAAAAAATACCCCGTCGGTCCCTCAAGTGGACCTACGGGCACACTCAGGGGACGAGCAGGTCGTTGCAAGAAAGATTAGCAAGATATCCGAACAATTGTTATATTTGGAGTTACAAGACAATTCCACCCCGTTAAGGTCCAAGATGATTCCACGTATGAAAGCACTCAACATAGGCGGCGTCAGTGCACTCGCCCTCGCAACCACATTCGCCCTCGCGCTCGCGGTTCTCGCCGGATGCAGCCGGCCGGTCAATCATATCCCCGAAGGGGCCGAGAAGGTGTTCGACCTCCGCAGCGGAGACGAACTCAGCGTCAAGAAGGCCGCGAAGGCCGACGGGTTCTACGGGACGATCCATGAGGACGGCCAGTTCATCGCCTTCGTGCGGTACAATCCGGCCGCGTTCCAAACGACCGTCGTGACGGCCGAGCGGGACCAGGCCGACAGCACCAGCGCCCTGTGCCTGAAGTATGACGCGTTCGCCGGCATCAATGGTAGTTACTTCAACATGGACAGCCTCACGCACGTCACTTTCGTCAAGGACGACGGCTTCGTGACCGGCGCCACGACGGCGAGGGAGACCTTCCGGACGAACGGCGCGCTCGTCCTGAACCCGGAGGAGATCCGGGTCGAGGCCTGCGATACGACCGATGTCTTCGAGCGGGACTGGGAAGTCCTCGCGAGCGGTCCGGTCCTGGTCGATGACGGCGTGACGGCCACCTACGGCGAGGAAATGCCGAACTGGAAGTCGTTCTACAAGAAGCGCCACCCGCGCTCGCTCGTGGGCAAGGACGCCGACGGCGGTGTGTGGCTCGTGGTCGTGGACGGCCGCTTCCCCGGCGAAGCGGAGGGAATGTCCATCGCGGAGCTCACCACCCTCGCCGAAAAGCTCGGCCTCATCGAGGCCCTCAACCTGGACGGCGGCGGCTCCTCCACCCTGTGGACCCTCCCGGGCGGCGTCCTGAACCACCCCTGCGACAACGGCCAGTTCGACCACGTGGGCCAGCGCATCGTCCCGAACGCCGTCGTGGTGCGTTAGGGGGCAAATTTTCTTCTTTCAGGTTTTTGGCGTATCTTTGCAGCCCTTTTGACAAGGCTGTGATGAAAAAAGAGTATACGAAACCTGAACTGCGGGCCGTCGATCTTTCCCTGGAGACGACCTTCTGCCTCAGCAACGTGGACGGAACGGGCGGCAGCCTGCCCGGCTACGGCGAGGATGACGAAAACGTTTTCTGACCGATGAACAAGCTGCTCGCCTTCGGATGCATTGCGGCCGTGTTCACCGCGATCTCCTGCCAGAAAGAGGCCGATACGGCCAACCCCGCTCCCGCCACGGGCAAACTCGTTCCCGTGACGGTCGAAGCGACCGTTCCCGAAACCCGGGTCACCCTGTCCACCGGCGGGAATCTCCCCGCCTGGACCCAGGGAGACAAGATCGGCATTTTCACCGCCGACAAGGTCCTTTGCCCGCCCTTCACCGCCAAGACCGGCGGTTCGGCCAGCACGACCTTCTCGGGGCAGAAGCCCGAGTATTCCCACCTGACGACCGCTTTCTTCCCCTATGACGCGAACGCCATCCTGGGCGCCGCCGGCATCGGCCTGACGCTCCCCCAGAGCCAGTCCGGTCGGATCGCCGACGCCGTGATGGTGGGAACCGGCAACGAAAACGACGGTTTCACGTTCCAGAATGTCTGCTCCGTGCTCCGGATGCAGATTCCCGCCAGCCTGAACATCCGCAAGGTCGAGGTGGTCCGGGACGACCGTGTGACGGGTCCGTTCACCGTGAGCGCCGACCTCCGCATCACTTCCAGCACTCCCACATCCTATCTGGAGAAGCGGGCGCAGGTGACCGGGACGTCGGCCCTCTCGGGCGAGATTCTGCTCAGCGTCCTGCCCTCCACCAGCAAAACGCTCCAGATGGCCCTGACCCGGTCCGACGGGAAGGTCGCCTTCGTCAATACCACGTTCACCTCCGGCAAGGGCTTCGAGGCCGGCCGGATCAAAAACCTCGGACAGGCAAGCGCCTCTTTGACCTTTTACGACGCCGCGCTCGTCGCCGATCCGACCAACCAGCAACTTTAAGCCCTATGAGAAAGACCTTTGCACTCCTTGCAGCGGCGGTCCTCCTCTCCGGGGCCGCGCAGGCGCAGAACCGCCCCCAGATCACCAACGGAGACTTCGAGACCTGGACCTTCGACGGGGCGAACCTGCCCAACTATTTCAACTCCTTCCAGACCGCCGACGGACTCTTTTCCGGTCTCGCCTACGACAAGAACAACCGCCAGGTCAAGCGGTCCACGGACAAGCGTCCGGGATCCCCGGGATCGTATTCCTGCAGCATCTGGTCGCGGAAAGTCTCGGGCGTCGTCGCCCAGGGCAACCTGACGACCGGCCGCGTCCACGCCGCCGCGATGTCCGCGACCGGCAAGAACAATTACAACTACTCCGACCGGGACGGCTCCAACACCAGCAACGGCGTCAAGAATCCCTGCGCGATGCCCTTCACCGGCAGGCCCGACTCGCTGGTCGTCTGGGTGAAGTTCACCCCGAACGGGACCGATTCCAGCCACCCCTATGCGAAGGTGACGGCCACCATCCACGACGATTTCGACTATGTCGACGGCTACCAGAACACATCCCCCCAGTCCCACGTCGTGGCCACGGCCATCAATATGACCATCGCCAAAACGAACGGCAAGTGGAAGAGACTCTCCATTCCGTTCAATTACACAAACAACGGTGCGCAGCCCAAGTACATTCTCCTGAGCGCCGCGACCAACGCCTACCCCGGCGGCGGCCACGAGAACGACTACCTATATCTCGACGACATCACGCTCGTGTATAAGCAGACTTACCAGTTGAGCATCCCCTCCCAGGGATGGGCGACGCTTTGCCTGGATTTCAACGCGAAAGCGCCCGCCGGCGCGAAGGTCTACACCGTGACCGAACTGGTCGCCGGCTACGCGAAACTGCAGGAAATCCCCGCCGGAAGCATCATCCCGGCGAACACCGGCGTTCTCGTCCGTTCCGACGCCTCCTCCGTCACCTTCGAGAGCAGCATCATGGATCCGGCGTCCATCAGCGGCAACCTCCTGAAGGGCAGGACCACGGCCGGCAGCTGCCAATCCGGACAGTACTACGTGCTCTCCCCCGCCTCCACGAAGGAGCGGGCCGTCTTCGGCCTATACCAAGGGACTTCGCTGGCCGCCAACAAGGCCTATATCGAGGTCCGATAGAAACTTTTTCGCCGGAACCCTTGCAAATTTGAAGAAATAGTCTCATCTTTGCAGTCCTGTTTCAAACAGACAGGGGCGTAGCTCAGCTGGTTTAGAGCGCTTCAGTCACATTGAAGAGGTCATCGGTTCGAATCCGATCGTCCCTACAAGGCACCCGAAATCGGGTGCCTTTTTCCGTTTCCGGGGCTTGGGGAATTCGCCGATTATACCTATATTTGTACGATATTAGATTTTCGTACTGAAACCGTATGAGTAAAGCATATATCTTTCCCGGTCAAGGCTCCCAGTTCCCCGGTATGGGGAAGGCGCTTTATGAGCGCAGCGCGGAGGCCCGGGAGATGATGGACAATGCCTGCGAAATCCTCGGATTCCCCATCACGGACATTATGTTCGGGGAAGACGCGGAGGCTTTGAAGGCTACGCGCGTCACCCAGCCCGCCATCTTCATCCACAGCGTCGTCCTGGCCCTTTGCAGCGGCCTGGAGGGCCCGGCGATGGTGGCCGGGCACTCCCTCGGGGAGTTCTCCGCCCTCGCCGCCGCCGGCGCGATGGACTTCGAGGACGCTCTCCGGCTCGTCGCCGTCCGCGCCTCCGCGATGCAGAAATGCTGCGAGAAGGTCCCCGGAACCATGGCCGCCGTCATCAAGCTTCCGACCGAGACGGTCGAGGAAATCTGCGCCTCCTGCGCGGGCCTCGTCATCCCGGCCAATTACAACAGCGAAGGGCAGATCGTCATCTCCGGCGAGGCCGAGGCCGTGGCCGAAGCCTGCGCGAAGATGAAGGAGGCCGGCGCCAAGCGCGCGCTTCCGCTGGCGGTCAGCGGCGCCTTCCACTCCCCGCTGATGGAGCCGGCCCGGCTGGAACTGGCCGAAGCCATCGAAAAGACGCCGTTCCGCGCGCCCGCCTGCCCGGTCTACCAGAATGTCACCGCCCTCCCCTCCACGGACCCGGAAGTCATCAAGGACAACCTCCTGCGCCAGCTCACCTCCCCGGTCCGCTGGACCCAGACCGTGCTGAACATGGTCGCGGACGGTGCGGACAGTTTCCTCGAAATCGGTCCCGGCACCGTCCTGCAGGGCCTCGTGAAGCGCATCGCGCCCGAAGTCGCCGACATCCAAGGAATCTCAGAATAAATCCACATAACTTTTAACTATCAATTATGGCAAACGAAAAGAAATTCATCACCTGTGATGGTAACTTCGCCGCTTCGAACATTGCGTATCTGTTCAGCGAGCACGCCGCCATCTACCCGATCACCCCGTCCTCGACCATGGCCGAGAACATTGACGAGTGGGCCGCCCACGGAAAGAAGAACCTGTGGGGCGAGACCGTCAAAGTGACGGAGATGCAGAGCGAGGCCGGCGCCGCCGGCGCCGTCCACGGTTCCCTCCAGGCTGGTGCCCTCACCTCCACCTTCACGGCCTCCCAGGGTCTGCTCCTGATGATCCCGAACATGTACAAGATCGCCGGTGAAATGCTCCCGACCGTGTTCCACGTGTCCGCCCGCGCCCTCGCCAGCCATGCCCTGTCCATCTTCGGCGACCACCAGGACGTGATGGCCTGCCGCCAGACCGGTTTCTGCATGATCGCCTCCGGCAGCGTCCAGGAAGCCCAGGACATCGCCGCCGTGGCCCATCTGAGCTCCATCAAGGCCAGCCTGCCGTTCCTGCACTTCTTCGACGGCTTCCGCACGAGCCATGAGATCCAGAAGATCGAGGCCCTCCCGGAGGACAAGCTCCGCGAGATGGTTTCGGAGAAGGCTCTCGCCCGCTTCCGCGAGCGCGCCCTGAACCCGGACGCCCCCGTCACCCGCGGTACCGCCCAGAACGGCGACGTCTACTTCCAGGCCGTCGAGACCCGCAACCAGTTCTATGACGCCGTTCCGGACATCGTGGCCCGCTACATGGGTGAGATTTCCGAGCTCACCGGCCGCAGCTACCGTCCCTTCGAATACTACGGCGACCCGACCGCCGAGAACATCATCGTCGCGATGGGCTCCGTCACTGAGACCATCAAGGAGACCATCGACTACCTCGCGGGCCGTGGCCGCAAGTACGGCCTCGTCACCTGCCACCTCTATCGTCCGTTCTCCGAGAAGTACTTCTTCGCCGTCCTCCCGAAGAGCGTCCGCAAGATCGCGGTCCTCGACCGCA
>CAMVPS010000010.1:0-45442 GCA_947169405.1 uncultured Bacteroidales bacterium
TCAAAGAAGCGGAAAAACGGCTGAAAAGCACGGACAAGACCGTCGCTGAAATCGCTTACGAGGTCGGTTTCAGTTCCCCTTCCTATTTCTCCAAATGTTACCGTGAACTTTTCGGCATCCTGCCGGGAACTTCCCGCTAGAGAAGATTGGCGAGGGCGGGGAAGGCCGCTCGGAGGACATCGGATTTAGATTTCTCGACTTCGCTCGAAATGACAGAAGGGTCTTCGCTCGAAATGACAGAAGGGCTGGCCAGGAAACGCCCGTCGCGGGTGAGGGCGAACACCCGGTCGGCCACCTGCAGGGCGTCGTGCAGGTCGTGGCTGGAGAACAGGACGGCCGTGCCCGTCTTTCGGGCGACCTCCCGCAGCGTCCGCAGCACATCGATCCGGTTCTCCACGTCCAGGTGCGCCGTCGGCTCGTCCAGCAGCAGCACCTCGGCTTTCCGGGTCAATCCCGTCGCCAGGCACGCCTTCTGGAACTCCCCGTCGCTCAAGGTCGATATGTCCCGCTTCCGCAACTCCTCGATCCCCAGCATCTTCAGGGCCTCCTCCATTCTTCCTTCGACCTCCTTCGAGATCCGTCCCCGCCAATCGCTCTCCCGATAGCACCCCGTCCGCACGAACGCCTCGACCGTGAAACCCTTGACCTTAGGGATGTTCGTGGGAACCAGGATTGTTTTAGGACAGATTCCTTCGCTCCGCTCGGAATGACAGTGGGGCCGTTGCTCGGAATGACAGGGGGACTGTTGGTTGGAATGACCGTCTTTTGTCATTCCGAGGAGGTCGGAGACCGACGAAGGAATCTCTCTGGACACGCCGGCAAGGCGCTTCAACAGCGTCGTTTTCCCGGTTCCATTGGGGCCCGCGAGCAGCACGCATTCGCCCGGGGCCAGCTCGAAGGAGATGTCCCGGACCAGGGTTCGGTCCCCGTACCCGATAGTCAGGTTTTCAACCCGAAGTGCCGTAGAATGCATGTTGTTGGTTTCCAATGATTTATGCGGTTGTGACTGCGCTGGTGAGAGCGGTCAATCTGGTGTAATTGGTTGGGTATTAATGTTTTACATTCGACGCTTTTTGCTGCAATAGGAGCGTGAGAATCAGGGGAATGCCGATAAGGGCGAGGGTGGAGCCCACGGGAAGGGGAATGGACCAGAGGTTGGCGAGGATATCGGCCGCCAGGGCGAGGGTGGCGCCGGTCGCGAGGGCGCAGGGGAGGACCTGCCGATGGACCGAGGAACCCGTGATGCGGCGGGCGAGGTGCGGGGCGACGATGCCCACGAACCCGAGCGGGCCGCAGAAGGCCGTGACCGTGCCGGTCATCAGGCAGGCCGACAGCATCGACAGGAACAGGATGCGCCGCGTCGAGGCCCCGGAAAGGGTCGCATACTCTTCGCCGAACAGGATGATATCCAGCCCCTTTCCGTTGCAGAAGGCCAGGATGAGGCCGATGGCCAGCGCCCCGGCCATCAGCGCGACCTCGAAGTATCGGCAGCCGGAAAAACTGCCCGCCATCCAGCTGTAGAACAGTTTCAGGCTCTCTTCACCGGCCGTGTACTGCAGGACCGAGCTCAGCGCGCTGAAGATGAATCCCAGCATCACGCCGAACACCAGCAGCGTCGTCACCGACCGGAACCGGGCCGATACCGCGACGACCAGCGCCGCCGCCACGAAGGCTCCGAGAAACGCCGCCACCGCCACGGTGAATCCCGTGAAATAGGCCGCCGACGTGCCCAGCGCCATCGTCGCAATCGCCGCGCCCAGTCCCGCGCCGCCGCTCACGCCCATGATGTGCGGATCGGCCAGCGGGTTCCGGAACACCGCCTGCATCTGCGCCCCGCTCGCCGCCAAGGCACCCCCCGCAATCACCGCCGTCATCACCCTCGGCACCCGCAGCTTCCATAGGACCGCTCCTTCTGCCCAGGAAAAACCTCCGCCCCCAACCAGAAGGTCAAGCAGCAGCAGGAGAGCCATACATCCGAAAACCTGTGGCCACCCTCGGCCGAACCACCCCAAAAATCGGCAGATTTTCGGGGACCCCGGAACCCTGCCCTTCGAGGGGCCCAAAGCTTGCTTTGGGAGGGGTCGTCTTTGACGACGGTTTTCGGATGTATGGCTCTCCTGCGCCATTGAAGGGAATTATTCTTCCGGCAGGAACATCGGGTCCCAGGCCGGGAGCATGATGGGTTTCTGGTCGAAGTATTTCATCAGGGAGGCCGGGACGTACTTCTTGTCCACGACCAGGCGGAACATGTACTCGTCGAACCACTCGTCCGTCATGATGATGTTGCCCTGGTAGCCCGAGTTCGCGCCCCAGCTGTTCTCCACCATCCACTTGACCGGCTTGCCGTCCTTGAGGTCCACCGCGATGAGCGTCATCGCGTGCGTGGAGCCGCTAGCGTGCGTGTAGATGCGCTCTTTCTTGTTCATTCCGAAGGAAACGCCCATCAGGGACTCGTAGTCGAAGTTGTTCAGGTCCGCGAGGCCCTTGTCCCGCATCAGGAACTTGTTCACGTCGCAGGAGAAGTAGAGGGCCGTGTTGTCCTTGATGGAGGCGATGGCCATCTTCTTGATCTCGTCGACCGGGAGGTTCAGGTACACCCAGTTCTCGCCGTCGTAGACATGGCGGTCGTAGTCGATCTCATAGATCTTGTAGTACTCGTGGCACGGGTCGTTCATCACCATGATGTAGCTGTTCTCGAGGTCCGTGCCGATGTACTCCTCGTAGAAGGACTTCGGGGTGTACTGCTTGGTGCTCACGACATTGCCCTTGGAGTCGGTCCGGGTCCAGGTGAACTCGGTCGGAGGAACGCCGAGGCAGAGCGCGAGGATGCGGTAGATCTCCTTGAGCTGGGCCACCTTCATCGCCTGCAGGTCCGTGCCCTTGGGCGCCTGGCGCAGCCGGAGGCCGTCCTCCCGCAGCTTGTTGGTGATCTGGGCGCGCATCTGGGCGGTGTTGTTGGCGATCATGCTCTCCGGGAAGACCTCGGACGGAACGACGCCGTACTTCATGATGAGGTTGGACACGCCGGTGAACTGGCCGCCGTCGCCGATCGGATGGGCGAAGAGCCAGTCGACGGTGCGGTCGTCGTCCGGGAGGTTCTTCGTGTCGATGATGCCCTGCAGGAACAGGTTCGCCTTCTCCAGCTGGTCGTAGAAGAAGACATAGTTCTGGGACAGGATGACCGGGCCCATGTCGAACTTGTCGATCATCTTGGCGCGCATCACGTTGAGGCCGGTGAACAGCCAGCAGCGGCCGGAGGAGAGCTGGTTGGTGCGGCCCTTGGTCTTCACCACGTCGGAGAAGCGGGTGTCCATCGGGATGTTGTCCGCGTTCAGGGCCAGGGTGTTGATGGCCGTGGTGTTGAGGGCGTTGCGGAGGGCCTTGTCGGCGGCCGTCCCTTCGTACCCCTTGCTGATTTCGCCGAGGAGTTTGGCGTCGATGCCGCCTTTCTTGTTCTGGGCGCTGAGCGTCAGGGTGCCGGCAATCGCGGCGAGGAGGAGCAGTGCTTTCTTCATAATTCTATTGATTATCAGTGGTTTTGGTCAAAGAGGGGAGGAGGGCGATCAGGTAGCCCACCAGGGCGACGCCGACGACCGTCCAGAGGATGTCCGACACCTTCAGGATGACCGGATAGGCGCTGATGACGTAGTTGCCGGGCATCCGGATGAGTCCGAACTTCTGCTGCAGGTAGACCAGGACGATTCCCAGGACCAGGCCGATCACGAGGCCCAGGAGCGAGATCAGCCAGCCTTCCAGGAGGAAGATCCGCCGGGTCATCGGCTCCGGGGCGCCGAGGCTGCGGAGCGTGCCGATGTCGTCCTTCTTCTCGATGATGAGCATCGTCAGGGAGCTGTAGATGTTGAAGGCGATGATGATGACGATGAAGATCAGGATCATGTAGATGGCCAGCTTCTCGTAGCGCATCATCTTGTACAGGGCCTCGTTCTGGCGGTAGCGGTCCAGGACCTGGTAGTCCGGCCCCAGGCGCTCCGCGAGTTCGGCGGCCAGCCCGTTCAGGGCCTTGTCCGTCGTTCCTTTCTGCACGCGGATTTCCACGGCCGACACCTCGTCGTCATAGTCCAGCAGCTCCCGCATCGTCTCGATGGGGACGAGGACCAGTTCGGCGTCCAGCTCGGAGTTGATGGCGAGCAGGCCCGCCACGGTCACTTTCGTGCTCCGGAGCGAGGCGGCCGGGTTGGACAGGGAGATGGACCCTTCCCGGTCCGGATAATAGATCTCGAGGGGGGCGATGAACCGGGGGTTGATGTCCATCGACCAGGCCAGGGCGCTGCCCACGACGGCCCGCGGCAGGGTCCCCCGGTGCAGGGAGAAGATGCCGTCGGTGATGTGGTTCTGGAGGGGGCTCTCCTCCTCGAAGACGCTGTCCACGCCCTTGACGCGGGCGAGGCTCTGCTTGCCGTCGAAGGCGATGAAGGCCTGCTCCTCGATGACGCTGCACATATTGTACACCAGTTCCTGGTCGTACAGCCAGGCGAAGGCCGTGCTGTCGGGAACGAACGCCTTGCCGGCGGCCGGCTTCACGACGAGGTCCGGCTGGGCGTCCCCGAGGCTGTCGGACACGAGCTTGTTGAACCCGTTGAACACCGACAGGATGATGATGAGCGCCGCCGTTCCGATGGCCATGCCCGCCACGCTGATGCCCGAAATGATGTTGATCACATTGTGTGACTTCCGGGCGAACAGGTAGCGCAGGGCGAATCGTAACGGCAGGTTCATCATACTTTGTTTCAGATTTCTCCACTCGCTTCGCTCGGTCGAAATGACAGAAAGATTGTCATTTCGAGCGGAGCCCGCAGGGCGGAGTCGAGAAATCTATTTCTTCAGCAATTCCTCGATATGCGCCGCATAGTCCAGGCTTGTGTCCAGGTAGAACACGAGTTCCGGCACGATGCGGAGCTGCTTGCCCACCACGTGGCCGAGTTCGCCGCGGAGGGCCTTGTTGTTCTCCTCCAGGAGCGCCATGACGGCTTCCTGCTTGTCGGACGGGAAGATGCTCACGTAGACCTTCGCGACCGACAGGTCGGGGCTCACGCGGACCTCGCTCACCGTGACCAGGGCGCCGCCGAAGGCGGCCATCCCCTTGGCCCGGATGATCTCCGCGAGGTCCTTCTGGATCTCCCGCGCCACTTTCAGTTGTCTTGTACTAGCTTGCTTCTCCATGTCTTTTGTCAAGAAAAAGATTTCTTCACTCGCTTCGCTCGGTCGAAATGACAGAAAGATTGTCATTTCGAGCGGAGCCCGCAGGGCGAAGTCGAGAAATCTATTTCACGTTGATGATGAAATAGTTCTTCTTGCCCTTCTGGGCCAGGATGTAGTGGCCGTTGATGACGTCGTCGGCGGTCACCTCATAGTTGATGTCGCCCACCTTGCCCTTGTTCAGGGAGACGCCGCCGCCCTGGACCATCTTCCGGGCTTCGCCCTTGGACGGGAACACGGCGGTCTTGACGGCGAGGAGGTCGAGCACGTTGCAAGGGAACTCGTCGGCCTTCACCTCGAAGGAGGGAACGTTGGCGAAAACTTCGCGGACGGTGCGCTCGTCCATCGAGCGGAACACCTCGGCGGAGACGTTGCCGAACAGCAGCTGGCTGGCGGCGATGGCGTTGTCGTAGGCTTCCTGGCCGTGGACCATGATGGTGACCTCCTTGGCGAGGACCTTCTGCAGCTTGCGCTGGCCGGGGTCCTCCCGGTGCTCCGCGATGAGGCTTTCAATGGTTTCGCGGTCCAGCATCGTGAAGATCTTGATGTAGCGCTCGGCGTCGTCGTCGGCGACGTTCAGCCAGAACTGGTAGAACTCGTACGGGGAGGTGCGCTCCGCATCCAGCCAGATGTTGCCCTTCTCGGTCTTGCCGAACTTGGTGCCGTCGGCCTTGCGGATGAGGGGGCAGGTGAGGGCGAAGGCCTCGCCGCCGTCGATGCGGCGGATGAGCTCGGTGCCGGTGGTGATGTTGCCCCACTGGTCGGAGCCGCCCAGCTGCAGGATGCAGCCGCGGTTCTTCCAAAGCCAGTAGAAATCGTAGCCCTGCATCAGCTGGTAGCTGAACTCGGTGAAGGACATGCCCTCGGAGGAGTCGCGCTGGAGGCGCTTCTTCACGGAATCCTTCGCCATCATGTAGTTCACGGTGATGTGCTTGCCGATGTCGCGGATGAAGTTGATGAAGCTGTAGTCCTTCATCCAGTCATAGTTGTTCACGAGTTCGGCCTTGTTGGGGGCGTCGGAGTCGAAATCCAGGAAGCGGGCGAGCTGCGCCTTGAGGCAGGCGACGTTGTGGTTGAGCGTCTCCTCGTCCAGGAGGTTGCGCTCGGCCGACTTCATCGACGGGTCGCCGATCATGCCGGTGGCGCCGCCCACGAGGGCGAAGGGCTTGTGGCCGCAGTTCTGGAAATGCTTCAGGATCATCACGCTTACGAGATGTCCGATATGCAGGGAGTCGGCCGTGGGGTCGATGCCTACGTAGGCAGCCTTGGGGCCTTCCATGAGTTTCTCTTCCGTACCCGGCATGATGTCCTGGATCATGCCTCTCCAAGTGAGTTCTTCAACAAAATTCTTCATCGATGTATCTGATCTTTCTTATATCCCACAAAGATAGGGAAAAAACCGCCCTTCTCCAAAGGAGAAGCTAGGCGAGTTCGATCCCCGCGCGGTGGCAAGCCTCCCGCATCGCCTCCGGCCAGATGGAGGACTGGATTTCGCCGATGTGCGCCTTCCTCAGGAGGTACATGCACAGGCGGGACTGGCCGATACCGCCGCCGATGGTCTGCGGGAGTTCTCCCGCGATGAGCCGGCGGTGGAAGTACAGGTCCGCCTTCCACTCCTGGCCGCGCTCCTTGAGCTGCCGCACCATCGCTTCCGGATTGACGCGGATGCCCATCGACGAAATCTCGAAGGCGCTCTCCAGGACGGGGTTCCACAGGAGGATGTCGCCGTTCAGGCCGGCGAAGCCGTCGCTGTTCGGGGTGCTCCAGTCGTCATAGTCCGCGGCGCGGCCGTCATGGATGCTACCGTCGGAAAGCTTTCCGCCGATGCCGATGATGAAAACGGCCTTGTGCTCGCGCACGACAGCGTTTTCACGCTCCTTCGGGGAAAGGTTCGGGTACCGCTGCAGGAGCTCTTCGGCGTGGATGAAATAGATCTCGTCGGGGAGGGCGGGGACGAGCTGCGGGAACTCCACGTACAGCTTGTTCTCCGTCACCTTCACCGCCTCGTAGATGCGGCGCACGGTGCGCTTGAGGAAGTCCAGGTTGCGGTCCTCCTCCCGGATGACCTTCTCCCAGTCCCACTGGTCCACGTAAATGGAGTGGAGGTTGTCCAGGTCCTCATCGGGACGCAGGGCGTTCATGTCGGTATAGATGCCGCGGCCGGGGGTGATGCCCAGCTCGCCGAGCTTCAGGCGCTTCCATTTGGCGAGGGAGTGCACGACCTCGGCCTGCTGCTCGTCCAAGCTCCGGACCGGGAAGCGGACCGGGCGCTCGACGCCGTTCAGGTCGTCGTTGATGCCCGTCCCGGAGAGAACCGTCATCGGCGCCGTCACGCGCAGGAGCGCGAGCTGGGCGGAGAGGTTGTCCTGGAACATGTCCTTGACGGCCTTGATGGCCTTTTCCGTCTGCTCGACGCTGCCGAGCAGGTTGCGGTATCGGGGAGGAAGATAAAGTGACATTTGCTTTCCGTTCGTTAAAACTGCAAAGTTAGGACGGTTGAATGAATAATCCAAACCTCCGGCCATTGTGTTTTTCCGGGGGATTGCGTAAATTTGCAGACTGGAAACAACTTAATTCACACATAAAATGAGAAAGTACATTGTTGCAGGTAACTGGAAGATGAACACCACAGTTCCTGAAGGCGTCGAACTCGCCAAGGCCGTCGTGGAAAAGGGGAAGGACCTTCCCGCCAACGTTGAACTCGTCGTGGCTCCGCCGTTCACGCACCTCGCTTGCGTCGCCGACGTCCTGAAGGGCTCCAAGGTGGCCCTCTCCGCCCAGAACTGCGCCGATCACGAGAAGGGCGCCTACACCGGCGAAGTCGCCGTGAACATGCTCACCTCCCTGGGCTGCAAGTACACCATCCTCGGCCACTCCGAGCGCCGTCAGTACTACGGTGAGACCGACGAGAAGCTCGTCGTCAAGACGAAGCTCGCCCTCGAGGCCGGCCTGAAGGTCATCCTCTGCGTGGGCGAGAACCTCGACGAGCGCGAGGCCGGCCGTCACTTCGAGGTCGTCACCGAGCAGACGAAGGCCGTCCTGTACAACTTCACCGCCGAAGACCTCAAGAACGTCGTGATCGCCTACGAGCCCGTCTGGGCCATCGGCACCGGCAAGACCGCGACCGCCGCGCAGGCCGAGGAAATCCACGCCTGCATCCGCAACGTCATCGCCGAGAAGTTCGGCCTGGAAGTCGCCGAGGACATGACCATCCTGTACGGCGGCTCCTGCAAGCCTTCCAACGCGAAGGAACTCTTTGCTGAAAAGGACATCGACGGCGGCCTCATCGGAGGCGCCGCGCTGAAGGCCGACGACTTCATCGGCATCGCCACGTCGTTCTAATTCAGGATTCTCACGATCGCACCGGTCTTGTCCGTGGCATTCCAAAGCCAGACAAGGCCGGTGCCGTCGTATTTCTCCACCTTGAGGATGACGCCGTTGGAGGTTTTCACGGTGTTGCCGGAGGTCCACTGGATGTCGGTCCGGATCTCCTGGCCTTCCTCCCGCGGGAGTTCGCTGCAGGTGAGGACGAAGAAGTTCGTCATGTCGTCGTTGCCCGCCCGAAACTGGCGGAGCGTGCTGTTGTAGGCGGACTGGCCGGTGCCCTCGTCATAGGTGTAGACTTTCTTTCCCTTGACCATCAGGCTGACCTGTTCGCTGTTGTACATCTCCAGGTCCATCTCCACCTTTTCTTTGCAACCGGTCAGCAAGATCAAAGCGAACAGGATCAAACATTTACATTTGCCTGTCATTCCGAGCGAAGCGAAGGAATCTTTCATTTCACGACGATTTTCTTGGTGATGATTTCGGAACTGTCCGAGTAGGTGACGACCGCTTTCAGCGTCCCGGAACGGGTGAGGTGGTAATAGCCGTCGGCTCCCGGGGTGATGCGCTGCCCGTCGAAATACCAGGTGACATTGACGGCGTCCGGGGCGTTGTACACCCGCAGGGCGATGGGCGTGTCCGGTGCGAACGAGCCGCCGGAACCGCGCTGGACGTCTTTCAGGTAGATGTAGGGATAGCTTCCCGCCTTCCGGTCGGACTTGGTGGTGAAGGAGGCGTTGCCGTTCACCGGTCCCGGAATGTTCCCCTTCCGGCACAGGAGCTGGACCTTGTAGGCCTTCGAGGGCGAGAGTCCGTCGATGACAAAGGCGTATTTCCCGGTTTCGTAGGGACGGACCGCGACTTCGGTCAGCTGGGCGGCGTCGGCCGGTCCGTAGCGGATCACGCTGGTCCCGTCGAAGGCCGGGTCCAGGGTGCTCCACTGGATGATGGAGGCGTCCTGGAAGACGACCTGGTTGTCGATCTTCACCGCCGGAGCCTTGTCCTCCTGGGCGTTGAAGACAGTGAAGGTGACGCTGCCGTCGGCATTCCGCCGGATGTCCGTCAGGCCCAGGGGCGAGTCGGCCCCGCTCCAGAAGGTGAAGGCCGGATCGGTGTCGCAGGTGTAGGTGGAGGCGTCCTCATAGGGCCAGAACGCGTGCGTGGCCAGCGTGTAGATGGCCGCGAAGTTCCGGTTCTTGACAGCGGCCTGGTACTTCTGCCGCGCCTCCGGATCCGGTTCGATGAGGTCCACGCACTGGTGGTCCGGCCGGGCGTTGAGCTCGTTCATGTCCCACCGGTCCCAGGCCGTCACGACTCTCCCGGCGGAGGTGGATTCGCCCGCCGGCCGCAGCGTAAAGTCGATGTGGTAGATGAGGAGGCCGCTGGTGCTGATATAGGCGTCCCAGCCGCGCGCCTGGCGGCACTCGATGAGGAAGAGCTCGTCTTCCACATCCGTTTCCATAATATAGAAGTCCCCGTTTTCGTGGACCGGACGGAGGGTGTGGGTGCCCTCGGTGAGCGGTTTCCCTTCGTTCATCCCGAAGAACCAGCGCTCCACGGCGCTGTAGTTGGGCGGCGTCTTGCCGTCGTTGTTGTGGTTGCCGGCGTCCATCAGGTCGATGCAGTTCCACATCGTCTCCGCATTGCCGCCGCTGTCCTCGTCGTCGGTGTCGTACAGGTCGGGAATGCCGAAGGTGTGGGTGTATTCGTGGCAGAAAGTGCCGATGGTGGCGAGGGTGGTGAACGTGGTCAAGTTGTCGTCCACGCGGAGTTCCGACGTGCAGGCGTAATTGTCCACGAGGACCCCGTCCCGGCGGAAGGTGAGGCCGGCGCCGGAGTTGGCGTACCACATATGGGGCCAGATGTAGTTGTCGCCCGCTCCCTCCGACTCGTTCGGGCCGGCGTAGAAGACGAAGACGTTCTCCACCTCGCCGTCGCCGTCGTAGTCGTAATTGGAGAAGTCGATCTCGGGTCCGACGGCGGCGCAGGCGTCGATGACCATCTCCGCGGCCTTCCCGTCCTCCCCGTCCTCGTTGTTGGCGCCGTAGTAGGCGAAGTTGTTCGGCAGGGTGACGGGTTCGGTGATGTCGAACAGGAAGGTGTAGCCGTCCTTCCACTGGTCCTTGAAATAGGAGAGGGCCGTGTTCGGACCTTCGCCGTTGATGAGATTTTCGAAGTCGGCCTTGGAATAGGTGAAGGGGAGGTCCGGGAACTGGGCCAGGATGATGAGCCCGTGGCGGACGCCGCCTTCCCCGGCCCGGGTGCGGACCAGCTCCCTTTGCCGGAGCGGCAGGGCCCGCCGGATGCGGGCCGCCCTGCGCCGGCGGATCAGGTCGTACGGAATGTTGCGGCTGGCGGCGATCACCTCGCCGGGGGTGTCCGGGGCCCCGGCGTGTTCGCCGGAGTTCAGCCGGTGGCCGTAAAAGTCATAGCGGGCGTAGCACCACCAGCCTTCCGCGTCCTGCATCAGGGCGCAGCCGTCGGGGGTCAGGACCAGATGGCCGTTTTCATCGCCGGTGAGATAGGCCTGGACGACCGTCCCGTCCGGCTGCCGGAGGTTCAGCAGCCCTTTCCGGGCGGGCGCGGCCGTGAGGGCCGGCGCCAGGCAGAGGCATATATAAAATATCAGCGACAGGCGTCGCAGACAGGTCGGTTTCGGTTTCATACTATACAAATGACGGCATTTTTTCGCGCACTTGCAAACGCTATATGCAAACACTATGCAAAAAACCGGCCTCACTGACGTGAGAACCGATTCTTTGACGTGTACTAAAACCTAAACCTGTAATAAAGATGCAGTGTCGAGGAGTTTCGTTGCAGAAAAAATCAAAAAAATGAAAAAAAATAACCGACTGTCGTGGACAGCCGGTCAAGCGGAGCGAAATGGGATTATTTCGCAGCCTCGACGGAAGCCTTGCGGAAGTCCTTGAGGTCCTTCATGAGGTCGAGGGCGGCCTTGCGGGCGCGGGCACCGGCGGCCTTGTTACCCTTCACAACCTGCGCTTCGGCATTCTTCGCGAATTCGGCGAATTCGGCATTGATCTTTTCAACAAGCTCTTTCATGATGATAGGTTTTATTTAATCGTTAAACGTTTATTATCAAAACTTTGTGCAAGATAAGAATAAAAACCCGAAAAATCCAAGAAAAAACTCAAAAAAAGTTAATTTTCAGGGCCCTCTACGGGTTTTTCTGCAGGTTTTTCCGCAGGTTTTGGTTTCGCGTTCACGAAATTCATCGCCCGTTGCGGTCCGATGGTCGAAAAATCCTTGATGCCGCGGACGATTTTATCCGCGATGGCGGGAATCTGTTCCAGCTCTTCCGGGGACAGGGGCCCCAGGACGTAATCGACCTGGCCGCCCCGGGAGAAGCCGTTCCCGATGCCCACGCGGATCCGGGCCCATTGGTCGGATTCCAGGAGGTAGATGATGTTCTCCAGGCCGTTGTGCCCGCCGTCGCTGCCCGAAAGGCGCATCCGCAGCGTCCCGAACGGGAGGTTGAGGTCGTCCGAGATGACGATGAGGTTCTCCAGCGGGATGTTCAGCCGTTGCAGCCAGTACCGGACGGCGTTGCCGCTCAGGTTCATGTAGGTGGACGGCTTGAGCAGGTGGAAGTGCCGGCCTTTGAAGGAGATTTCCGCGACCGCCCCGTAGCGCTCCACGGTGAAAACGACATTGGATGCCTGAGCCCAGGCATCCAATATCATAAATCCCATGTTGTGGCGGGTCGATGCGTATTCGGCACCGATGTTCCCGAGCCCGACAACGAGGTAGTCCGCCATTACTTCGCGGCCTTGGCGGCCTCCATGGCGGCCTGCTGCATGGCGCGGGTGGCGCTCACGCGGCAGATGATGGTGTTCTTGTCGGACACGATCTGCAGACCCTCGAACTTGAGGTCGCCGGCGACCATGCGGTCGTTGATGTTCAGCGGGGTGACGTCGATGTCGAGCTGGTCGGGGAGGTCCTTCATCAGGGCCTTGACCTTCAGGGCGCGGGCAAGCTGGGTGAACTTACCACCGGCCTGGACGCCCACCGGGTGACCGAAGATGTTGAGGGGAACGTTGATGGTGACGGGCTTCTCCTCGTTCACGGCGAGGAAGTCCACGTGCAGGCAGTTGTCATCCACCGGGTGCCACTGGTACTCGTGGGCGATGGCGGTGTACACCTTGCCATCGAGGTTGAGGTCCACGATGTAGGAGGCGGGGGTGTGGGTGAGACCCATCAGCTCCTTCTCGACGACGGTGAACAGGACGTTGTCCATACCGAGACCATAGAGGTTGCAGGGGACGAGGCCCTGGCGGCGGAACGCCTTGATGACGGCCTTGTTACCCTTCTCGCGGATCTGGCCGTTCAGCTGGAAATGCTTCATTGTACTTTAATTTAAAAATGTGTTACTCAGTCTTCTGTTTCAAAGACCCCATTGCACCAAAAAGCCTTGCGCTTTTTTAAGCGCGCAAAGATACGGATAATTTTTTGATTCGCAAATTATTTCCGCGACAGCATTTCGATCAGCCGGTCCATCTGTTCGTCCTTCTTTTTCAGGAGGGAGAGGAAACGGGAGATGACTTCCTGGTCGCAATTCCCGACGCCGTTCTCCGTCTCTTTGTACAGCATCTCGCCGCGACCAAGAAGAAGCCAGTCGGCGGAAACCTCCGGGCAGGCGTCCAAAATAAGAAGAATCGTATCCAGGGTGATGTTCCCTCCGTGGCTGAGTTGTCTATTTAGACGTTTTTGAGTAGCCGAGTCTTTCGCGATTGAGTTCTCCGTCCATTTATAGAGTTGCCTAACCTCTTCAATCCTACCTCTAATTTTATTCATTATATCCATTGGGACAACCGTCTAAAAATGTCTAAAATTTTTTGTTGGTTACCCAAAAATGTCTATCTTTGTGCTTGGTTTACTTTTTTTTAACAACCAAACACAAGAAAAACTGCCGGAGCAAATGCTCGACCTATCTATAGTAACCAAGACAAAGGTACGGCAGTTTTTCTTTTTTTACAAACAATGCAGGAAGCAACGGTCCGTACATACTGGTATGCTGCGCGCACACGCTATGGTCAGGAACTGAAAGTTCGTGACCGTTTGAGGCGTGAGGGTGTGGAGCATTTTGTTCCGACCCTACCCACGGATACCCCGCGGAAGGAAAAGGCTGTCATCGCGAACTTGGTTTTCCTGCGCGCGACTAAACAGGAGGCGCTGGACCTCGCAAACTGCGCCGGCCTGCCTGTGAAGTACATCGTGGACTGCGCCACGCGCACGCTCCTGGTGGTTCCCGACAAGCAGATGGAGGACTTCCGCCGCGTGCTGGACTTGGGCATGGAGAGCGGTGGTTTGATGGACCGCCCGTTTTCGCTCGGCGACCGGGTGAAGGTTGTCAAGGGCCCCCTGAAAGGAGTGGAAGGACACGTAACGGCATTGAAAGGCAAATACTATGTGGTCGTGAACCTTCTCGACTGCATTTTCGCGAAAGCGCAGGTCCCCCGAAGTTGGCTCGTCCGTCTCACCTAATCCCATCTGTATCACGCAATGCCCACAGAACAGACACAAACGAAACGGAAGCGCAAGTCCCACCCCTTCACTGAACGGAAGCGGGTGGTGGAACTGTACGAATCAGGGCTCGGCTGCAAGCGGATCGCCAAGGTCATGGACCTGGACGACTCCGCTGTGAGGCTGTGGCTCCGCGTGTACCGCGACAAGGGCCTTGAGGCGTTGCGTCCGTACTACGGCCGGGGCGCGGACGGCCGCCCGCTGGGCGTGCGGGGCGTCCGGCGCGAGAAGAACGAACGTCTATTTTCACTCGCGATGGAGGTGTATTCCACGACGTTGGAGCCCGTGTTCTCCATCGCCCGCCGCTACGGCCTGGACTACCAGCGCTTCATCTATCACATACGCCATTTCCATCCGGAGTTGACGGAAAAGCGAAAAGGATTGCTTTTGGAGACAAGCTGGCCAATTGCAACCAAATGAATGTAATCAATTGTTATTATTACCATACTATGTTCAAAACAGTCAAAACTTACACCCCGCCCCGGGTGCTCCAGGAGACGGAAGTCCAGCTGGAGCGTGACTTTTTGGGCGGATCCGTGGTCGAGAACCTGAACGAGGCCGGCGTCTACACGATGAGCCAGGACGTTGAGGAGATCGACATGGAAACCGAAAACTTTAACTTCAAATGGGAGTAAGAGAGATGGCACTGAAACGTACGATGCAGGCTGCGTGCCTGCTGGCCCTTGCCTGCGGGATGCTGGCGGGGTGCAAGAAGGACGGCGGCGAGAAGGCCAACGTCCAGTTCTCGGCTGCCACCAAGGCGGACGCCACCCGTACCGCTTACAGCGGCGAGGGGCAGACCAGCGCTTCCGGTTCCCTGGTGAAGGAGCGCATCGACTGGGTCGTGGACGACGCGATCACGATCCTGAGCGACAAGGCCGTGAACATGACGACCGGCGAAAAGTGGGGCGACTACAAGATCCTCACGGTGACCGCGGACGGCGTCCGCAGCAAGGCCACGCTGAAGCCGGTGGACGTGAATTCCTTGCAGTGGGGTGCGGAAGGCACCTATAAATTCTACGCGCGCTATCCGGCGGACGCCACGAAGCTCACCGAGACTTCGATGACGGCGACGATCCCGACCACGCAGCAGATGAAGAAGGACGATACGGGCGCCTGGGTTCCCGACATGCAGTACGCATTCATGTTCGCGAAGGCTACGGCCACGGATACGGAAGCCCCGGTGGAGCTCGACTTCTATCCCGAGTTCACGGCGCTCCAGTTCGAGATCGGCGCGGGCGGCAACGGCGAGGCGAAGATCTCCTCGTTCACGCTGACCAGCACGAGCGATCCGCTCGCGGGTGACTTCTCCGTGGCCTGCGCCACCGGTGCCGCTTCCACGGCCAGCACGACCAAGACGCTCTCGATGGACGTCACGAACCGTTCCGACGACGGCGTGCTCGTGATCACGGCCGGCGACGAACCTTCCACCGTCACCCTCTTCGCCCTTCCGACGGACTTCACCAACCTGACGCTGACGGTCGTGGGCCAGCCTTTCGGCACCCGCACCCTCAAGCTCGCCGACAAGAACGGGAACATGATTGCTTTCACGGGCGGCAAGAAGTACTGGATCAAGGGTCTGAATCTCCCGGAACTCCTGGAGGCGACGGGCGAGGACATCAACTGGGATGTCGAAGCCCGCGGCGAATCCATCTATTGGGACTAAGTTAAAGGAAACAAAAGCATTATGAAGACAAGATATTTGATTGCAGCAGCGTCGGCGCTCTTGCTCGCCGCCGGCTGTGCCCGAGAGATGGATTTCAATACCCCGGGCAGCTCCGTTCTCAGGGCCGTCATCGAGCAGGAGACCCGCGTCTCCTTCGATGCCACCGGCAAGTTCGCCTGGGACGAGGGCGACAAGATCGCCGTCTATGTGGGCAATGCCTTCGAGGAAGTCGAGGTCGAGGCCGCGACGGGCGCGTTCAGAATCGAGACTCCCGGCGACCGCAGCTTCTATGCGGTCTATCCCGCCAGCGTCGCTCCGGCCAGCAACAGCGCCCTTACGGTGACGCTCCCCGCGACCTACGATATCTCTTCGGTCACGGACGCTGATTACTCCCCCGTTCCGATGGTGGCCGAGAACCTCCAGGGACAGGACGAACTGTATTTCCTGCACGTGGGCGGCCTCGTCCGCATCATCTGCAAGGATCTCCCGGACGCCGTCACCACGGCCGTCGTGAGCTTCGACAAGGACGTGACCGGCACCTACACCGTGAACACTGCCAACCCGTCGAACCCGACGATCACCACGGCTGGCAACGCCACGAACAACACGGTGACCTTCACGGTCGGTGGCAAGAAGGACTTCGTCCTGAACGTCCCGGTACCCTGCGGCACCTATACGAACGTCTCGCTCGCGCTTGACGGCGCGACCGCAAAGAAGCTCAACGAGAGCGACCTCACCTTCGCCCGCCATCACGGCAAGACCCTGATGATCGGGACACTCTCCTTCACCTATAAACTGGATGGCCTTCACGATGTCATCGCCGAATATGTCGGCGGTACCAAGGAGCTGTCCCAGGCTTTCGCCTCCTACAAGACGGACGGCATCGACAAGGTGGGTGTTCCTTTCACGTTCGAATTCTCCCAGACCGGCGAGGACGGCACTTGGTCCGAGACCGGCGCTCCCGACTGGCTCCGCGTCGCTGACGGTGTGGACTACACCGGTTCCACGGCCGGCGAGCCTCTCCACCTGGTCATCACCGCGCAGGAGAACACCGCTGTGGACCACCATGGGAACGAACTGAAGAGCCGGGTTGGCAGGCATCCCGCCAACTTCGACCTCTCTACCTACAACGTCGCCACCGGTGCTACCGTTGCCAAAACCACGGCGAACTGCTACGTGGTGGACGCTCCGGGCACCTACAGATTCCCTGTGGTTTACGGTAATGCGCTCAAGGACGGCGCCCCCAATGAGGATGCCTGGCACGCCCGCGAGGGTGAGGGAGGCGAATACCGGACCGAGAACTGGACGGACGAAAGATACACATTTAATGAAACGGCCGAGCCGTTCTCGAACGCATACGGCCTCCTGGCCTATATGGTGGACCATCGGGACAATCCCATCACGTCCCCGTATATCGCCACGCAGTTGACTAACGACGGCTACACGAATATCAGCTACACCGCCGATTTTGTCTGGACGGACGTCAATCCCGACACGTATGGCCGCCTGATCGACAATGTGGGTCTCGATGGCGAGGGAGAAAACATGTATATCACCTTCGAGGTTCCTGCCGAGAATATCCAGCAGGGAAATGCCGTAATCGCCCTGAAGGCCACGTATACCGTTACCAACGGCGAAACCACCGAAACCATTACCGATGTCGTCTGGAGCTGGCACATCTGGGTGACCGATGCCGATTTGACGGCCATCGAGGGCCCGAATGGCTACTCGTTCGCTCCGCAGAACATCGGCTGGCGCGATACGCGCGAAATCGCCCGCTATAACGAGCGTACCTGGTACGTCCGCGTCAAGCAGACGGAGGACAACGGCATCACTTCCGATCCCCTGCTGGTCATCTCCAACGCCGGCGACATCACCATCGAAAGCGGCGGTAGAAGTATGGTCTACGTAGGGGGCCGCAAGGATCCCCGCCCGGGTTCCTATATCGAAACGAAGGGAACGAATGCTCCTATCGCAAGATCGAATTCCCAGTACACGATAACATCAGGCTATGCGACATCGGTCGTAAATGATCCTGAGTATGTGGCTTACAAGAATGCTATGGTCGCAGCCGGCCAACCGGCAGACGTCACATGGGCGGGACCTCTTACCGTCGGAATGTTTCTCCGGTATCCTCGCGCAATGAACAATTCTGAGCGGGTAAATTCATGTCTGAACTGCGTATGGCATAACCTGTGGAACACTTCCTCCAATATTCAGAATACCTATAATTACACAGAAGTATTCTCGACAAAGACCATTTACGATCCCTGCCCGACGGGATACAAGGTACCCACCTGGCCGTCCTTAGCCGGATTCAATACAGCCAACATGGTATATACGACCGTGGACGGCGTCACTGGACGCATGTACGGGGACAATCTCTTCTTCCCGTTCATCCCGAGTACGAGCCAGAGCACTGAGTTTGCACGTTATAGCACAGCGAACTTTGATGCAGGAGCTTCCCGGACGTTATTTGACTTCTATACAGATTATGTCTACGGAAGGACCAACGAAGCATTTGCAGGGACTTATGTTATTCGTCCTGGAAAGGAGTAGGAGTAATCATGAAAAACGATATGAAAACAACGTTTAAATATTTGCTTGCTGCGGCCTGCGCCGCACCGATGATTCTTTCCGGCTGCCAGCGGGAGGTAGAATTCGACGCTCCGGCGCAAATCACTGTCCGGATTGCCGACAATGACCCGCAGACGAGGACGTCCTACGACAACCTCGAGGGCAAGTTCACCTGGAACGAGGGCGACGAAATCGCCATCCACTTCAAGGGCGGGAAATACGAGACTTTTGCTGTCTCGCCGAACACCGACCCGGTGACCGGTTCCGTCCTCTCTTCCTCCGTCGGAACGAAATTAAGGAACGATTTCGCCGTGTATCCGGCCTCGGCCGCTGTCGCGACGGCGGACGGCGCCGCCCCCAAGGTGAACTTCCCCGCCGAATATGACCTTACTGCCTTCACGAGTTTCGACGAGGAGTTTGCCCCGGCCCTCCTGCTGGCGGCCAACGATGCTGGCGAAGACCTGGCATTCTACCACGCGGGTGGTCTGGCGCGCTTCATCCTGACCGATGTGGCTCTCACCGTCACCAAGATTGTAGTCACTTTCGACAAGGAAGTCACGGGCGAGTTCGCCGCCGTTACGGACGACGCCAACGAGCCCATTCCCTATGTTATGACGCGAGACGGCGAAGGCACCTCGGTTACCTTCATCGTGAATCGTACCGTCATCGGCACCGACAAGGCCATCGACCTCAACCTTCCTGTCCCTTGCGGAACGTACGAGTGGGTCAAGGTGGAAACTTACGCCGGCGCGACCCTGCAGAACACTCTGACACACAATTCCCCGATGGAATTCGCCCGCCATCACGGCAAGCGCGTCGCTTTCGTGGAGACTGAGGTGGAGCTGTTCATCGGCAACGAAACAGGGGGAACTTCGCTCGGGAACATCACCGTCCCGTCGGGAACTCCTACGCTTCCGAATGACGGCGGCCAGCTGACGCTGGCACCGGCGTTCGTCAGCTACCTGGTGGACGGCGACCGCATCGAACCCGTCCCCTTTATCATCCAGTATTCCACCGATGGCAGGAACTGGCTCGCTCCCGGCGACGAGGGATATCCCGACTGGCTCTCCCCTGCCGGCACCGTGGACCTGAACGGCAGCGTTCCGGAGTATCCGCAGGAGCTGACCCTCGCCATCGACCCGCTGAAGAACCTGATTCCAATGACGGCCAAGGGCGTTCCCATGCCGGAAGGCAGCCGTACGGCAAACCTTCAGGCGAAAGATCCCGTCGCCGGCGTGGTGGATCTCTCCACCATCAATGTCGCGACTGGTGCGACGGTCCTGTCCTCCACGGCGAACTGCTATGTGATCGGGGCTCCCGGAACCTATAAGTTCCCGGCTGTCTACGGCAATGGCCTGAAGGGCGGAGAGATTAACGAGGCCGCTTTCCACGGTATGAAGAAGGATCCCGTCTCGGGCGAATATGTTTACCGGGACGACGCCCCGCAAGCATACTACACTTCTTCATCCAATGCCGGTTTTATCCTGGGCCGTTTCCTCGATCATAAGGATGAATTGATCATGTCTCCGTACATCGCCGAACAGCTGGGTACCTCCAACCTCACCGCTCAAGTCCTCTGGATGGATCAGCCGGGCCTGATCGAGCAGGTTCATTACGAGCCCGGCGACGCCGGTGCGACGGATGACTACATCTGGTTCGAAATCACGCACGACGGCATCGCGCAGGGCAACGCCCTGATCGGCCTGCTGGACGAGAATAACACCATCGTCTGGAGCTGGCACATCTGGGTGACGGACGAGGACATGACGAAGACCACCAACTTCAATGGCTTCCAGATGTCTCCCGCGATTATGGGCTTCTGCAACCGTGTACAGACGGAGCAGTATCAGAGCATTACAGGCTACGTCCGAATCGCTCAGGACTACATCGGCGGAAAGAATTCCAATTCCGTGAGAATTACGATTGGGACGAACGGAACGAGATTCCTTAGAGGCAACAGTCCGTACTATCAACTGGGCCGCAAGGATCCGATCGTGGGAATGGACGGAAGAGAGAGCTATTATGGTGACAAAAAAGTCTATCCTGCCAAGGAAGAGAATCCCTATTATCCTCAGTATGCCCTCCTTGATATGGTTACCTACGGTGAATCTATCCAGTATCCTTACAAGCATTATTATCCCGATACCGGTCAAGACCGTTGGTTGACAAAGACCTATGGAAATGTCTGGAATTCTACGCAGACTGCGTTCATTTCGTCCAGAGAGTATGACCCTGTTACGAAGACCATCTATGATCCGTGTCCTGTCGGTTTCAAGGTTCCGGGCCCGAAAGTTTTCGATGGGATTGGTATAGATCAGGTTATCGCAGGGAGAATTCCTGCCAACTCTTCCCCTGACCGTATTCTGACATATAAGATAGATGAAACGAGTTTCCCTTCCATGGGCTTGCGTGAAAAATTCTTCAGAGATTTTAACAGCCAATATATGCGGTACGCGGTGTCTGATGGACTTCAGAGCAGTCCCCGCTTCTTAGGGACCTGCTGGTATATTCATGAACCTAGACGGACTGTGAGTATAGCCGGCCTGAACTCATATGCGATGCCCGTTATGCCGACCGTTGACGAGTAACGACTGATTCTTCGCTTTTCAAAAAAGGCTGACCTTCCTTCTGGATGGTCGGCCTTTTCCGTAAGGTGGCAGATGTTGCATTGCAGCGCGCCAGATGGCGTTTTTGCAACCGTGGGCTCGTCCGGCTATACCCCGGCGTATTCTTCTCCGAGCCTATGAATCAGCCGGACGATCTCTTCTTCCTTCCGTTTGGAAGGGGTTTTGAACCCATTGACATAACTGCGGAGCAGGGAAGGGTTCAGTCCGAACTTCCTGGCGAATCCGGAGACATTGATCTCTTCGTGGGTCAGGAAAAACCGTTGGATGCGAGACGGTTCGGCTTCGGGATACAGAAAACTCTCGAAACTGATGTCCACGTCCAACTCCGGCCAATGGATACCGATGGTACTGATTTCATAATGGGCTCGTTCGGGCACAGACGCTTCCAGGAGCCGTTTGTACCAGAGAAGGGACTGGCGGTAGGCGACCCCATCGTCACCCCGACCGTAAATCCATTCTCCATCGAACCATATGGTTTCAATCCTATTCATCGGTTGACATCGGTAAAGATAGGTAACATTTTTGATACTTTAAAAATATAGATTCCTTCGCTTTGCTCGGAATGACATTCCTTGTCATCCTGAGGAGGCCGCAGGCCGACGTGAGGATCTATCGACGCGGATGGTGCGCCAGGACGGCGGCCTGCCAGGTGGAGGAGTCGATGTGGGTGTAGATCTCGGTGGTGAGGATGGATTCGTGGCCGAGCATTTCCTGGACGATGCGAAGGTCCGCCCCGCCTTCGATGAGGTGGGTGGCGAAGGAGTGGCGGAAGGTGTGCGGGGAGATCTCCTTGTGGATGCCCGCGGCCATCGCCTGCTCCTTGACGACGTTGAAGACGTAGACGCGGCTGAGGGGACGGCCGGCGCGATTGAGGAAGAGGATGTCCTCGAAGGTGCGGGCGGCGGGTTCCGGACGGGCGGGGAGGTAGTTCCGGATGGCGTCGGCGGCCATGTCCCCGAGGGGGATGACGCGCTGCTTGTTGCCCTTGCCCACGACATCGACATACCCTTCGTCCAGGTGGACGTGCGAAATCCGGAGGCCGGTGCATTCGCTCACGCGGAGGCCGCAGCCGTACAGGACCTCCAGGATGGCGCGGTTCCGCAGGCCCGCCGGGTTCCGGGTGTCCACCGAGGAGATGATGGCGTCGACCTCCTCCACCGAGAGGACGGCGGGAAGGTGCTTCCCGAGCTTGGGCGCGTCGATGCGGTCGATGGGATTGTCCTTCAGGTCGCCTTCCTCGATGCACCAGTTGAAGAAGGAGCGGAAAGAACTGAGCATCCGGGCCTGGGAGCGCTTGGAAAGGCCCTTCTGGATGCGCTTCGAGAGATAACGCTCCACTTCCGCCGTGCCGATGTCGGCCGGACGGTATCCTTCATACGCCGCGAGGAGTCCCTCCACGTCCCGGGCGTAGGAGGCCACCGTGTTCGGCGACATCCCGCGCTCGATCCGCAGGTAGTTGCGGAAATCCTCGGCGATGCGGCTCATCAGAGGGTGCCGTACTTGCGGCCGTATTCGAGCATCTGTCCGAGGTAGTCGTCGGAGTAGACGATCTCGTAGTCGACGACCTTCCCGTCCTTCTCCACCGGCCGGATTTCCGGGTTGATGAAGCCGCCGTAGGGCTTCAGGCCCAGGGCGTCATAGCGCTCCTTCACCTCCTTGTGGAGGACCGGGTCGATGTGGACGGCGTAGGTCTCGATGAGGTTCTTGCCGGCGGCGTAGTCGCCCTCGGACTTGATGCGCTGGATTTCGGCGAGGAGTTCGGCGAACAGGGCGCGGAGCTTGACGTAGTCATTGACCACGAAATAGGTCTTGCCGTCGCGGACTCTCTTCTCGATGACGTTGTCCGCGGCGCCCTTCTCGAAGCACCATTCGGCGACGAGCTTGCGGTTCTGCATATGGGCCTCGGTGTTGGGCCGGCCCAGCTCCACGCGGTTGAACTGCACCATCAGGCCGTTGCGGATGTAGCTGTCGTATTCGGCCTTGTAGGCCTCCGGGTCGGGCATGATGCCCAGCTCGACCATCTTCGGGTCGGCGGTGTAGTAGAGGCCGAACAGGTCGGCGCGGGCCTCCTCCAGGGCGGAGGCGTATTCGCCCATCGCGGTCGTAGACACGCCGGGAAGCAGCTGGCCGGAGCCGTGGCCCAGGCATTCGTGCAGGTCGGTGTGGATCTCGTCGGCGACGGTGCCCCACTGCTTCGAGCGGGCGACTTCCGCCTCGTCCCAGGCGAACTCGGAGAGGACGCTCTTCGGGAACTCCTG
This sequence comes from uncultured Bacteroidales bacterium, assembly GCA_947169405.1. Taxonomy (GTDB): domain Bacteria; phylum Bacteroidota; class Bacteroidia; order Bacteroidales; family UBA932; genus Cryptobacteroides. Next base: position 23,214 of record CAMVPS010000010.1, read on the forward strand.
CGCGGAATAGTCATAGGTATGGGTGATGTTCGCGATGGTGACGCTCTTGGAGCCGTGGTCCTTGCGGATCCAGTCGGCGTTCGGGAGGTTGATGCCGATCGGGGTGGACGGATAGCTGTCGCCGGCGAGGCACACGGCGTTGATGACCTTCGCGGAAACGCCCTTGACGGTGGCCTTCTTGAAGCGCGGATCCACAGGGGAATGGTCCTCGAACCACTGGGCGTTCGCGCTCAGGGTCTCGGTGCGGCGCGAAGCGTCGAAGTCCTTGATGTTGACATACCCCTCCCAGGCGCCCTTGCGGCCCAGCGGGTCGTTGTAGTCCTCGACGAACCCGTTGATGAAGTCCACGGTGCCGATGGTGTCCTTGACCCATTCGATGTTGAACTCGTCCCACTTGCGGAGGTCGCCGGTGCGGTAATACTCCACCAGGAGGTCCAGGGCGCGGGCCTGGATGTCGTTCTCGGCCACGGCGCGGGCCTTCACGAGCTCGTCGCAGATCTTCTCGAGGGCGGGGGAGTAGATGCCGCCCACCTTCCAGGGCAGTTCACGGACCACGCCGTCCTCTCCCTTGACGACCTTCGTGTTGAGGCCGTAGGAAATGGGGCAGTTGTCCTTCGGGTCCATGATGCCGGCGTAATACTTCTCCACTTCATCGCGGGTGACGCCGTCGTAGAAGTTCACGGCGGAAAGCTTCACGATGTCGCCGGAAGTCTCGGTGGAACGGCGCTGGGGATATCTTTCCGGATTGTAGATCACGTCCAGGAGGTCGGCATCGTCAATGCCGACGGCCTTCATCAGCTCCGCGAAATAGGACTGCGGGCAGGCCGGGAAGAATTTGTCCTCGGCGTAGTGGTGGTGGATGCCGTTGGAGAAGAACAGACGCTTGGCATAGACCGTAAAGGCTTCGAAATCAGCGCTCTTGCGGTCGCCCTTGTAATTCTCCAGGATGTTCTCCACGGCGTGGCGGACGCGGAGGTTGTCCCGGCAGTTCTGGTCCCAGAGGATGTCGCGGCCATATTTGGCGGCTTCGGCGAGGTGGTAGGCGTACTCCTTCTGTTTCAGGGAGAGGCTGTCCCAGCCCGGGACCTGGTAACGCATCACTTTGAGGTCGGCGAAGGAATCGACGGTATAGCGGAAATCCGCGATTTCCGCGTCCCCCGCTTTCTTTTCCGAGCAGGCGCCCACGAGGGCGGCGGCTCCCAGTGTCATCATCATCTTGCAGAAACGGTTCATAGGTGTCAATTTGGTACAAAATTATGAAATAAATCATTAACTTTGCCCGATAAGACCGTTTTTATGGCGAAAGTCCGGCTCATCCTTCTGTCCCTGTTGACGCTGCTGTTCTGCTCCTGCGAGCGGGACGGCCTGGACCTGACCCTGTCCGTCGGCCCCTACGGGAAGGAAACCCGCCAGGTGCTGCTCCTGTACGAGGCCGGCTTCAACTCCCTGAGCAACGACATCCAGAACAATCTCAACGTGCTCCAGAGAGGCTATCTTCCCGGCAAGAACCGGAACGACGACGTCGTTCTGGTCTTCAGCCACCAGACCTGGTACAATCGCCGATCCTATACCCAGGAAACGGCCCCGGTCATGGTCCGTTTGTACAGTCGGAACGGGGAGCCCTGCGCGGACACGCTCAATGTGTGGCCCGTGGGAACGCCCGTCGCGAACAAGGAGATGATGACGGAAGTGTTCAACTGGGTGCGGGAGGAGTTCCCGGCGGCCGGGTACGGCGCCGTCCTGTCCTCCCACGCCACCGGCTATCTTCCGGAAGACTATTTCAGCAATCCCAAGAAATACGAAGGTCGGGACCGGGGCAGTACCATCTCCTGGAGCCCGCGGTTGAAGTCGTTCGGCCAGGAGTACTATTCCGCGGGGAACAAGACGCAGGAAATGGAGCTCAAGGACCTGGCAGCCGCCATTCCTTACAAGCTGGACTACATCCTGTTCGACGCCTGCCTGATGGGCACGGTCGAGGTGGCCTGGGAGCTTCGGAACGTCTGTTCCTACGTGGCGTTCTCGCCGTGCGAGATTCCGGCCGCGGGCCTCGATTTCAAGCATCTGACGGAGCGTCTGCTGCAGCCGGAAACGCCCGATTTGACGGGGGTTTGCGACGATTATTACACCGCCCACAAGGAGGATTCCATCTACGGGGCGACCATCACCCTGGTGGACTGCGCCCGGATGGACCGGCTGGCCGCCACCTGTCGCGACCTTTTCGACCGCTACCGTTCCGGCATCCGGAACTTGAGCGGAAAGAACGTGCAGGTGTACGACCGCCAGATGGGAAGCAAGCATTACTATGCCTTCTTCGACCTCAAGGACATGCTCCGGGAGGCCGGGGCGGCGGACGCGGATCTCGCGTCCCTCCAGGCCGCCTTGGACGAATGCATCCTCTATGAGGCCCATACCGCCAAGTTCCTCGACGTGAAGCTGAACCGGGTCTGCGGCCTCGCGATGTACCTGCCCGCCTATCCCGATTATCGGCGGGACATCTATCACGGCACCGAGTTCCTGGACGGCTTCTATAAAGAGAACGTCGCCTGGAACCAGGCGACGTCGCTCGTGGAATAATCAGCTTTTTGGACTATCCTTCTTTGTCTTCCTGGACGGCCTTGTTGTAGCAGTCGCGGCAGAGGGGTTCGTAGGTGTCCTTTTCGCCCAGGACGACCAGTTTCTTGCTGGCGGAGAGCCGGTGCGAGTGGTTCGCGAGGGAGCCGCAGCGGACGCAGATGGCGTGGACCTTCTGGACGTCCTCGGCGATGGCCATCAGGCCGGGCATCGGACCGAAGGGCTTCCCGAGGAAGTCCGTGTCCAGGCCGGCGATGATCACGCGGACGCCCCGGCCGGCGAGTTCCTGGACGACGCCGATGATGCTGTCGTCGAAGAACTGGGCCTCGTCGATGCCCACGACGGCCACGTCAGGGTCGATCTGGAGCATCCGGGAAGGGGTCTTGATGGGGGTGCAGGAAATGCTGTGGGAGTCGTGCGAGACCACGTCCAGGTCCGAGTAGCGCTTGTCGATGGTGGGCTTGAACGTGGCGATTTTCTGCTTGGCGAACTGGGCCCGTTTGAGCCTCCGGATCAGCTCCTCCGTCTTGCCGGAGAACATCGAGCCGCAGATGACTTCGATGCTGCCCGATTTTTTTGTGTTTTCCAAAAACATTTCCTTAACTTTGTTAGGTTGACTTATGCAAAGATAGTCATTTATGGAGAATAATAGAACAGAAATCTTGCGGGAACTCGAAGCCGAACTCGCCGCGCTCAAGGAGAAGGTTCTCCAGTTCGAAACCAAGCTCGAAGCCTTCCGTCAGCTCCCCGAGGAGGAGCCCGTGGAGGAATCCGATTTCACCGACCTGGAGATCGGCGTCCCCGACCTGCCGGAACCGGTTGCCGAGGAGATTCCGGTCCCTGAGCCTGTCGAAGGGCTGGAAACCCAGCCCGAGCCGGTGGAAATGGACTTCCCGGCCGACGACCTGCCCGAGCCGGAGCCCGAACCTGTTCCGGTCCCTGAGCCTGTCGAAGGGCCGGAACCCGAACCCCAGCCCGAACCGGAGCCCGCGCCCAAGCCGGCGCCGGTGCTGCCGCGACCGGAGACGGAGCGGCTGCCGTGGCGGCTGGACAAGCCGGGGCTTTCGGTGAAGCACATCCGGAGCGGCATCTCGATGTACGACCGCGCCCTGTTCATCGGCACCCTGTTCAAGGAGGATTACGCCCTGTATGACAAGACCATCGGCGAGCTGGACGCCCTGACCTCGCTGGACGAGGCGGTGGATTACCTCCTGGAGCGGTTCCCGGACTGGAGCCTCAAGTCCGACATCGTGTACAACTTCATGATGGCCATCCGCAAGAAACTGGGCTGATGGCGGGAAAGCTTTTCATCGTCCCGACCCCGGTCGGGAACCTGGACGACATGACCTTCCGGGCCGTACAGGTCCTGAAGGAGGCGGACCTCATCCTGGCGGAGGACACCCGCACCAGCTCGGTGCTCCTCCACCACTATGACATCCACCGCCCGCTCCAGTCGCACCACAAGTTCAACGAGCACCAGACGGTCCAGCTCGTGAAGGAGCGCATCCTGGGCGGGCTGAACGTCGCCCTGGTGAGCGACGCCGGCACGCCCGGCATCTCCGACCCGGGCTTCCTGCTGGCCCGCACCTGCGCGGAGGAGGGGATCGAGGTCCAGACCCTCCCCGGTGCCACAGCCTGCATCCCGGCCATCGTCTCCTCCGGCCTGCCGTGCGACCGCTTCTGCTTCGAGGGCTTCCTCCCGCAGAAGAAAGGCCGGCAGACCCTGCTCACCGCCCTGGAGGCGGAAACCCGCACGATGGTCTTCTACGAGTCCCCATACCGGCTCGTGAAGACGCTGGAACAGTTTGCGGAACACTTCGGGCCGGAGCGCCGCTGCTCCGTCGCCCGGGAAATCTCCAAGCTCCACGAGGAGCACAGAAGAGGCACCCTCCAGGAAGTCGCCGCCTGGTTCCGGGAGCACGAACCCAAAGGCGAAATCGTCATCGTCGTGGCCGGCGCGGAGCCGGTGAAACCTGTCAAAAAGAAGCGTTATGGAAGAGGGGAAGAGACAGAAGACCCTGAAGAGTAGCTTCACCACGGGCGCCATCGCCCTCGTTTTTCTCATCATCGGATTTGAAACCGCCCTGTTCGTCCACAAGGCGGCGGTGACGCGACTGGTCGCGGACCGCGACCGCCCGGACACCGTGTACGTGGTGGAACGGATCCGGCCGAAAGCGGAACTGAAGGCGGAAGCCGGGCCGGAGCCGCCGGAGGAGGAATCCGATACGGTCTATTACCGGAAACCCGCGGACCGCAGCCCGGACGCCGTCCGTATCCGGGAGAAGGCCTCCCCGCGCCGGGTCGAGTCCTTCCGGTTCAACCCGAACACCGTCTCGCTGGAGGACCTGATGCGCCTGGGTTTCTCCGAGAAGCAGGCCCAGTCCATCCTGAACTACCGCGCCAAGGGCGGGCGCTTCCGCCGGCCCGCGGACTTCGCCAAATCCTTCGTGGTGGCCGATTCGGTCTTCGACCGCCTGGAACCGTACATCGACATTCCCCGCATCGACCTGAACAAGGCCGACAGCGCCGCCTTCGAGACCTTGCCCGGCATCGGCCCCTATTTCGCGTCCAAGATGGTGTCCTACCGGACCTCGCTCGGCGGCTATTCGCATCCGGAACAGCTGCTGGACATCTACCATTTCGACCGGGAGAAATACGACGCCCTGAAGGACCTCATCTCCTGCTCGCTGCCGGAGCCTTATCCCATCTGGACGCTCTCCGAGCGCGATTTGGCTCGCCATCCGTACATCTCCAGGGACGAGGCCCATTCCATCGTCCTGTACCGTACGCACCAGCCGCAGGAAGCGTGGACGCTCGAGGGAATGCACAAAGCAGGCATCCTCTCGGAGGAGCACTACGCGCGGCTGTCCCGCTGCGTGCTGGCGGAGCAGTAAGGGGCGGAACACAAAAAAAGGCAGCTCGTGAAGAACTGCCTTTTCTCGTGTTCCGCGGCCTTGCCGTCAGAGGATGCCGTAGTCCGTAAACGCGTAGTGCCCTGTGCGGGTGTCGTACACGACGGCATAGTTCTCGTCCCGCAGGTATTTTCCGCTGATTTCGTCGTAGATGGCGAGGTGCAACACGGCGGAGGTGAAGTTGTCGTTGACGTGCTTGGCCAGGTCGATGAAGATGTCTTCCAGGTCATAGTCCGTGAGATGCTTGTGGTGGAAGCCTTCGTAGTGGGCCGGACCGACGGGGATCATCGCGCTGTCGGGGTAGATGAGCGTGGCGTCGGCGTCGACGGACAGGTTCACGTCGAAGTGGCAGGCGCTCGCGACGAAGAGCGCGCAGACCAGCGAGAGGAGGGCAAGGAGGCGTTTCATAGGCGGACTAGTCTTGGACGCTGGCCATCGCGGCCCGGATCTTGGCTTCGATCTCCTCGGCGAGTTCGGGGTTGTCCTGGAGGAGCTTCTTGACGGCTTCGCGGCCCTGCGCGAGCTTCTGGTCGTTGTAGCTGAACCAGGAGCCGGACTTGGCGATGATGCCGAGCTCCACGCCCAGGTCCACGAGCTCGCTCGTGTGGGAGATGCCTTCGCCGAAGACGATGTCGAATTCCGCCTTCTTGAACGGCGGGGCCATCTTGTTCTTCACCACCTTCACCTTCACGTGGTTGCCGAGGGCTTCCTCGCCGTCCTTGATCTGGGTGGTGCGCCGGATGTCCAGGCGGACGGAGGCGTAGAACTTCAGGGCGTTGCCGCCCGTGGTGGTCTCGGGGTTGCCGAACATGATGCCGATCTTCTCGCGGAGCTGGTTGATGAAGATGCAGCAGGTGTTCGTCTTGCTGATGTTCGCGGTGAGCTTGCGGAGGGCCTGGGACATCAGGCGGGCCTGGAGGCCGACCTTGTTCTCGCCCATCTCGCCTTCGATCTCCGCTTTCGGAGTCAGGGCGGCGACCGAGTCGATCACGACGATGTCGATGGCGCCGCTCCGGATGAGGTTGTCTGCGATCTCGAGCGCCTGCTCGCCGTTGTCGGGCTGCGAGATCAGGAGGGTTTCGAGGTCCACGCCCAGGGCCTTCGCATAGGTCCTGTCGAAGGCGTGTTCCGCGTCGATGATGGCGGCGATGCCCCCGGCTTTCTGCGCCTGGGCGATCGCGTGGACCGCGAGGGTGGTCTTACCGCTGGATTCGGGGCCGTAGATCTCGATGATCCTTCCTTTCGGATAGCCGCCGATCCCGAGGGCGTGGTCCAGGGCGATGGACCCGCTCGGAATGACCTGCGCCGCATCCCATTCTGGCTGATCTCCCAACTTCATGATGGTACCTTTCCCGTAATCCTTCTCGATCTTGTCGATCGTCGCCTGCAATGCCTTCAGTTTGGCGGCATTGACTTCCGCACCGGTCTTTTCTTCTACTGCTTTAGCCATAATGTTGTTTGTTATTCGTTTCCCGGGCAACGCTTGCCCGATTGGTACAAAGTTAGGAAATAAAATGGTAAATAAAAGCGCTTTGTCGCTATCCGGGTGCAAAGATACGGCAAGATTGTGCCAGACTGCGGCACATTGTCAATCTTCTGCGGAAAGAGGGGCGTTGAGGGTGGGGAGGGTGTTCTTGCCGGCGGGCGCGGCAATGCCGTGGCCGATGGCGCGGTAGGCGGCCTTGACGATGCTCTGCTTGCCGTCGACCAGGCGGTTCGTGTTCTCCCGGAAGCCGTCGAGAACTTTCTGGAGGTCGTTCTCCAGGGCGGCGTTGTACCGGCAGAAGAGCCCCACGCGCTCGACCATGTCCTCGGCCGCCTTCACGATTTCGGTGATGTTCTCCATCTGCTCCATCTGCACCCAGGCGGTGCGGATGAGCCGCAGGAAGGGGATGAGGGTCTCCTCGGTGGTGATGAGGATGTTCTGACGGAAGGCCTCGGCGAAGACATCGGGGTCCTCCTGCTTGGCGAGCTGGTAGGCGCCGTAGTTCGGGATGAACATGATGACGTAGTCCAGGGTCTTGCGGCCTTCCACGTACTTCTGGTACTCCTTGCTCGTCAGCTCCTTGATGTGGCTGCGGATGGACTCGAGGTTCCGGCGGGCGGCGGCGGCCCGCTCCTCGGGCGTCTCGGCGTCGAAATAGTCCGCCAGGGCGCTCAGGGACACCTTGGCGTCGATGAGGACGTCGGTGTCGTCGGGAAAGTGGAGGGCGAAGTCCGGACGCATGTGCCGGCCGGTCTCCTCGTTCTGGATGAGGTTGCCCTTGCGGTCGCGGAGCCAGAACTCGGCGTCGTAGTCGTGTCCTTCGCGGAGGCCTTCGGCCTGGAGGATGTTCTCGAGGATGGTCTCCCCGAAGATGCCCTGCATCTTGTTCTGCCCCTTGAGGGCGCTGGCCAGGGTCTCGGCCTTGTTGCCGATGGTGTCGGTCTGCTCCTTGAGGTGCCGGACCGTCTCGGCGAACTGCGTCTTGATGGCGGAGCTCTCCTCGGCCTGGGACTTCTTCTGCGCCTCGAAGGCCGCTTTCATCTCCTGGATGTTCCGGTCCAGGCCGCCGGTGATGGTTTTCATCGTCTCGGCGGCTTCCTGCTTGAGGGCCTCCTCGCGGGCCTTGAGGGTTTTCTCGTTCTCGAGGGCCAGCGCGGTCCGGGCCGCATCGATGGCCCTCTGCTGGCCTTCCTTGAGCTCGGCGATGGCCTTCTCGTGGCCGGCCTTGACTTCGTCCATGGCCCTTTCGTGCTGGGCCCTTTCACTTTCTCGGAGCGCCTCCGAGGTCCGTAACTGCGCGTCCTTGCGGACCCAGGCGATGACGAGGGCGATGAGGGCGATGGCAACGACGGCGGCCGCGACGAGGGCGATGAGGATGGTCTGGTTCATGTTCGTTCTGCTTTTCTGTTCCGTATACAAGTACCGGGACTTTGTATAATTCTTACAAAAATGTTAAATTTGTAGACAAAATGCAAAAGACAAGGCTCCTCGGAAAGACGCCCGCCGAACTCAAGGAAATCGCCCTGGCGGCGGGGCTGCCGGGATTCACGGGAGGGCAGATCGCCCAGTGGATCTACGGAAAGCGCGTGCGCACCATTGTGGAAATGACGAACATCTCCAAGGCGGGCCGCGAGCGGCTGGAGGAGCGGTACGAGGTGGGCGTCGCCCTCCCGCTGGACAAGGCGGAGTCCGTCGACGGCACCTGCAAGTACCTGTTCCCCGTGAACGGAGATCCCGGCAACGCCGTGGAGGCCGTGATGATTCCCGACGGCGACCGCAAGACGCTGTGCGTGTCCTCCCAGGCCGGATGCAAGATGGGCTGCAAGTTCTGTATGACCGGCCGGCAGGGCTTCCACGGGAACCTTTCCGCAGCCGACATCCTCTCCCAGTTCTTCGGCGTGGACGAGGCGGCGCAGCTGACGAACACCGTCTTTATGGGCATGGGCGAGCCCCTGGACAACTGGGAGGAGGTGAAACGGGCCATCGAGGTCCTCACCGCGGACTGGGGTTTCGGCTGGAGCCCCAAGCGCATCACCCTCTCCACCATCGGCGTCCTCCCGAACCTGAAACGCTTCCTGGACGAATGCAAGTGCCATCTGGCCGTGAGCCTGCACGACCCTTTCCCCGAGGAGCGCTTCGCCCTGATGCCGGTGCAGAAAGCCTATCCGGTCCAGCAGGTCATCGACCTTCTCCGTCAATATGACTTCACCGGCCAGCGCCGCGTGAGCTTCGAATACACGATGTTCGCCGGGCACAACGACACGCCCCGCCACGCGGACGCCCTCCTGCGCCTGCTGCACGGCCTGGAGTGCCGCGTGAACCTCATCCGGTTCCATCAAATCCCGGATTTCCCGTACGGCACCAGCCCGCAGGCGGCGATGGAGGCCTTCCGGGACCGCCTGACCCGCGGCGGCGTCACCGCCACCATCCGCGCCTCCCGGGGCGAGGACATCTTCGCCGCCTGCGGCCTCCTGGCCGGGCAGCACAACCACGCATAGACCTATGAAAAGATATCTGCTCATCCTGCTCCTGTTCCTGTCCGCCTCCGCGATCCTGTCGGCGCAGACCACCAAGTCCTCCGGCTTCGGTCTGGACCCTTCCGACGAGAAGGCTGTCGCCGAGATGCGCGCCCGGATGGACAAGATCCGCAAGCACCGCCCCACGCTGGCGCTCGTGCTCAGCGGCGGCGGCGCCAAGGGCGCGGCGACCGTGGGCGCGCTCAAGTACCTGGAACAGTACAAGTTCCCGGTGGACATGGTCGTGGGAACGAGCATCGGCGGCCTCATCGGCGGTGTCTATGCGATGGGCTACTCCCCGGAGTTCCTGGACTCCCTGATGCGGAACCTCGACTGGGACCGCACGATGAGCGACCGGATCGACTGGGAATACATCCCCTACGGACGGCGGCGGTACAAGGAGAAGTTCGCCCTGTCCTTTCCTTTCTACTATAGCGTCAAGGACTACCAGAACCAGCTCGAGGAGGACATCCGCTACGCGAATCCCACGGACGGCAAGCTGCACCTCGCGGCCGGCGACGGCAACGCCGACGGGATGGTGCTGAAGAGCCTGATGAGCAGCCTTCCTTCCGGCTATATTTTCGGCCAGAACGTCCAGTACCTGATCTCCAGCCTCACGCCGGGCTATGCCGATTCCACGGACTTCCTCCGCCTGCCGGTCCCGTTCGCCTGCGTGGCGACGGACGTCGTCTCCGGCCGGGCGAAAGTCTGGCACAACGGCAACCTCAACACGGCGATGCGCTCTACGATGTCCATCCCGGGCTTCTTCTCCCCGGTCCGCACCCGCGGCATGGTGCTGGTGGACGGCGGTATGCGCAACAACTTCCCGGTGGACCTCGCCCGGCAGATGGGCGCCGACATCGTCATCGGCGTGGACCTGTCCGACTCCAAGTCCGGCTACGAGGAGATCCACAACATCGCCGACATCCTCTGGCGGGGCATCGACATGTTCGCCGAGGACGCCTTCGAGCGGAACGTCGGCAGCGTCGACGTGCGCATCAAGCCGGACCTCACCGGCTACGGGATGATGAGTTTCGACGCCGTGGCCATCGACACGATGCTCCGCCGCGGCTACAAGGCCGCCGAGGAGATGGCGGACGAACTGGCCCACATCCGCGACACGCTGGGCACCGACACCCTCCGGTACGCCGGCCCGAAGGCCATTGACATCGACCGCACCCCCGTGCTCATCGACAGCATCGAGATCCTGGGCGTCTCCGGCAAGGAGGCGGACTACCTGCGGGCGAAACTCAAGGTCCACGCCGGCGACCGCATCTCCCGCAGCGACGTGGAGGACGCCCTGAACACCATTTTCGGCAAGGGCTCCTACGAATATGTCAGCTACGACATGCTGGGCAAGGAGGAGCCGTTCCACCTGCGGATCAACTGCAAGCGGGGCCCGAAGCACCTGCTGGGCGTGGGCTTTCGCCTGGACACGGAGGAACTGGTGTCCCTGCTGCTGAACGTGGGCCTGAACACGACGGCGATGCGCGGCTCGTCCCTGGACATCACCGCCCGCGTGGGCGCTAATCCCTACCTGGACGTCCATTACGCCTACGAGACGCCCAAGTGGCCCACCTTCAACATCCGGGCGGACCTCCGCTGGACGGACCACAACAACTTCCTGATGGGGGAGAACCGCTTCAACGTCGCCTACCTGACCACTACACAGGAGGTGTACGCCTCCAATATGGAGTGGTCGAACTTCGACGTCAAGGGCGGCCTGCAGAACACCTATTTCAACATCGCGCACCTGCTGGCGAGCGACGTGATCGGCGACTATGACCGCTCCCTGTGGAAGATGGACTACCCGGGCGTGTTCATCGACGGAACCGCCTACACGCTGGACGACGGATATTTCCCGCGCCAGGGCTTCTCCGCGCACCTGCGCTACGACCTGGTCTCCCGCATGTTCGACGGTCCCGGCTATCCGGGCTTCTTCGGCATCGTCTCGGGCTCGGGACAGATGCCCGTCCCCATCGGCCGGCGCTTCACCCTGTCGATGCTGGGCGGCTTCCGCTTCATCTTCGGCGACGACATCCCGATTCCGTTCGCCAACGTCCTCGGCGGCGAGATGTTCGGGCGGTACGTGGACCACCAGCTGCCGTTCATCGGCATCAACAACGCCGCGTTCCGGCGCAACAACCTGGTCGTCCTCCGCTCCGACCTCCGCTACGAGTTCTACCGCAACAACTACATCACCGCGGCCTTCAACTACTCCCGCGACTTCTACAGCTTCCGCCAGTTCGAAACCGGCGAGAACCTCTACGGCTTCGGCCTGGGCTATGCCTACGACACCATCGTGGGCCCGTTCAAGGCCCTCGTCCACTGGTCTTCGATGACCCGCAAGGTGGGCGCCTACCTGTCCCTCGGCTTCGATTTCTAGGCGTATGGAAGAGAAGAAGGTCCTCGAACGGCTGCAGCGCCAGTGCGCGCGGATGGAGTACTGCGTCTCCGACATCCGCCGGAAGGCGCTGAAGGCGATGGAAGGCGACGAGGAAGCCGCCGACAGGATCGTCGCCTCGCTGGTCAAGGACCGCTTCGTCGACGACCGGCGCTACGCCGCCGCCTTCGCCCGCGAGAAATCCGCCCTCCAGGGGTGGGGCGCGGTGAAAATCCGCTTCCAGCTCCGCGGGAAGGGGGTTTCCGATGAGATCATTGCCGAGGCCCTGCAGGAGATCGACCCTGCGAAGGCGGCCTCGAAACTGGATAAACTGGCCGCGGAGAGATACCGAATCCTCAAGGACGATCCCCAGTGCCGCCTGAAGCTCCTGAAGGCGCTTCTCTCCCGGGGATACGGCTATGACGAGGTGGAGGCGGCCGTCAAACGTGTCATGCAAAACCAAGACTGATGAAAAAGGTTCTTCTGTCCATCATCTCCCTTCTCCTGGCCCTGCCGGGTTTCGCGGCCCGGGACTTCGACCAGGACTTCGAGAACGCCACCCTGCGACTGGACTATGTGTTCTGCGGGGACAACGCGCACCAGGCCATCTATTTCCAGCAGGCCCTGAAGACTTCCGTATGGGCCGGCCGGCGGCACAACCTGTCCGCGCCGCTGCTGGAGGGCAACGGCCAGATCCGCGTCCTGGACCCGGAGACGGGGGAGTGCCTGTATGCCAATTCCTTCTCCACCCTGTTCCAGGAATGGCAGGTGGAAGAGGAGGCCACCCGCGTGCAGCGGGCTTTCGAGAACTGTTTCCAGGTTCCGTTCCCCAAGCGGCCGGTGGACATCGAGGTCTTCCTGACGGACACGCACCGGAACCGCTCCTCCTGCCTGAAGCATCGGATCGACCCGGCCGACATCCTGATCCGGAAAGTGACGGACAACGGCTACTCGTCCACCGTCGTCTGGCAGGGCGGCCCGGTGGAGGAGACCATCGACATCGTCGTGGTCTCGGAGGGCTATGACGCCTCCCAGAAGGCCAAGTTCTACAGTGATGCGGAGCGCGTCGCGCAGGCCCTGTTCCACCACGAACCCTTCGCTTCGCGCAAGGACAAGTTTGCCGTCCGTGCCGTCTTCGTGCCCTCGCCGGATGCCGGCGTGAGCGTGCCCCGCCGCGGCCAGTGGCTCCGCACCCCGCTGGACAGCCATTTCGACACCTTCTATTCCGACCGTTACCTCACCACCTCCGCCCAGCAGAAGGTGTACGACGCCATCGGCACCGTCCCGTTCGAGCACGTCGTGGTGCTGGTCAACACGGCCATCTACGGGGGTGGCGGCATCTACAACTCCCTGACCATCATGAACAGCGACCATCCCACCTTCGCGCCGGTGATGGTCCACGAGTTCGGCCACGCCTTCGGCGGCCTGGCCGACGAGTACGCCTACGGCGAACAGGTGGAGACCCCGTATCCGGCGGATACGGAGCCCTGGGAGCCCAACATCACCACGCTCCACGACTTTGCGTCCAAGTGGCAGGACATGCTGCCCCGGGGCGTCCTGATCCCCACGCCGCTCGACGAGCTGGACAAGCGGGACGTCCGCCGGATCTGGAACACCTTCACCCAAGAGCAGAAGGAGCTGCTGAACCTGAAGCTCGGCGTCTACGAAGGCGCCGGCTATCAGACGAAGGGCGTCTACCGCCCGGTCCAGGAATGCCGGATGCGCATCAACGAGTGCGAGGAATTCTGCCCCGTGTGCGCCCGCGCCATTGTCCGGATGATCGAGTATTACACTCGGTAGAGATAGCTGACCATAAAAAACCTCCTCGGCAACGAGGAGGTTTTCTTTTTGTCATCCCGAGGAGGGCGGAGACCGACGAAGGGATCTCTACCGCTCCCAAAGGATCTCCCGCGCCAGCGCGGGCTTGTCCGTGGTGATCTGGTCCACGCCCAGGTCGCGCATCGCCCGGATGTCCTCCGGATTGTCCACCGTCCACACATTGACGCTCATTCCGAGGTCGTGGGCTTCCTTCACCCATTCCGGATGCTTCTTGAACACGCTGTAGTGGTAGTCGATGCCGTTGATGCCCTCTGCGTGGAGCTGGGCCGGGGAAAGATCGCCGTTCAGGTACTGGACCGTGTAGCCGGGGGCCTTCTTGGCGAGTTCCTGGCAGATGTGGTGGCTGAAGGAGATGAACACGACCTTGGTGGGTTCGGAAGAGCGGCGGGCGAAGGCCGCGAACTCCGGCGGGACGTTGCGCGGTGCGGCCGGCTTCAGGGCCTGGAGGCACTTGTCCACGAGTTCGTCCTCGCGTTCCACGGTGGTCTGCGGCTTGAGCTCCAGCACGGGCAGGCACTCGCGGCTCCGCGCGGCCTGGGCCATATACTCGGCGAGGGTGGGAACGTGTTCGCCGTTGGCGAGGCGGTTCGCGCGGACCTCCTCGAAGTTGCTCTTCTGGATGTCCAGGTCGCCGATCTTCTGGTCGTGGTGGATGACGGGCACGCCGTCGGCCGTCAGATGGATGTCGAACTCACTGCCCCAGAGGCCGAATTCCTGGGCCTTGCGGAAGGAGGCGATGGAGTTCTCCGCATTGCCTTCCCAATAGCCGCGGTGGGCGACGATCTGCGTCTTCGGGATGCGGTTCGCGCACCAGGCCTTGACGTCGTTCCAGTTGTAATAGATGCCGTCGACGGCTTTCAGAGCCGGGAGCTTCGTCTCCCGCTCGTTCATCAGGAACTTGACGAGGATGTCGTCGGACTTCTTGCTCCGGTAGAAGATCATCTGCAGGTTCGTCGCGAACGGGCAGTAGTAGGAAGGGAGCCAGTTCGCGGCGGCTTCCTCGAGGGTGTAGCGCTCGCTCACGCCTTCCAGGCCCAGGTAGCACACCAGGCCCAGGAAAGGCCAGTCGTGGCCGAAGCACAGGTCGGCGGCCTTCTGCACCTTGCCGGAGATGACCGCGTCGGCCTGGCTGACGAGGGTGTCCACCAGCTCCTGCGAGCGCGGGATGCGGATCTCGCCGTTCAGCTTGGAGTCGCACTGGTTCAGGTAGGCGGAAAGGAAGTTCAGCTCATGGAAGTGGACCACGTTCTCGAAGGGGAGGTAACGGAACATGTTGTCCGGGATGTCGAAGGGATCCGAGACACGGGCGCAGTCGTAGATGGCGTTCTGGAAATCCCAGGCGTCCGGGATGAGCTTCTTGGCCGCCTCCGGATCCGTGAACAGGGTCCGGTACACGGTTTCATTGTCCCACTGGATGGTCTTCTTGTAATCGGCTAGGGCCTTGTTCGTCCGGGCGGTGAGGACGCTGTTCTCGCCCCGGGCGATATAGGCGTAGTACTTCTCGCCGGTGTCCAGGTCCATGTCCAGGTCCGGCTGCAGGGCCTGCAGGCGGGCGGTGAAGCCGTTCATCGACACGATGCAGCGCGGGGTGGTGCTGGAGACGGCGCGCAGGTGCTTGCTGCCCTTCTTGAACACCTCCGGGAAGCGGTTGTACATCCGCTCGGCAAGCTGCGCGTGCTCCTTCACGCCGCGGGGCGTCAGGCGGCCGTCCATCCCGTTGTGCAGTTCATAGATGAGGGCGGCCTCCTTCAGCAGGGAATCGCCGGCGGGGGTCAGGAGGTGCTGCTCCTTGGCCTGGATGAGGAGGTCGCGGACCCGCTTGTATTGCGGACCGCCCCAGTCCGAACGGGAGCCGTGACGCCCGTAGTGGCTGATGTAGAACGCCTTGTACCCCTTCGGGGCGGGGGTGTCCTTGACGGGCTCGAATTCGTAGGAATGCGTGTTGAACGCGGCGCGGCGGATGTTGCCTTTCAAGTACTTCACCACCGGGGTGTCCGGCTGGGCGGCGGCCGACAGGGCGAAGAGCGCAAGCGCGGCCAGAGTCAAGATCCGTTTCATCAATTCAGTGTTTTTGTCATATTTACAAATATACATATAATTGGCGGGTTTGCAAATTATTTCGTAAATTTGCGAATTACATAACAGAGAACTAATCATGGTAAAAGTAGACGTAAAAGGTTGCTGCGGCTTCGTGGATGGAGCCAAGTATGACGCGTATGTGGGCAAGGCCCTCGATGCATTCGATGTCCTCGTCGCCGGAAACGGCGCCGGCAATGACTTCCTGGGTTGGAAGCATCTGCCGTCCGAGACCCCCGAAAGCCTGATTGCGGAGTGCGAGGCGATCCGCGACGACTGGAAGGCCAAGGGCGTGGACCTGGTGATCGCCATCGGCATCGGCGGTTCCTACCTCGGCGCCAAGTGCGCAATCGAGGCCCTCAGCCACAACTTCGCGAAGCAGCTCGCGAAGAAGGACGCCGCCGAGGTGGTCTTCGCCGGCAACAACCTGTCCGAGGAATACCTCGCCGAACTCATGGACCTGGCCGCGGAGCGCAACGTCGCCTGCATCGTCATCTCCAAGTCCGGCACCACCACCGAGCCCGCCGTCGCCTTCCGCATCGTGAAGCAGTACCTGGAGGACACCTACGGCAAGAAGGAGGCGGCCGAGCGCATCGTCGCCATCACCGACGCCAAGAAGGGCGCCCTCAAGACCCTCTCCACCCAGGAAGGCTACAAGACCTTCGTCGTCCCGGACAACGTGGGCGGCCGCTTCTCCGTCCTCACCCCCGTGGGCATCCTGCCCATCGTGGTGGCCGGATTCGACGTGCGCGCCATCCTCGCCGGCGCCCTCGAGGCCGAGAAGGCCCTCGCCGTGAAGTCCGCGGAGAACCCCGCCGTCGTGTACGCCGCGATGCGGAACCTCCTGTATAAGGAATACGGCAAGAAGGTGGAGATCCTCGTCAACTACAATCCCAAGTTCACCTACCTCGCCGAATGGTGGAAGCAGCTCTACGGCGAGTCCGAGGGCAAGGACGGCGTGGGCATCTTCCCCGCCTCCGTCAACAATACGGCGGACCTCCACTCCATGGGCCAGTTCATCCAGGAAGGCGACCGCGTGATGTTCGAGACCGTCGTCCACGTGGAGAAGGCCACCCGCAGCGTGGTGATCGGCTCCGACCCCCAGAACCTCGACCAGCTGAACTACCTCGCCGGCAAGTCGGTGGAGCACTGCAACCACATGGCCGAGCTCGGCACCGTCATCGCCCACCAGGACGGCGGCGTGCCCCAGCTCCAGGTGTCCGTGGAGAAGGTCGATGCCTTCAACCTCGGCTCCCTGTTCTATTTCTTCGAGTTCGCGTGCGGCGTGAGCGCGTACACGCTCGGCGTGAATCCGTTCAACCAGCCCGGCGTGGAGGCCTACAAGAAGAACATGTTCGCCCTCCTCGAAAAGCCCGGCTACGAGGAAGCGACCCAAGCCATCAAGGCCCGACTTTAGGGAATTCGTCTACAGAAACGGGCTGTTCGTCTAAAACCGGCGTCAGCCTCTTGCATATTGCGGTACTTTTGCTCTCGGAAATCGAAAACAAAAGTATCGCAATATTATGAAAAAGTTCTACATCCTCCTCGTTGCCCTGTTCGCCGGCCTCGCCGCGAACGCCCAGGAAATCCGCACCGTCAAAGGCATCGTCCTCGACTCCCTGACCCGTCAGCCGGAGCCGGCGGCCATCCTCCAGTTCTTCAAGGTCGACGACGACTCCAAGGCCGTCGCCTTCACGACCACGGCCGAGGACGGAACCTTCGTCCATACCTTCGACATCAAGGGCAACTATTACCTGCTCTTCGACAACATGGGCCGGAAGCAGGCCCGCCGCTACTTCAAGATCAACGGCGAAGAAGTCATCGACCTGGGCGAGATCCTCGTCGAGGACGCCGCCGAGCTCCTCAAGGCCGGCACCGTCACCGCGCTGCGTCCGCTCGTGAAGATGGAAGTGGACAAGATCACCTACAACGTCGAGGACGACGTGGACTCCAAGACCTCCACCGTGCTGGACATGCTCCGCAAGGTGCCGATGGTCTCCGTGGACGGCCAGGACAACATCTCCGTGAACGGCTCCTCCTCCTTCGTGGTCTATGTGGACGGCAAGCCCAACCAGATGATGTCCCAGAACGCCTCGCAGATCTTCAAGATGATGCCCGCGAGCTCCGTCAAGAACGTCGAGGTCGTCACCAACCCGGGCGTCCGCTATGACGCCGAGGGCGTGGGCGGCGTGCTGAACATCACCACCAACAAGGCCGTCACCGGCGGCCAGAGCGCGGCCGACGGCATGTACGGCACCCTCCGCGCCCAGGCTTCCACCCGCGGCTACGGCGGCGGCCTGTTCGGCAGCATGCAGCAGGGCAAGTTCGCCCTGACCGCCAACTTCAACGGCATGCAGCAGGGGAGCAAGGGCACCGTGATGGACATGACCCGCAAGCAGGACAACGGCTTCTCCACCTCCACCCACACCGAGTCCACGATGTCCATGCCGATGCTGATGGGCAACATCAGCGCCTCCTATGAGATCGACTCCCAGAACCTCGTGTCCGCCACCGTGGGCCTGATGCACTTCGGCACCAACAACACCGCCGGCACCACGAACACGATGCTGTTCGCCCCCGGCTCCGACGCCTTCACCTACACCGGCACGACCGAGTCCCTGATGACCCGCAACAGCATCTCCGTGGGTGCCGACTACCAGCACTCCTGGGCCGATTTCCCCGGCCGCACCTTCACCCTGTCCTACCAGTACAACGGCGCCCCGTCCGTGAACAACACCCTGAATACCTTCAACGCGGAAAGCATCCCCGGCTTCGACCTCACCGACCGCAAGTCCGATGGCCGCACCGGCTCCACCGACCACACGGTCCAGGCCGACTTCACCACCCCGATGGGCCTGTACTACAGCCTGTCCACCGGCGCCAAGTACATCGACCGCCACAACTCCTCCAGCCAGCAGGACTACCTCTGGGACGGCACCAAGTTCGTCATCAACCCCCTGAGCAGCCTGGACTATGACTACTACAACCGCATCGGCGCGGCCTACGCCGAACTCACCGGCAACTTCGGCACCATCGGCGTGAAGGGCGGCGTCCGCTACGAGCACACCTGGCAGAACTACAGCTCCTCCGCCCAGACGAACGCCTTCCGCACCGACTACGGCAGCCTCGTCCCGACCGCCAGCATCCAGTGGAGCCCGTCGATGACCCAGAACATCGGCATCAGCTACAACATGCGCATCTCCCGCCCGGGCATCTCCTACCTGAACCCGTACGTGGACACCACCGATCCGACCGCCCTCACCTACGGCAACACCGAGCTGGAAGTCGAACGCGGCCACAACATCTCCCTCGTGTACAGCGCCTATACCCCGAAGGTGATGGTGAACGCCACCCTGCGCTACAGCTACACTGGCAACGGCATCTCCGCCTACAGCTTCTTCGACGAGAACAACCTCCTGAACACGACCTACGGCAACATCGTCACGAGCCAGAGCACGGGCCTGAACGCCTACATGATGCTGAACCCCACCAACAAGACCCGCATCATGATCAACGGCGGCCTCACCTACAGCGACATCGCCAGCGCGCAGCTCGGCCAGCACAACAGCGGATGGGCCTACAACCTGATGCTGGGCGGCCAGCAGACCCTGCCCTGGGACATCCGCCTCTCCGCGAACGCCATCATGATGGGCAGCCAGGTGACCCTCCAGGGCCGTACGACGGGCATGTCCATGGCGATGGTCGGCCTCACCAAGTCCTTCCTGAACGACCGCCTGAGCTTCTCCGTGAACGGCATGCTCCCGCTGGCCAAGGGCTTCGAGATGTCCATGTCCTCCCACACCGTCGGCAAGGGCTTCGTCTCCGACATGAGCACCACCATCCCGATGCGTCAGGTCACCTTCCAGGTCAGCTGGACCTTCGGCAAGCAGGGCAACTACTCCGCCAAGCGCGCCTCCCGCACCATCCAGAACGAAGACCAGCTGAACAGCACCACCACCGCCGAAAGCATGGGCTCGATTATGATGCAATAATTTACTATATTTGCAATATGCAAAATCTCCGGCGCAGAAATCTCATCCTGAACACCACCCAGATCGTCGTCTGGGCTGGTGTTTTTCTCGTTCCGGCCCTCGTCACCTGGACGACAACCGGCCATATGCAGCAGGCTTTCTTCGTGTTCCGCCACACCGCGCGGATGGTGTTCCCGCTGTTCCTCCTGTACGGCCTGAACTACTATCTGCTCGTCCCGCAGTTCCTGTATGGCGGGAAGGGAAAGGTGAAGTGGTTCTATATCCTCAATGTCCTGCTGCTGGTGGGTTACAACCTGTACCGGTTCATTCCCCGGGGACCGTTGGAGGTCCCGGAGGAAGTGGTGAACCAGATCGGGATGCGGAACATCTGGGCCTTCTTCCTGGGCGGGATCATCGCCGCCGTCTTCTTCCAGGTCCTGATGATCCTGCTCGCGGTGGGACTCCGTCACCTGATGCGGATGAACGACCGGGAGATGCAGTTCGAGGAAGAGCGTCGCAAGACGGCCGAGGCCGAACTGACCTGGCTCAAGCACCAGCTCAACCCGCATTTCCTGTTCAATACCCTGAACAACATCTCGTCCTTGACGCAGATCGACCCGGACAAGGCGCAAGAGAGTATCGGCCAGCTGAGCGACCTGCTGCGGTATGCGCTGTACGACAGCGAGGCGGAGAAGGTCCAGCTCGCGTCGGAGATCGAGTTCATGGACAATTACATCGACCTGATGGCCCTCCGGTGCAACGAGCTGACGACCGTCGAGAAGCAGCTCGAGGCCCCGTCCAAGCCGGTGGAGGTGGCGCCGCTCCTGTTCATCTCCCTGGTGGAGAACGCGTTCAAGCACGGGGTCAACGCCCGGCATCCTTCCTTTGTGAAGGTGACGATGCATATGGACGGGGACGACCTGGTGTTCGCCTGCGACAACTCCCTGTTCGAGAAGCAGGGGACGGACCATATCGGCTCCGGCATCGGCCTGGAGAACATGAAACGGCGGCTTGAACTGCTGTATCCCGGCCGGTACACCTATGAGCAGACGGCCATCGACGACACTTATCACGTGCAAGTTACCTTGAAATCCTTATGACCTCGCTGCGCTGCTTCGTCGTGGACGACGAGCCTCTCGCCGTCAAGATGCTGGAGAACTTCATCGCCAGGACGCCGTTCCTGGAGCTGGTGGCGTCCTTCACCGACCCGGTCCTGGCCCTGTCCGAGATGCGGACGCAGGCCCCGGACCTCGTGTTCCTGGACATCCAGATGCCCGACCTGAGCGGGATGGAACTGTCCCGGATGGTCCCCGCCGGCACCCGCATCATCTTCACGACTGCCTTCAAGCAGTACGCGTTCGAGAGCTACGAAGTTTCCGCCCTGGATTTCCTGCTGAAGCCCATCCGCTACCAGAAGTTCCTGGAGGCGGCCGAGAAGGCGCGGGAATGGTTCGCGCTGAAGGAGGCGGCGACGGCCGCCGCGACCCCGGCGGCTCCGGCCCCCGAGGCGAAGACGTCCACCTTCTTCAAGGTCGACGGCGCCCTCCGGAAAGTGGAGTATGACGACATCCTGTTTGTCGAGGGAATGAAGGATTACGTGATGGTGTTCTTGGCGTCGCAGAAGCAGCCGCTCGTCACGCACGTGACGATGAAGGGGATGGAGGAGATGCTTCCTGCCGGGCAGTTCATGCGGATTCACCGGTCGTTCATCGTCGCCCTGGACAAGGTCGCTTCGGTGAGCGGCACCGGCGACGTGAAGGTAGGGGACCGGCTGCTGCACGTATCCGACGCCTACCGCGAGGCTTTTGATGCGTACCTCCGCGAACATTCAATTGCAAGATAATACACTGTATATGAAGCCTGTACGAGTCTTGTCGGCCCTTTGTCTGGCCCTCGTTTCCTGTGGCGGTCCCGTCTCCGAGACCGCCGATTTCATGGGTAATCCGTACCTCCCTTTGTGGGAGCACGTTCCCGATGGGGAGCCGCGTGTGTTCGAGGATCCGGACAACCCGGGCCATTACCGCATTTATGTGACGGGCTCTCACGACACGCGCGTCGAGAGCTACTGCGGACAGGATGACCGTCAATGGTCGGCTCCGGTGGAGGATTTGACCGCCTGGAGGGACGAAGGTCCGGTGTTCACCTACACCGAGAATGGAAATATGAGCACGGTCTTTGCGCCGGACCTCGTGGAGGTGACGCGCCGGGACGACGGCTCGCACAAGTATTACCTCTATCCGCACGCTTTGATGCATACGCCGATGGTGTGTGTCGGCGACCGTCCGGACGGCCCGTTCACGGTGCTGAACGTGCGGGACGGGCAGCTCGCCCCCGGCAGCATCATGGGCTTCGACCCGGGCGTGCTGATCGAGCAGATCGACGATCCTTCCGATCCCGACTATGCCATCGGCTTCCGGGCCTACGGCGCCTGGGGCATCCAGCGGGCCAGCGCGACGGAACTGGACCAGAATACGA
>CAMVPS010000011.1:0-42595 GCA_947169405.1 uncultured Bacteroidales bacterium
TCAATAAATCAACGAATTATAAAGATGTCACCAACCAGAAATGGCAATTATATCGTCTTCCCCCGGTATAATAAAACAAAGAATCCGGGCCGGAACGGCTCGGATTCTTTCGTGTCTGGATGACTGGACTTGAACCAGCGACCTCCTGGTCCCTAACCAGGTGCGCTACCAACTGCGCTACATCCAGAGGTCCTTTTTTCAAAGGGACTGCAAATATCGGTATTCTATTCCGAAAAAACAAGAGGAAAACCACTTATTTTTCGGCGGGGGGTGTCGACAGGGCTTCTTGCCGGACTTTCAGGGCGGATTTGAGGGCGGAGGAGGCTTTCATCCGGCGGATGGGACCGTTGACGCACGCGAAGGTGTTCAGGTCCTCCTTCAGCTCATCGGGGCTGAAGCTGGGATAGAGGCGGGCCAGTTCGTCGGCGAAGAGCGCGAGGCGGTCGCTCACGCCCAACGGATAGTCCTCGCCGAAGTAGCGCTCGGACCAGCGGAAGAAGGCCAGGCGGGAGCGGACTTCCTTCTCCTGCACGGACAGGTCGGTCGTGGGGACGGGGGCAGTGTAGCCGATGCGCTCGAAGCGGGCCGTGCGGATGCCGGTGTTCTTCGCCGCCGCCAAGATGACGGCGTCGCTCATGCCGGCGGCCTCGGAATCGGCCTCGAAGGCGTCCCGGAGGGCCTTCGCCCGGAAGACGAAGGAGGAGATGGGCGCGGCGTAACCGTCCACGAAGACGTTCGTGAAGAAGCGGTCCGGGCGGGTTTTCAGGCTCCATTTCTTGTTCGGTTCGGCCAGGTTCCAGTGGAAGACGTCATAGGCTTCGTGGTCGTCGATGCAGCGGCCCATCCGCTTGACGCTGGTTTCGGTGAAGTCCACGCCCGGGGTGAGGAAGCACACCCATTCCGCGCCGGGAGCGGCGTCCAGGCAGCACTTCCACAGAGGGCGCCCGGTGAGGTCCACCGTCACGACGGAAACCGGAAGGTTGGGCTCGAAATCCGGGACGACGGCCTGGACGGCCTCGGAGCCGACCGGGTCCACGACGACGGCGCGCAGCGCGGCCTCCTTCTGGAAGGAAAGCATGGAGAGGGTCCGGTGGAGCAGGTCCAGGTTCCGGGCCGGTATGACGAAAGTGATCTCGGCCATAAGAGAGGGTTTTATCCTTGCAAAGATAGCGAAAATGCTTTAATTTTGTAAGTTAGTTTCACTAAACGCGCCTTCCGCATGCACGACTTTTTCAAGATGATGAGACAGTACGCCTCCCCGTACAAAGGCTACCTGGCCGGGGCGGTGATTTTGAACATGCTGTCCGCCATCTTCAACATCTTCTCCTTCGCCGTGATCGTCCCGCTGCTGAACATCCTGTTCAAGGTGGACACGGTGGAGTACGCCTTCATTCCCTGGGGTACCGAGGGGATGAAATTCAAGGACATCCTCGTGAACAACGCCTACTGGCTCGTTTCCGACTTCTCCGCGGCCCACGGCGCCGTCACGGCGCTGCTCCTGCTGTGCCTCATCATGATCTTCTTCACGGCCCTCAAGACCTCCTGCTACTTCGGGTCCGCGGCCGTGATGATCCCCATCCGCACCGGCATCGTCAAGGACATCCGGAACCGCATCTACAACAAGATCCTCGCCCTCCCCATCGGCTTCTTCTCCCAGGAGCGCAAGGGCGACATCATCGCCCGGATGAGCGGCGACGTGAACGAGGTGGAGAACTCCATCACCGCCTCCATCGAGATGCTCATCAAGGACCCGATCCTGATCCTCTTCTACTTCGGCATCCTCATCTTCCTGAGCCCGGAGATGATGCTGGTGATGTTCACCTTCGTCCCGGCCTTCATCTGGATCATGGGCGTCATCGGCAAGCAGCTCAAGCGGCAGTCCCTGGAGGCGCAGACCCTCTGGAGCGACACGATGTCCCAGGTGGAGGAGACCCTCGGCGGCCTCCGCATCGTCAAGGCCTTCAACGCCGAGAAGAAGATGTCCTCCCGCTTCGACGCCGTCACCGACCGGATGCGGCGGAAGGTGAACCGGGTGAACACCCGGCAGGCGTCGGCCCATCCAGTGAGCGAATTCCTGGGGACGGTAATGATCATGGCGGTCCTCGCCTTCGGCGGCTACCTCATCATCCGGGGGAAGGGCCTGTTCGGCGGCACCTTCATGGACGCCTCCCAGTTCATCTTCTTCATGATCATCCTCTACTCCGTGATCGAGCCCATCAAGGAGCTCTCCCGCGCCACCTACGGCATCCCGAAGGGGCTCGCGTCGATGGAGCGCATCAACCGCATCCTGGAGGCCGAGAACCCTATCACGGAGAAAGAGAATCCGCTGGAAATCAAGGATTTCAAGGACAAGATCGCCTTCGAGGGGGTCACCTTCTCCTATGAAGGCGGACGGCAGATCCTCAAGGGCGTGGACCTGGAAATTCCCCGCGGGAAGATGGTCGCCATCGTGGGCGAATCCGGCGCCGGGAAATCCACGCTCGTGGACCTCATCCCCCGCTTCTACGACGCCGACGGCGGGCGCATCACCATCGACGGGAAGGATGTCAAGGACCTGAAAATCAAGGACCTCCGCGCCCTGATGGGCAATGTGAACCAGGACCCGATCCTGTTCAACGACACCATCTTCAACAACATCGCCTTCGGCGTGGAAGGGGCCACCCGGGAGGAGGTCGTCGCCGCTGCCAAGATCGCCAACGCCCACGACTTCATCATGGAGAAGCCCGAGGGCTATGACACGAACATCGGCGACCGCGGGACGAAGCTCTCCGGCGGCCAGCGCCAGCGCCTGTCCATCGCCCGCGCCATCCTCAAGAACCCGCCCATCCTGATCCTGGACGAGGCCACGGCCTCGCTGGACACCGAATCCGAACGCATCGTGCAGGACGCCCTGGACCGCCTGATGTCCAGCCGCACCACCATCGCCATCGCGCACCGCCTGTCGACCATCAAGAATGCCGACGAGATCATC
This sequence comes from uncultured Bacteroidales bacterium, assembly GCA_947169405.1. GTDB lineage: Bacteria > Bacteroidota > Bacteroidia > Bacteroidales > UBA932 > Cryptobacteroides. Next base: position 2,972 of record CAMVPS010000011.1, read on the forward strand.
GTGATGCACGAAGGACAGGTCGTGGAGCGCGGCCGGCACGAGGAGCTCATCGCCCTGGACGGCTATTACAAGAAACTCAACGACATGCAAGCCCTATGAGACAGATACAAGTTCCCTTCATCGCCGATTTCGAGGAGGTCGACCTGGACACCGCCCTCGAGCTGGAAGGCGCCCGTTTCCAGGTGGACCAGGTGAACTGGCCCGCCACGTTCCCCTACGCCCCTCTTTGCGCCGGCCGCATCGCCCGCACGGAGGACGCGCTCGTCGTGGACTTCCGCGTGAGCGGCCTGGACCTCCGCGCCTTGAACACGGAGGACAACGGCTCCCAGTGGGAGGACAGCTGCGTGGAGGTGTTCGTCGAGAATCCCGACGGAAGCGAATACTACAACTTCGAGATCAACCCCATCGGCAAGATCCTGGCGGCGAAAGGCCCCGGCCGCAACGACCGCGTGAAGCGCCCGGCCGAGGAGATGGAGGAGATTCTCCGCATCGCCCGGTTCGAGGGCCCGCAGGAGTACGCCGGCGGTATCTGGGATTGGCGCGTGACCGTGCTGATCCCGTTCGAGCTCGTGGGCGTGGACCCGGAGAACCTCCCGGAGAAACTGCGCGCGAACTTCTACAAGTGCGGCGACAAGACCGCCCATCCGCATTTCCTGAGCTGGAATCCGGTCGGGACGCCCGCCCCGGACTTCCACCGCCCGGACTTCTTCGGCGAGCTGATCCTGCGATGACGCGCCGGCAGCTCACCTGGGCCCGGGTCCTGTTCGGGCTGTACCTCGTCGCCGTGGCCGTGCTGTGCTTCGCCAAGTTTCCGGAGAGCGAGGATGTGCCGAGGTCCCTGCTGGGAATCCCGATGGACAAGCTCGTCCATTTCCTGATGTTCTTCCCCCTCCCGCTCCTGGCTTACCTCGCCTTCGACCGTTATCCGGGCAAGCGCGGGTCTTCCGCCCTTCGGGCGTCCGTCGCTTTCCTCGGCGGCTGCGCCTACGCCGCTTTCACCGAACTGGTCCAGTCGCGTCTGCCCTACCGGTCGGGCGACCCCGCCGACTTCCGGGCGGACTTCGCCGCCCTCGCCGCCTGCTCCGTCCTCATCCTGATCCTCATCTTCACGAAACACAAGAAATGATGCGCAAGTTCCTCCTCACCGCCGCCTTCCTCCTCTCCTGCCTGGCCCTTCCGGCCCAGACCGCCCGGGAGTTCAGGACGGCCAACGACTCCCTGCGGGCCCGCCTCCACCGGCGGACCACCGTGGACTCGTTCCTGAAATTGAGCAAGGTGACGAAAAGGGGAACCACGCTGGACTTCCGCTTCAGCAAGGAGCTCGGGGACTATCCCTGGCGGGCGGAGGACGTGGAATGGTTCCGGAAAGAGCTCCTGGACCTGTTCCCGTCCGGCTACCGGGCCTACGCCCTGGGGAACATCTTCGCCGACAAGAACGACCTCGCCACCCTGCCGATGCCCGCGCTGACGGCCAACGGCAAGCCGGCCGAGACGCAACTCCGGACGGCCGACCCGCGGGCCAAGTCGCCCCTCGTCCGGACCGACGAGCGCTGGACCCGGGGGCTTTCCGGCCGGCACATCGCCCTCTGGCAGAGCCACGGACGCTACTATGAGGCCAAGAACGAACGCTGGGAATGGCAGCGGGGCGCGACCTTCCGCACCGTGGAGGATCTCTACACCCAGAGCTACGTGCTCCCCTTCCTCATTCCGATGCTGGAGAACGCCGGCGCCTGCGTGATGACCCCGCGCGAGCGGGACGTCCAGAGCTGGGAAGTCATCTGCGACAACGATCCTTCCTTCCACGGCGAACGGACCGGAAAGATGCGCCGCACCGGCCATTACAAGGAATCCGGCTCCTGGAGCGACGCCGGCGAGGGTTTCGCCGACACCAAGCCCGTATACAGCGTCTACGAGAATCCGTTCGAGGCCGGCACGGCCCGGATGTGCGAGACTGTCACCGGCGAGGAGTCCCACCCCAAGTCGTCCGCCACCTGGCGGCCGGAAATTCCGGAGCGGGGCGAATATGCCGTCTATGTCTCCTATCGGTCCTTCGCCAACAGCACGACCGACGCCGTATACACGGTCCATCACCTGGGCGGCGAAAGCGAATTCCACGTGAACCAGCGGATGGCCGGGGGCACCTGGGTCTATCTCGGGACCTTCACCTTCGCGCAGGGCGACGAGGGATTCGTCCAGCTGACGAACCACAGCTCGGCCGCCGGCGTGGTCAGCGCCGACGCCGTGAAGTTCGGCGGCGGCATGGGCAAGATCGAGCGCGGAGGCGTGCTGTCAGGCTATCCCGCCTTCGCGGAAGGCGCCCTGTACAGCATGCAGTGGTACGGAATCGACACCCACCTGTTCGACGACTGGGAGGACGACTACACCCGCGATTACGCCGGGCGCGGCAGATGGGTGACCAACCTCACGGGCGGTTCGCGCGTGAATCCGGAGATGGGCGGCCGCCGCGTGCCCATCGACCTTTCTTTCGCCTTCCACAGCGACGCGGGCGTCACCCCGAACGACTCCATCATCGGCACCCTGGGCATCTACACGCTCAAGGCCGACAACAAGGACGAGCTCCCGAACGGCGAATCCCGGATGAACGGACGCCTCCTCACCGACTTCGTGCAGACGCAGGTCGTCGAGGACATCCGGAAGCAGTTCGAGCCCAAGTGGTCCCGGCGCCAGACCTGGGACCGTTCCTACAGCGAGTCCCGGACGACGTCCGTCCCGGGAATGCTCCTGGAACTGCTCTCCCACCAGAATTTCGCCGACATGAAATACGGTCTGGACCCATCCTTCCGCTTCGCGGCGTCCCGATCCGTGTACAAGGGCATTCTCAAGTACCTGAGCGCCCGGTACGGCTGCTCCTATGCGGTCCAGCCGCTGCCCGTCAAGGCCTTCGCCGCCACGATCCGGAACGGGAAGGCGGTGCTGAGCTGGGAGGACACGAAGGATCCCGACGAGCCGACGGCCGTCCCGAAGGGATATATTCTCTACACCCGCGAGGATGACGGTGCGTTCGACAACGGCGTCCGGCTCGAGGATGTGGCGAAGGAAGGGAATCGGCTGTCGGTGACCGTCCCGATCCGCCGGGGACGGATGTACAGCTTCCGCATCGTCGCCTTCAACGACGGCGGCAAGAGCTTTCCGTCCGAGACGCTGGCCGTCGGAACACCCGGCGAGGACGCCAAGACGGTCCTGATTGTCAACAACTTCACCCGCATCTCCGCGCCCGCCTGGTTCGACACGCCGGGCTACGGCGGCTTCATGGACAACATCGACAGCGGCGTCCCGTACGTCCGCGAGATCAATTTCGTCGGGGAGATGAACCAGTTCGACCGGACCAAGGCCTGGATCGACGACGACAATCCCGGATTCGGCGGGTCATACACCAACCGCGGCGGCCGGGTCATCGCGGGCAACACGTTCGACTACCCCGCCCTCCACGGCCGCATCCTGCTGAACGCCGGCTACGCCTTCTGCTCCGTGAGTTCGGATTGCTTCTCCACGATGGACGCGACGGAGTATGCGGCCGTCGACCTCATCTGCGGGAAGCAGGTGACCACACGGATCGGACGCGGCGCCGTTCCGGACCGCTATACGGTCTTCCCCGCCCCGATGCAGGACGCCCTCCGGAAATATGCCGCAGGCGGCGGTTCCATCCTCGTCGCGGGCGCGTACATCGGCACGGACGCCTGGGACCAGGTCTATCCCGGAACCTTCCCCATCAAGAACGCGGAGCAAACGCGGGCGTTCATCCAGGAAGTCCTCGGCTACAAGTGGGTCACCAACTTCGGCGACGCCACGGGCACCATCGTCCCGAAACCGGGCGCGCCCGTCCAGCTGAGCGATCCGATGAAGTACAACCGCCTGTTCGACGAGCGCCACTACCGCGTCGAGAATCCGGACGGCATCGAACCCGTCGGGGAGAACGCGAAGACCTTCCTCCGCTACGCCGGCACGGACATTCCGGCCGCCACCGTCTTCGACGACGGCAAGCACCGGGTCATCGCCTGCGGCTTCCCGCTGGAGGCGCTCACGACGGAAGGGGCCCTGGAAGCGATGCTCCTGACCTCGATGGGATTCCTGGTGAAATAGGATTTATTTCCGGTTCCGCGCCATCCGGTGCCGGAACTCGGAGGGGGTCATCCCCGTGCTCTTGCGGAAGAACCGCGTGAAATAGGAAGGGTCGTCCACGCCGATGGCGATGGATACCTCGCCGACGGACAGGTCGCTGTCCTTGAGCAGGGATTTGGCCCAGTTGACCCGGGAAATCTCCACCCAGTCCATGGCGCTGTGGCGGGTCTGGGTGCGGACGAGCTTGTTCAGGTAGCTCGGAGAGATGCCCAGCCGTTCCGCATAGCCCGACACGGAACCGAGCACCTGGCTGCGGTCGAAGAGCATTTCGAAAAACCGGTTCACGAGCGGATTGGCCTTGGCCTCGCCGGGAGACGGAATCGAATAGAGGAGCAGGTCGAACGCGCGGATGAGATACCCGGTGTCTCCGCGGGCGAAGGCGGCGATCATCCGGTCCATCACCTGGGCGACGAAGGTGGCGCTGTCGAACCAGTAGGTGCGCAAAACCGGCTTGCCGCTGGTCAGGAAGCCGTAGGACATGTCCCGGAGGGAGGACGGCGAGAAACCGCCCGTATAGCCCACGATGTCGGTATAATGATGGACGGAGAAAGGGATGTTGGCCGGAATCAGCAGCAGCTGGCCGCCCCGGCACAGGCAGGACTCTCCGTCTACGTCCGCGAGCATCTCCCCTTCCAGCAGGAACAGAAATGCGAAGCACGGCAGCGTGGTACGCGGGATTTCCGTCGCTTCCACGGGCAGGCTGGACTCAACACGCTTGATGAAAAGCCCTTGCTGGGCCCAGTCGCCCCCTTTTTCCCAATATGGAATGACTCTTTTCATGGAAATGTGTAGTTAGCCAATACAAATATAGTAAAAAACCGGGCAGGTTGTTTTCGGGATAAGGGAGGTTTTTGCTATATTTGCGGTATGGGAAACGCTTCAGCCATCTTCCGGGACCTCTGGAAATCTTTGCGGGAAAAACTCAAGGAATCCCTGATTTCGGTCGTACCGGTCAGCCTTCTGGTCTTTCTGCTCTCCGTGACCCCGTGGGTGGACATCTCCCGGCACGAACTGCTCGTCTTCGCCGGCGCCGCCATTCTCCTGGTGGCCGGCATCAGCCTCTTCAACCTGGGCGCCGATATGGCGATGACCCCGATGGGGCAGCACATCGGCGAAGGCCTCACCCAATCCAAGAAACTGGGCGTCCTGCTCGGCGTCAGCTTCGTGATGGGACTCCTCATCACGGTGGCGGAGCCGGACCTCTCGGTCCTGGCCGGTCAGGTCGGCGCCGTGATGAACGGGACGGTCCTCATCGCCGCCGTCGGCCTGGGCGTGGGCCTGTTCCTGCTCATCGCCGTCATCAAAATCCTGTTCCACAGCGACCTGACCAGCATCCTGCTGTTCTGCTATATGGTGCTGTTCTGCCTGGCCGCCATCCTGATTGACAGCGGAAAGGGCTCCTTCCTGCCCCTTTCCTTCGATTCCGGCGGCGTGACCACCGGGCCGATCACGGTGCCCTTCCTGATGGCCCTCGGCGTGGGCATCGCCCTCACGGTGGGCGGCCGGAACGCCGGCGAGAACAGCTTCGGCCTCATCGCCCTGTGCTCCGTCGGCCCCATCGCCGCCGTGCTGCTGCTGTCCCTCTCCGCCTCCGGCGACCTGTCCTTCGCCATCCCGGACTATTCGATGGACACGGTCCTGAAAGGCGGCGTCTGGCACCTGTTCGGGGAAATGGCCCTGGACGTGGTCAAGTCCCTCCTCCTGGTGGTCCTGTTCTTCTTCATTCTCCAGGCGGCGGTCCTGAAACTTCCCCGGACGAAAATCATCCAGATCCTGTTCGGCATCGTTTATACGTTCGTCGGCCTGGTCCTCTTCCTCGCCGCGGTCTCGATGGCCTTCATGCCCATCGGCTTCAAGATCGGCACCCAGCTTGCGGCCTACAGCCCCAAGCTCCTGGTCATCTTCGCCTTCGTGCTGGGGATGGTCGTCGTCCTCGCGGAGCCGGCCGTCCACGTCCTGAACAACCAGGTCGAGGAAATCACCGGCGGCGAGGTGAGCCGGCGGCAGATGATGCTGGCCCTGTCCATCGGCGTGGGCGTGTCCATCGGCCTGTCGGTCCTGCGCGTCCGGTTCGGGTTCTCCCTCCTGTACTACCTCATCCCGGGCTACCTGATCTCGCTCGGGCTGTCCTTCTTCGTGCCCCGGCTGTACACCGCCATCGCCTTCGACTCCGGCGGCGTCGCCAGCGGCCCGCTCACCTCGAGCTTCATCCTGCCCCTGGTGATCGGCGCCTGCTGCACCCTGCAGGGGGAATCCGCCGTGCTGGACTTCGCGTTCGGCGTGGTGTCGATGGTGGCGATGACCCCGCTCATCACCATCCAGTCCCTTGGCTTCAAGTCCGTCGTGAGCGTCCGCCGGCGGGAGAGCGCGGCCATCCGCCGCATCCTCGCCGCGGCCGACGACCAGATCATTTATTTCGACTAGCATGGCTCAAACCCGGAATATCGCCCCGATGAAGCTGGAGCTGCTGCTGGCCGTCGTGCACAACGACAAGGCGGCCTACTACTCCAGCCTCATCCAGTCCCACCAGGCCAACCTCCAGCTCACGGTCCCGGCCAAAGGCACCTCGCACCTGATCCTGAACTACCTGGGCCTCACGGAGAATCCGAAATCCCTCTTGATGAGCGTCGTCCGGGCCGACGAGGCCGCGAGCCTCATCGACCTGCTGGACCAGACCTTCAAGAAGGGGAAGAACTACAAGGGCGTCGCCTTCACCGTCCCGATGACCAGCGTCATCGGCACGCTCGTATATGGATTCTTGTCGAACGACAAGCGAACCGTCAAGGAAGAAGCATAATACCACCTATGGAAGAGCACAAGCACGAACTGATCGTCTGCATCGTGAATGCAGGATTCTCGCAGAATGTGATGGAGGCGGCGCGGGGCGCCGGCGCCAAGGGCGGGACCATCCTCCGCGCCCGCGGGTCGGCCAATCCCGAAGCCGAGGAGTTTTTCAGCATCAATATCCAGCCGGACAAGGAAGTGCTGATGATCCTCGTACCCAAGGCCATCAAGGACGACGTCCTCAAGGCTATCTACAAGGACTGCGGCCTGGCCGACGAGGCCAAGGGCATCGCCTTCTCCCTCCCCGTGAACCGAATCACTACGATTAAAGAATAGTCCCTATGCTGCAGGTCTATTGCAAGAACACGAAGACTTCCCGGAAGTACCCGGAAGGCACTTCCCTCGCCCAGATGCTGCCCGACTTCGAATTCGACCGGCCCTACCCGATCGTGTCGGCCAAGGTCAACAACGTCTCCCAGGGCCTCAAGTTCAAGGTGTACCAGAACAAGGACATCGAGTTCCTGGACGTCCGGGAGGCCAGCGGCCGGCGGGTGTACTTCCGCTCCCTGTGCTTCCTGATGTACAAGGCGGCCACGGACGTGTTCCCGGACAGCCAGCTGTATATGGAGCACCCGATCTCCGGCGGCTATTTCTGCCACCTGCGGAAGGCCGACGGCACGGACCTCACCTCGGAGGACCTCAAGCTCCTGGAGGCCCGGATGAAGGAACTCGTGGAGAAGGACCTGCCCTTCCACCGCTATGACGTCCAGACCGAAAGGGCCATCAAGGAATTCCGGAAATCCGGCTACGACGACAAGGTCAAGCTCCTGGAGACCAGCGGCGAGGCCTACACGGACTACTATACCCTGGACGACACCGCCGACTACTACTACGGCAAGCTCGTCCCCTCCACCGGCTACCTAACCGTCTGGGGCATCCAGCCCTACCACGACGGCATCCTCCTGCGGGAACCGGACCTGGAGAACCCGAACGTCCTCGCCCCCTTCACGGACCAGCCCAAGACCTACGAGATGTTCAAGGAGAACCTCCGGTGGAACATCATCATGGGCCTGAACACCGTGGGCGACGTCAACTGCGCCATCCTGAACGGGCACGCCACCGATCTCATCCAGATCGCGGAGGCCCTGCAGGAGAAGAAGATCGTCCAGATCGCCGAGGAGATCGACCGCCGCTACCGCAGCGAGGACCCGGTCAAGGTCGTCCTCATCACGGGACCGTCCTCCTCCGGAAAAACCACCTTCTGCAAGCGTCTGTCCATCCAGCTCAAGGCCTGCGGCCTCAAGCCCCTGTCGATGTCCACGGACGACTATTTCGTGAACCGGCTGGACACTCCGCGCTTCCCCGACGGCAGCTTCGACTTCGACAACTTCGAGACCGTGGACCACGCCCTGATGGAGAAGGACATCATGCGGATGATCGCCGGTGAGGAGGTCGACGTTCCCGAATTCAACTTCGTCACGGGCCTGCGCGAGTACAACGGCAAGAAGATCAAGCTGGAACCGGGCTGCATCCTTCTCATCGAAGGCATCCACGCCCTGAATCCGGCCCTGACCGAGCAGATACCGGCCCCGGCCAAGTTCAAGATCTTCATCAACACCCTCACGGGCATCCTGCTGGACAACCACAACTGCATTCCCACGAGCGACAACCGGCTCCTCCGCCGCATCGTCCGCGACTACAACAAGGGCGCCTTCACGGCCCGGGAGTCCATCAGCCAGTGGCCGAACGTCCGCCGCGCCGAGCACCAGTGGATCTATCCCTACCAGGAGATGGCCGACGTGATGTTCAATTCGGCCTACCTCATCGAGTTCGCCGTCCTGAAGAACCACGCGGAACCCATCCTCCGCAGCGTGCCGCAGAACTGTCCGGAGTATTCCGAGGCGCACCGCCTGCTGAAGTTCATCCACTACTTCACGCCGGTCCCCGACAAGGAAATCCCCTCCACTTCCCTCCTCCGGGAGTTCGTGGGCGGCTCCAGCTTCAAATAGCCGGCGAAATGGTCTTCTCCGAGACCATCCTCCGCTGGTATGCCGAGAACGGCCGGGACCTCCCGTGGCGGAGGACCCGGGACCCGTACGCGGTGTGGCTGAGCGAAATCATCCTGCAACAGACGCGCGTGGCCCAGGGATGGGCCTACTGGGAACGGTTCATGGACCGCTTCCCCACCGTCGAGTCCCTGGCCGCCGCCCCCGAGGACGAGGTGCTCCGGCTCTGGCAGGGGCTCGGTTACTATTCCCGCGCCCGGAACCTGCACGCCGCGGCGAAACAGATCGTGTCGATGGGCGGCTTCCCTTCCACGCTGGAGGGCATCCGGAGCCTGAAAGGCGTGGGCGACTACACCGCCGCGGCCATCGGCTCCATCGCCTTCGGCCTTTCGGCCGCCGTCGTGGACGGGAACGTCTACCGCGTCCTTGCGCGGTATTTCGGCATCGCCACGCCGGTCGGGTCCACGGCCGCGAAGAAGGAATTCGCGGCGCTCGCCCAGCGGCTCCTGCCGCCGGAGGCGCCCGCCGCTTTCAACCAGGGGATGATGGACTTCGGCGCCACCTGCTGCACGCCGGTGAATCCCGCCTGCCTGACCTGCCCGCTGCAGCCTTCCTGCCAGGCGTTCCGCGACGGACGGGTGGAACTCCTGCCGGTCAAGCAGGAAGCCCGGAAGCCCGTGGAGCGGCATCTGACCTATGTCTATGTGCGTTTCCAAGGCCGGACCGCCGTCCATCGGCGCGGGCCGGGCGACATCTGGCAGGGACTGTGGGAGCCGCTTTTGACGGACGATGTCCCCGCCGGGGCGAAGCCCGTCGTGAAGGGCTTCAAGCACCAGCTCACGCACCGCACGCTCCTCGCGGACTTCTATCTTTGGGAACCCGCAGAAAGGCCGGCCCTTCCCGATGGCTGCATCTGGATCGAAGAAGCGGAGCTTGACGCCTACGCCAAGCCCCGCCTGTTCGAACTGTTGCTGGGAAAACTCTAGCACCTGGATGGGAGGGGGTCCGGGGGGCTTCCCCCGGCCGCCCCTGGGGGCAGCGCGAAGCGCGGGGGTAAACGTATATCAAGGCATTGCCTTGATATACAGGTCGCGCTGCGGGAACGGAATCTCGATGCCGTTGTCGTTCAGGGCGTTGTAGATGAGCTCCTTCGCACGCGCCGGATAGGTGTAGTGCTCCTCCACCGTGATGCACTGGAGGACGGTCAGGTTCACGCTGTTGTCGCCGAAGTCGTCGAAACGCACCTGGATGCCGAAGTTCGGATCCACGACGTCGCGCCCGTAGACATCCTTGACCAGGAGCGGCTGCAGCGCGTCCTTGATGACTTTCCGGACGGCGTCCACATCGACCCCGTACTTGACGCCCACGGGGATGGAGACCAGCTCGTAGGAGTGGTTCTTCGTGAGGTTCTTGAAGTTCTTGTTGAACAGGGTCGAGTTCGGGAAGGCCATCACGGAACCGTCGGTGGCGATGATCTGGGTGCTCTGGTAGGAGATGGAATCCACCCGGCCGCGGACGCCTTCGCACTCGATGAAATCGCCCACCCGGAGGCGGCCGGACATCAGCTGGATGCCGCAGAAGAAGTTGTTCAGAATGTCCTTCATCGCGAAACCGAGACCGGTCGCCAGACCGGCGCCGACCACCTTGACCGCCCCCGTCGGAATCTTCAGGAGGACGAACACCGCGATGATGTAGATGGCCCAGAGGGAGATGCCGATGATGTTCTCCGCCAGGGTGAAGTTCGCCTGGTTCTCGTGGAAGACGCGCTCCTTGGACCCCTTCAGGAGGGAGCGGATCTTGATCAGGCGGTAGAAGGCCTTGAGGGCGTAGGACAGATAGCGGAACACGAAGAACAGCGTGACCACGAGGATGACCTTGGAGAAGGACAGGTGGATGTAGCCCTCGATGTTCAGGAAAGGATAATGGTAATACTCCTCGAACACGCTGTGGAGGTCGAACACGCCGGAAGCCATGGAGATGCTGAACGGGATGGACAGGACCAGGAAGATGGGGAGCAGCGCCTGCTTCGCCAGGGAATGGGGCCAGGTCACCGTGATGAGGTCCTCGTCCGTCTTGTTCGGGAGGTTGGGATGCTCGTCGATGAAATGCTGCTTGGCGTCGTGGACATGCCGCACATAGTAGATGTGCAGGAGGTCATAGACCGCCGTGATCGTCTGGAGGATGGTCAGCTGGAAGATCCACCAGATGAGGAGCTGCACGCCGAGCAGGACGTAGCCCGACAAGGCGACGACCGTCGTGGCCACCAGGATCAGGAGGGAGACCCATCCATAGAAGACATCCCAGCCCGGAAGCGACTTCCGGTAATGGAACAGGGACCATCCCTGCAGCAGGGTGAAGATCAGCAGGACGGGCGGGAACAGGATGTTCAACAGACTGTTGGGGATGAAAGCGATCCGCAGCGAGATCACGATGAGGCTCAGCAGCAGAATCGGGAAATACAGGCCGATGCCCTTGCGCACCCCCTCGTCCTTCAGGCGGATGACGAGCGAAACCAGGATGGCCGCCAGCATCCAGGCGAACTCCACGAGAAGCTTGGAGGCCATCGACAGGAAATTCTGCTTGGCGACCCAGCTGGCGATCATGATCGACAGGGCGAAGATGACCACGGACAGGATCAGGGTCATCTCGAAGCGGTGCGAAGCGATCCGTTCCTGCTTGAAGAACGGGACCTTCCGGGTCAGGAACTGGGCCAGCAGGACGCTGACGAGCACGGAGATGACCAGCCAGAACAGGACGAAGAGCGAGAATCCGGTCACCATCGGACCGCGCCACTGGCTGTTCACGTCCCCGATCGCGTTGGGGCTGTACTTGTCGATGGCGTCACGGGTGGCCTGCTGCCAATAGCGGGGGAAGTTCTTGAGAAGGGTGCCATAGGCCGTCTGTCCTTCGATGAAGATGCGGTTCTGGACGGTCTTGTACCGCTGCTGGGCATAGTCGTAGCTGGATTTCAGGAGCGCGGCGGTCTCCGCGTAATGCGTGCTGTCGCGCACCAGTTGCGCTTTCTGCAACCGGCAGGCGTCCAGCAGGTTCTGCGCGTAGAAGATACAGCTGTCCCGGTCGGCCTGGCCGAGCGAATCCAGCATGAAGGGGCGCGTCCGGCCGGTCGTGTCCATCGCGCGCTGGGTGGCCATCTCGCCGCGCGTCTGGCGGAGCGAATCCCGCCGGTGCCGCCACGCGTCCCGGTCCAGGTACACCAACTGGCCGGTGCTGTCCCGGTAGGCCATCAGCTGCGCCGGCGGCAGGCGCTTGAGCGTATGGACCAGGCGGTCGTACCGGTCGATGTCGATGTCCAGCCGGGTGATGATGTCGTCGAACGGAAGCTTCTGCGAGGCGAACTCCTCGTATTGGCGGGACACCTCGTTCAAGGCATACGTCATATCGAACGTGTAGTCCTGCTTCTGCGAATACAGCATCAAGGAGAGCTCGTTGCTTCGCTGCATCATCTCCACGAGCTGCGCCCGCTGCCGGGCGCCGCGGCTCATCGTCCGCTGGGCCCGTTCCGAGGACGCCTTCCAGGCGGAACGCAGTTCATACCGGAGCACGGACAGCGTCTGCGAGAGGTCCTTTTCGTTGAGCACCGCATACGCCGGAATCAGCGCGATCAGCGCCAACGCCACGACCAGTAATCTTTTCTTCTTCATGGATCGACCGTTTGGTTACATCCACAAAGATAATCAATTATTTCTTGGGAACGAAGTTCACAAGGCCGACGCCGATGAAGACCAGGAGGGAGGCGGCGACCTTGAGGGCGGTCAGGTGGTCCAGGCCCATCGCCAGCGCGATGACCATCGCGATGACGGGCTGGACATACGTGTACATGCAAACGACCACCGGGCGCAGCCGCTTCTGGCCGATGGGGATGAGGAAATAGGCCACGAAAGTGGCGAAGACGACCACGTAGGCGATCTGCCAGAAAATGTCCATGGGCACGGCCGCGAGGTTAGAAGCCTGGAATGCGCGGAAGCTGAACGGGAGGGCCATCAGGGACGAGAAGAGGAACATCCATTTCATGAAGGTCACTACCGAATACTTCCGGATGACGGGCTTGAAGATGCCCACGTAGGCGGCGAAGCACAGCGTATTCACGAGCATCCCCAGGATGCCCCAGATGGAGGTGGAATCGGCCCCGGAACGGATGGAGATGCAGTTGTAGATGAGGATCAGCACGCCCACGAGGCTGAGCGCGATGCCCGCGACGCCGCTCCAGGTGATCTTCTCCTTGATGACGAGGGCCGAGATGACAAGCGTCATGATGGGGCTCAAGGTGCTCATGATGGACGCGTCGATGGCGGTTGTCTTGGTGATGGCGAACAGGAACGAGAGCTGCGTCATGAAGAGGCCGAGGAACGAGGCCACGACCACCTTCCAGACATCTTCCTTGTGGATGTGCTCGTGCGGGGCCGTGAACAGGGACCACAGCCAGAAAAGGGCCGTCGCCCCGAAGGAACGCAGGCAGAAGAGGGCCATCGGCGTGACGTTCCCGTCCAGCGCGATGCTCTTGCAGCTGATGATGTTGAACCCGAAAATGGCGTAGGCCGTGAAGCACGCCAGGTTGCCGATGAGTGAGCTCTTTTGATCCTGATCCATCCCGTAACGCAAAAACGACCGCGAAGTTACGCATTTTTTGCTATCTTTGGATGATAAACACGCTGACCATGAAAAAAGTCCTTCTCTGGATCCTCGGAATCCTCCTCGCCCTCATCCTTGTCGTCCTCTGCATCTGGGGCGGCGAAATCCGCACCGTCTGCTCCATCGAGTCCGTCGACGGGAACCCTTACCTGTATCAGATGGTGTACAAGGCCGCCTACGACCTGGACGACCTCATCGACAAAGACGTGGACACGAACGCGGAGCTGCTGGACTATGTGGTCGGCCGCATCGGCAAGGGCCTCCCCCTCAAGATCAAGAGCGCGCAGGTGGCCGACGAGAACGGCGAAATGGCGACCTTCAACTGCACCAGCTTCCAGGCCGCGAAGGCCGAGGGCGACGGCTTCCGGTTCGGCCGCAACTACGACTATTTCAAGAACCCGACGATGGTGACCGTCTCCCGCCCGAAGAAGGGCTATGCGTCCATCGCCGTCAGCGACATGTCCCACTTCGGATACTCACTGGAGAAGCTCCCGAGCTCGTTCCTGGCCTCGCTGAGCTGCCTCGCCTCCGTCTACGCGCCCGTGGACGGGATGAACGAGAAGGGCCTCTGCACCTCCATCATGGCCCTTCCGAAGCAGGCCGCCCAGCAGGACACCGAGCGCCACAACGTGGGCACGACCATCATCATGCGCCTGTGGCTGGACCGCTGCGCGACCGTCCAGGAGGCGCTTGACCTGCTGGAGACGGTGGACGTGTGCCACGACGCCGCCGTGGGCTCGGGCTACCACTACATGGTGGCCGACGCGAACGGCGACTGCGCCGTCGTGGAGTTCGACAAGGACGACGGCTGGAAGACGATGATTGTCCGCAAGGCCCCCGACGCCAAGTACATGCTGGTTACCAACCACTTGCTGTCGGACAAGTACTACACCACCGAGCCCGACCCGGCCGTGGGCAACCCCCACAGCAAGAGCTGGTGGCGCTACGAGACCGCCGGCGCCTACCTCGCCGGCCACAACGGGACCCTCACCTTCGACGAGGCGCAGGAATGCCTGGCCCAGGTCCATTGGAAGGACCTCGTCTGGGACAACGGCACCGTCGAGGACACCCAGTTCAGCAACGTCTACGACCAGTCCGCCCTCACCCTCGACCTCCGCAACTGGAACGCCTACGGGGACACGAAGCACTTTGCGCTGTAAAGGGGGCCATCGCGAAATAATCCTTATCTTTGTAGCATAAACCTACCAGACAATGGCTGAATCGAACTTCATAGACTACGTCAAGATCTTCTGTGCGAGCGGACACGGCGGGGCCGGATCGATGCATCTGCATAGGGCGAAGTATGTGCCCAAAGGCGGGCCGGACGGCGGCGACGGCGGCCGGGGCGGCCACATCATCCTCCGGGCGAACCCGCAGTTCTGGACGCTCATCCACCTGCGCTATCGCAAGGTCGTGCGGGCGGAGAACGGCGAGCCGGGCGGGGCGGCGCTCCGCAAGGGCAAGAACGGGGCGGACATCGTCCTGGAAGTGCCCCTGGGCGTGACCGTGAAGGACGCGGAGACGGACGAGGTCATCACCGAGATCGTGGAGCCCGGCCAGGAGTACATCCTGTGCGAGGGCGGCCGCGGCGGCTGGGGCAACGACCACTTCAAGTCGCCCACCAACCAGACGCCGCGCTATTCCCAGCCCGGCGAGGAAGGCGTCGAGGGCTGGTTCATCCTGGAGCTGAAGGTCCTCGCCGACGTGGGCCTCGTGGGCTTCCCGAACGCGGGCAAGTCCACCCTCCTGGCCGCCATCACATCGGCCAAACCCAAAATTGCCAATTACGCCTTCACCACCCTGGAACCGAACCTGGGCATCGTCAAGTACTATGACGACCGTTCCTTCGTGATGGCCGACATCCCCGGTATCATCGAGGGGGCCCATGAGGGCCGGGGCATCGGCATGCGCTTCCTGCGGCACATCGAACGGAACTCCGTGCTCCTGTTCATGGTTGCCGCCGACGAGCCGGATGTCGCCAAGGCCTATGACATCCTGCTGAGCGAGCTCAAGGAGTACAATCCCGAACTGCTCGTGAAGGACCGCGTCCTCGCCGTCACGAAGACGGACCTCATCGACGAGAAAGAGCGCAAGAAGATCGAGAAGAAACTCCCGGCGGACATCCCGCACGTGTTCATCTCCGCCGTCGCGCAGACGGGCCTGAACGAACTCAAGGAAGAACTCTGGAAGGCGCTGAACAAGTAGCATCGTGGAGCGTCTCATCGGCATCGACCAGGAAATCACCCTGTGGCTCAACGGGTTCCATAGCCCGTGGAGCGACCAGCTCTGGATGTTCCTGTCCGATGTCCGCATCTGGTTCCCGATGTACGGGGTCATCATGGGCGTGATGATCTACCGCCTGGGCTGGAAAAAGGGACTCGTCGTCATCCTGTCCTGCATCCTCTGCGTCACCCTCGCGGACCAGATCTCCTACCATATCAAGGAAGGCATCGACCGCCTGCGGCCGTATTATACGACAAGCCTGCTGGAGCGCGGCCTGCACTGGCCCATCAACCGCTCCAGCTTCTTCGGCTTCTTCTCCGGCCACGCCAGCAACTCCTTCGGATTCGCCATCTGCTCCTGGCTGGGCTTCCGGCTCAATGACCGCCGATGCCGATACCGGGCGTATGGCATCTGCATTTTCCTGTGGGCTGCGCTCGTCGCCCTGAGCCGCGTGATGATGGCGGCCCATTTCTTCGGCGACATCTTCGTCGGCACCCTCTTCGGCCTCGCCGTCGGCCTCTTCTGCGCCGCGCTCGGGCGGGGGGTGATCCGGAAATGGATGGAATAGACTACAGTGTCGGAAGCACCTTGCCCATGCGGACGCTGTTGGAGCCTTTGACGAGGACGGTGGCGCCGGTGAGGGGGCGTTCGGCGAGGGCGGCGGCGAGGTCGTCGGAGGTGGCGAACCACTTGACATAGTCCGGCGTGCCGGCCTCTTCCAGGGCCTTCTTGAACTCTTCGCCCACGAGGCAGGCGTGCGTGAGGCCGCAGTCGTCCAGTTTCTGGAGGATCTTGACGTGTTCCTTCACGGAGTCGTCGCCCAGTTCGCGCATGTCACCGAGCATCGCAATCTTGCAGTCGGCGTTTAACAGGGCGAAGTTGTCCAGGGCGGCGGCCATCGAGGAAGGATTGGCGTTGTAGGCGTCCTCGATGACGACGTTGCGTTCCGTGCGGGTCATCTGGGAGCGGTTGTTGGACGGGGTGTAGGCCGCGATGGCGGCGAGGCCGTCCGCGAGCGGGACGCCGAACTGGCGGCCGACCGCAAGGGCGGCCATCACGTTCGCGGCGTTGTACGCGCCGACGAGCTTGGTCTCCAGCGTTTCCCCGCCGATGGACATCCGCAGGAAGGGGTTCTCCGCGGAGGTGGGCAGAATCTCCGCGTCCTCCCCCGCCACCCCGTACGGGATGATGGAGAGGGGCCGGGAGACGGCCATCTCGTAGAGGTTGTCGTCGTCGACATTGACAAAAGCCTGGCCGTCGTGCTCGGAGAGCCAGTCGTAGAGCTGGCCCTTGGCCTTCTTGACGCCCTCGAAGCTGCCGAAGCCCAGGAGGTGGGCCTTGCCCACATTGGTGATGAGGCCGTACGCCGGCTGGCTCACCCAGGTCAGGGCGGAGATGTCGTCGGGATGGTTCGCGCCCATCTCCACGACGGCGATTTCCGCGTCCGGGCCGATGCCGAGGACGGTCAGGGGCACGCCGATGTCGTTGTTCAGGTTCCCCTTCGTGGCCGCGACGGTGAAATGCGTGGCCAGGACTTCGCGGATGAGTTCCTTGGTGGTGGTCTTTCCGTTCGTGCCGGTCAGGCCGATGACCGGGATCTCCAGCTGCTGCCGATGCCAGGCCGCGAGTTCCTTCAGGGTCCGGAGCGTGTCCGGAAAACGGAGGAGGCGGGGGTCGTCACCCTCGGCGTAGTCATTGACGATGGCATAGGCGGCGCCGGCCTCGAGGGCCTTCATCGCATAGGCGTTGCCGTCGAACGTTTCGCCCTTGAGGGCGACGAAAAGCTGGCCGGGCTGGATGGTCCGGGTGTCCGTATTCACGCCCTTGGAGGCGAGGAACAGGGAATATAACTCGCTGATTTCCATAGTTTATCTTCCAGTGCTGCCGAAACCGCCGGCGCCGCGCTCCGTCTCGTCCAGGCTGTCGGTCTCTTCCCATTCCACCCGCTCGTGGCGGGCGACGACCATTTGCGCGATCCGCTCCCCGGGAACGATCTCGAACGGGGTGTTCGACAGGTTCACGAGGATGACTTTGATCTCGCCCCGGTAGTCCGCGTCGATGGTGCCGGGGGTGTTCAGGACCGTGATGCCGTGCTTCGCCGCGAGGCCGCTGCGGGGGCGCACCTGCGCCTCGAAGCCGGCCGGCAGGGCGATGTAAAGGCCCGTCGGAACGAGGGCCCGCTCCAGCGGACCGAGGGTGACGGGCGCCTCGAGGCAGGCCCGGAGGTCCATCCCGGCGGAAAGGGGGGTCGCATAGGCCGGCACGGGCTGGCCGGACTTGTTGACGATTTTGACTTTTGTCATACTATTTCGGAGCGATGATGTACAGGAACGCCGCAATGAGGGCATAAAGGATGTTCGGAATCCACGTGGCGATGCCCGCGGGCAGGGTGTCCGTCACGACGAACATCTTGCTGAACTGCTCGAACAGGACGTAGGAGAAGCCGAGGGCGAGGCCCACGGCGATGTTCCATCCCATGCCACCTCGGCGCTTCTTCGAGCACAGGGACACGGCGATGATGGTGAGGATGATGGCCGACAGCGGCATCGAATACCGCCGGTGCTTCTGCATCTGGGCGTACATCACGGTCGCGTCGCCGCGGGCGAGCTGGGTGTCGATGAGCTGGTCCATCTGCTTGGCGTCCAGCTGCTCGATCGTATAGTCGTTGTAGTAGAAGTCGTCGAGGGTGAGGCTCAGGGTCGTGTCCAGCTGGCTGCCCGACCGGATGCGGTCCTGGAGTCCCTCGCCGTAGTCGCGGATGAACCAGTTGCGGAGCTTCCACTTCCCGCTGAGGCTGTCCCACTGGGCCGACTCCGCGGAGAGCTTGGAGATCATATGGTCGTCCGAAATCTGCTCGAGGGTGAAGTTGTACGCCGTGTTGTTCCAGGAGCTGAAGGACTCCAGATACACGAACTTGTTGTCCTCCAGCTTGTAATGCATGTCGTGACCGAACTTGACTTTCGCGCGGGGGTTGTACTTCTGCTCGAAGGCCACCCGCGTCACGTTCGCCCGCGGGATCACCCAGAGGCCGAGCCCCATCGACGCCAGCGCGACGATGCAGGCCGACACCAGGTACGGCACCATCATCCGATGGAAACTGACGCCGCAGGAGAGGATGGCGACAATCTCGGAGTTCTGCGCCATCTTGGACGTGAACAGGATCACCGTCAGGAACACGACCATCGGGCTGTACATGTTCATGAAGTACGGGATGAAGTTCAGGTAGTAGTCCACGACGATCGCCTTCAGCGGGGCCTCCTTCTGGACGAAGTCGTCGATCTTCTCGCTCACGTCGAAGATGATGACGATGACCGTCAGCAGGCCCAGGGCGACGATGAACGACCCCAGGAACTTCTTGATGATGTACCAGTCGAGTTTATTGATTCCCATTACAGTCTCTGCATCAGCTTTTTGACAGTCGCGTCCTTCCAGGCGGCGAAATCCCCCGCCTCGATGTGGCGGCGGGCCGTGCGGACGAGGTCCAGGTAGAAGGCGAGGTTGTGCTCCGTGGCCACCATCGCCGCGAACATCTCCTTCGCGACGAACAGGTGGTGGAGGTACGCCCGGGTATAGTAGTGGTCCACGAACGAGGTCCCTTCCGGATCCAGCGACGTGAAGTCGTCCGTCCATTTGGCGTTGCGCATGTTCATGACGCCCTGCCAGGTGAACAGCATGCCGTTGCGGCCGTTGCGCGTGGGCATCACGCAGTCGAACATGTCGATGCCGCGGGCGATGCCCTCGAGGATGTTCGCCGGCGTGCCGACGCCCATCAGGTAGCGCGGCTTGCCCTCCGGCAGGAGCGGGCAGGTCACCTCCAGCATCTCGTACATCTTCTCGGTGGGCTCCCCGACGGCGAGGCCGCCGACGGCGTAGCCGCCGCGGTTCGCGTTGTCCAGGCTCAGCGCGTGCTCCACCGCCTGCTTCCGCAGGTCCGGATACACGCAGCCCTGGATGATGGGGAACATCGTCTGGCCGTAGCCGTACAGGGGTTCCGTCTCGTCGAAATGCGCGGCGAAGCGCTCCAGCCAGCCCTGCGTCAGCTTCAGGGACTTCGTGGCGTAGCGGATGTCCGCGTCCCCGGGGCAGCACTCGTCCAGGGCCATGATGATGTCGGCCCCGATGATGCGCTGGGTGTCCACGTTGTTCTCCGGGGTGAAGGTGTGGCGGGAGCCGTCGATGTGGGAGGCGAACCGGCATCCTTCCGGGGTCAGCTTGCGGATGGGGGCCAGGGAGAAGACCTGGAAGCCGCCGCTGTCCGTGAGGATGGGCCGGTCCCAGTGCTCGAACTTGTGCAGGCCGCCGGCCTTGCGGAGCGTGTCCAGGCCGGGGCGGAGATAGAGGTGATAGGTGTTGCCGAGGATGATCTCGGCCCGGATGTCCTCCTCCAGGTCCTTGTGATAGACACCCTTGACGGAGCCGACGGTGCCCACCGGCATGAAGATGGGGGTGCGGATCTCCCCGTGGTCGGTGGAGATCACGCCCGCGCGGGCGGCGGACCCGGGATCCCGGGCTGTGAGCTGGAACGTGAACATCAATTTTCCTTTAATCGGTCAAAGTTACGGATTTTTTCGTATTTTTGTGTGATTGAGAACCCGAAACGATAATCAAACCATACACTGAGATGAAATTCAAACCCATTACCCTGAAGCTCATCCTGATGCTCTTCCTGGAGTTCGCCGTCTGGGGTGCCTACCTGACCTCCCTCGGCCGCTATCTCTTCAATATTGGCTTAGGCAACCAGATCAAATGGTTCTTCGCCATGCAGGGCATCGTCTCCATCTTCATGCCCACCCTCATGGGCATCGTGGCGGACCGCAAGATCCAGGCGCAGAAAGTCCTTTCCCTGTGCCACGGCCTCGCCGGCATCTTCATGGCCGGGGCCGGCTTCTACTGCATGAGTGCCGGACAGTCCGTCCAGTTCGCTCCCCTGTTCATCCTGTACAGCCTGAGCGTCGCCTTCTTCATGCCCACCATCGCCCTCGCGAACTCCGTCTCCTACAACGCCTTCGCCGCCGAGGGAATGGACCCCGTGAAGGAATTCCCGCCCATCCGCGTGTTCGGCACCGTCGGCTTCATCTGCAGCATGCTGTTAACCAACTTCTTGCCGATTGGTAACTGCTGGTTGATCAATTCAGATACCAACGCATGGGAACTTGTTTCCAACCCCACCATGCAGAATTCCTACACACAACTCATATCTTCGGGTATTCTGTCCCTTATCCTTTGTGGATACGCCCTCACAATGCCGGCTTGTCCTGTAAATAAGGCCCAAGGAAAACAATCCTTTGCTGAAGCCTTTGGCCTCAAGGCCTTTACTTTATTTAAGGATCCTCAGTTTGCCATCTTCTTCATCTTCTCCATGCTTCTTGGAGCTTCCCTGCAAATTACTAATGGATACGCCAATACCTTCCTTAGTTCTTTTGCCAATATAGAAGTTGACGGTATCAAAGTTTTTGAGAACACTTTTGCTGTTAAGAACTCTAACGCGCTGATTGCTATCTCCCAAGCCTCCGAAACGTTATGCATCTTGCTCATCCCGTTCTGTATGAAACGTTTCGGTATCAAGAAGGTTATGCTCATCGCGATGTTCGCCTGGGTATTCCGCTTCGGCTTTTTCGGGCTCGGTGCTCCTGACTTCCCGGGGGTGCTCCTCTTCATCTTGAGCTGCATCGTGTACGGCGTCGCATTCGACTTCTTCAACATCTCCGGCTCCCTGTATGTGGAACAGAACACCTCCACAGACATCCGCTCCAGTGCCCAGGGTCTTTTCATGTTGATGACCAATGGCCTCGGCGCCACCATCGGTACCCTCGCAGCCGGAGCAGTCGTAGAGGCTTATCATGTGGCAGATGACGTGAATCCCCAGGTTCAAAACTGGCCCACTGTCTGGTACATCTTCGCCGCTTACGCCTTCGTCGTGGGCATCCTGTTCTGGATCCTGTTCAAGGACCCGCAGAAAAAGCAAAAGGCCGCGTAACGGTTCCCGTCACGTAAAATAAAGGCTGGCTCTTTCCGAGTCAGCCTTTTTTATGCCCCGGCTGCTTCGTCGCGGGACAAGGGAAGGTTTTCCACCGCAAGGCCCGAGATCCGGGTGTCCATGTCGACGAAGACGATGTCGAAGCAGCGGCACACCGTCCGGCATCCCTCCCGGCCGCTGGACGTCACGAATCCCAGGCGGTAGCCCAGCTGGGCGAGCTCCTCCTTCGCGATGGAGCGGACGCCCACCTGGATGAGGTGGCGCAAGATGTCGTGGTTCTTCTCCAGGATGCCGATGATCGTGGCATACCGGAACCGCCACTGCCGGGCCTGCCGGTTGTGGTTCCGGTTCTTGCAGGCCGGACAGCAGAACTTCCGGTCTTTCCGCCCGTAGGGCAGCGGGTTGCCGCACTCGAGACAGTGCGGAACGGTTTCCTCCAATCTGTACTTCATAGTCTTCCGCGTTTTACCGCGTGAAGATGGCCCTTCCGCGGGGTTATTCCAAGGATGGCAAGAAAAATAGCGCGGGTTTTAACGATTCTTTGAAACAACGGGAAACCCGCACGGCAAGAATTGTTTCTTACGGCCGCTTTTTTCTTGTCCCCGCAGGGCAAGAAACGCACAATCTGCGCAAGAATCATTAAAAGATGCACGCCGGAGGCCCTTTTCCGGCGGCTTTCCGACGGCTTCTCCCCTACCTTTGTCCCGGCCGGAAACCGGAAGCGCGCCCGGACCGACGGCCTGGTCAAACCCCTAAAACTGTTTGCAATGGAATTTCTGAACAAGATCGAACTCCGCGGCATCGTGGGCCAGTCCTCCCTCAACCGGGTGGGCGACTCCCAGGTATGCCGCTTCTCCCTCGTCACCGAATACTCCTACAAGGACCGGGGGAACAACCCCGTCGTGGACGTGACCTGGTTCAACGTCACGGCCTGGGAAGGGAAGAACATGCCGGAACTGCACCTGATCGGCAAGGGCGTCATCGTCCAGGTCGCCGGACGGGTGCGCACCTTCCGCTTCACGATGGCCGACGGCGCCGAACGGAGCGGCTGGGAGATCCTGGCCCGCCGCGTGACCATCCTTCCCCCCGACGACGACCCTGTGCAACCCCAAAGATTCCTGTAGCGTTATGCGTACGCGGTTGACAGGCGTGGTCCTCCTGGCCGTCCTCCTTCTCGCCGGCTGCGGCTCCCAGGGAAAATTGGAGCGGCTCCGCCGCCAGTCCCTGGGCGCCCAGATGGTCATCGCCGACGAGAAGGAGCTGCCGGAGATCGCGATGGGCGGGGAACCCCGCCGGGACACGATGGTCGTGGAAGACCCGGACGGGAACCAGGTGCTGATCATGCGGGCCGTCAAGGACGAGAACGGAGAGATGGTCGCCACGGATGTCATCCAGGCGGCCCGGATCACGGCCCGCTTCCGCAACGTGGCGGAACGGAGCGGCAAGGTGGACCTCAACTTCCGGATCATCGTGCCGGAGGCGATGCAGGACCGGGACTGGCAGCTCCGCTTCTACCCGGACCTGTTCGTGGCGGAGGACAGCCTCCGGCTGGACCCGATCCTCATCACGGGGGAAGGCTACCGGAAGGCGCAGCTGAAGGGGTACGAGCATTACCGGCGGTTCCTCGATTCCATCGCGGCCGATTCCACGCACTTCGTCGACCGCTTCCAGCTGGAGATGTTCCTGCGGCGGAACCTGCCGGACATCTACCGGTTCAAGACCGACTCGACGGCCGTCTCCGACGACGAATTCCGGTCCCATTACGGGGTGACCGAACAGCAGGCGCTGGTGCATTACACCAACCAGCTGGTCGTCCGCCGGAACCGGTGGAAAGTGAACCGCAAGGACGACATGTTCCGGAAATACGTGAAAGCGCCCATCGTGACGGAAGGCCTCCGGCTGGACACGGTCATCGTGAGCCCCGACGGGGACATCCTCTACGACTATGTGCAGTCCATCCACGTGCGGCCCTCGCTCCGCAAGGCGACCGTCCTGCTGTCGGGCGACATCTTCGAGGAGGACCGCCGGATCTACCGGGTGCCCCGGACCGATCCGCTGACCTTCTACATCAGCTCCATCAGCGGCCTGAGCGACGAAGCCGTCCGCTACAAGACCGTCGTGACCGAGCGCCGGGTCCAGGCCAACACCGCCTGCTACATCGACTTCGAGCAGGGCCGCGCCGAGATCCGGAAGGAGACCGGGCACAACCGGGAGGAGATGGCCCGCATCGAGGGCAACCTGCGAAGCCTCCTGCAACACAAGGACTTCGACCTGGACTCCATCGTGGTCACGGCCTCGTGTTCGCCGGAGGGATCGTTCGAGCACAACCGGAAACTGTCGATGCGGCGGTCGGAAAGCGTCTCGGACTACTTCGAGGGCTTCCTCCGGCACTGGCGGGACTCCGTCCGCCGCAGCGGATTCCATATCGGCCTGGACGACACGTACCAGGAGGAGGCGCCGGCGGAGATCCGGCTGCTCTCCCGGAACAACCCGGAGAACTGGACGATGCTGGACGCGCTCGTGCGGGAGGATGGTGATTTGAGCGTGAAGGAGAAGGAGGAGTACGCGCGGACGGCCTCCGTCCGGGAGCCCGACCTGCGGGAGCAGCGGCTCCAGAAACTCCCCTCCTACCGGCACATCCGCGAAAGCCTCTACCCCCGCCTCCGGACGGTCCGCTTCGACTTCCACCTGCACCGGAAAGGCCTGCAGAAGGACACGGTCCATACCACCGTGGTGGACACGGCCTATATGCGGGGCCTCCAGGCCATCCGCGACCGGGAGTACGAGCAGGCGGTCACGCTGCTGCGGCCCTACAAGGACTACAACACCGCCGTCGCCTTCTGCGCCCTGGACTACAACGCCTCCGCCCTGGAGGTCCTGGAGCCGATGGAACGGACCGACAAGGTCCTCTACCTCCTCGCGATCCTGTACAGCCGGCGGGGCGACGACCGGCGGGCCGTCGAGAGCTACCTGAAGGCCTGCCGCCTCAATCCGTCGTTCGTGCACCGCGGGAACCTGGACCCGGAGATCGCCGGCCTCATCCGCCGGTACGGCCTGGACCGGGAACCGGACGAAAACGACAACAACTTGACATTCAAACCCTAACCTTTTTTCATCCATGAAAACCCATTTCCTTGTTACCGCGGCCCTGGCCGCCCTGGCCCTCGCCTCCTGCACCCGGGAGAAGGCCGACATCGACGGAAAGCCCGTCGAAGTGAACGTCACGATCCTTGGAACCACCCCGACGCGCGCCACGTCCGTGACCTATGCGAACGAATCGAAGGTCACAAACCTCCAGGTGTACGTGTTCAACAACGGCAAGCTGGAGGACTACCAGGACGCCGGCGCGGCGATGACCGCCCAGCTGACGGCCACCTCCGGCGAGCGGACGGTCTGGGCCCTCGTGAACGCGCCGGTCCTCAAGGACGTGTCGACGGAGGCCGAACTCAAGGCCAAGGTCAGCCGGCTGGCCGACAACAAGACCGACGCGTTCGTTATGAGCGGCAGCGCCACCCAGGAACTCAAGGACGGCGGCACCGTCCCCGTCACCGTGAAGCGCCTCGTTTCCCGGGTGTCCATCAACAAGATCTCCACGGACTTCCAGTTTGCGCTCGCCCAGGAGACCCTGACCCTCGACGGCATCTACCTGATCAATGTCGCCGGCGACAACACTTACGCCACGGACGGGACGCCCGGAACCTGGGTGAACCAGCTCGGGCACAAGGACAACGGCCTGGACGCGCTCCTGTACGACAAACTGACCTCGACAACGGTCACCAATGCGAAACCGTACAAGAAAGAGCACGTCTTCTATCCCTATCCGAACCCGACGCAGGAGGACGCCTACGACGCGACCTGGAAACCCCGCCACACGCTGCTCGTCGTCGAAGTGACCTTCGAAGGCAAGAAGGGATACTATCCGGTGGTGCTGCCCGTCCTGGAGCGAAACAAGACCTACGTCATCGACGAACTGGTCATCCGGCACCGGCCCGGCGACGTGCCGTACACGCCGATCGAGACCGGGGACGCGACCGTCCAGATCACCGTCAACGAGTGGGAACTCGGCCTGAACATGGGTACAATCACGCTCTGATCCGGCGATGGAAGCGAAACTTACGGCCCTGCTGGGCGGCCTCCTGATCCTCGGCGGCTGCCACCGGGAGGCCCCGCCCGGGCCCGGGAGCGTGGAGGTCGTCTTCTCCGTCCTCGGAGAGACGACCCGCGCGACCGGGACGGACGGCGAGGCCGCGGTGGACGACTGGGTGCTGCTGCTGTACCGGGACGGCCGGCTGGCGGAAGCCGGGACCTCGTCTTCCGGTGCGGAGATCCGGAAGACGCTCCCGGCGGGCGACTACACGGCCTTCGCCGTGGTCAATCCCCCGGCGTCGTTCGACCCGGCCGGATACCTCTCCCCCGGCGCGCTCGCCGGGGCGGAATCCGCCCTCGGCGACAACGCACCCGGGCGGCTGGTGATGGCCGGCCGTCGGACCGTCTCCGTGCCCGTCCCGGACGGGAGCGTGCAGCGGATCGGCGTGGACCGGCTGGTGTGCAAGGCCGGGATCCGGAAGGTGTCCGTCCAGTTCGTGGACCCCAGCCTCGCCGCCCGTCCCTTCCGCTTGAAGGGCATATACCTGACCAACTGCTACGGGAAATCCCGGTACGGAAGCGACTGGACGGCGGAGGACATCCTCTCCACGGCTTCCGTATGGCACAACCGGATGGGGTTCCGTTCCGAGGCGGGCGTGGACGGGCTCCTGGCTGAGACCGGCCTGGACATCCCCGTTTCGGCCGACCGGCCCCACACGCAGGAACACGTCTTCTATTTCTACCCGAATCCCCTGCCGGCGTCCCTGGACACCCGGTCCGGGACCTGGGCCCGACGCCGAACCAGGCTCGTCCTGGAGGCGCAGATCGGGGACCGGACCTACTACTACCCCGTCACGCTTCCCGAATCGCGGCGCAACCGGACCTACCTCATCGAGGAAGCCGTCATCCGGAAGCTGGGGTCCCTGGACCCGGAAAAGGACGAGCCCGGCGTCATCGACGTCACATTCAGCACGTCCACGGACGACTGGTCACCCGCCTTTCAAGTCACAGAAACCTCCTGATTTATGGACAGATACCTCATCCCCGCCTGCCTGGCCCTCCTTGCGGCCGGCACGGCCTGCTCGGTCAAGGAAGACCGCGGCCCGTGTCCCTGCCACCTGCAGGTCTCCTTCACCGACCCCGACGCGGCCGGCGAAGCGGAACTGCTGGGCTGGCGAGACGACCGGCTGTTCCGGGACCGGGTCCGCATCGAAGAGGCCCGCCCGCACTGGACGAAACCCGTCCCCAAAGGGATGCTGTCCCTGTCGGCCTGCACCGGCTACCGGGAAGCCTTCGCGGAGGGGCGCCAGATGCGGATCCCGCCGGGGTCGGAGGCCGATTCCCTCTACGCCTGGGCCGGGGAGGTCGACGCCACCGGCGACATGGCCTATGCCAGCGTCACCTTCCGGAAGCAGTTCGCCACCGTGTTCCTGGACATCCGGAAAAGCGCGGACATCGTCCGGACCTGCCGGTTCCTCGTCGAGGGGAACTCCTGCGGGTTCGACCTGCTGGACCTGTCGCCCGTGGACGGGAAGTTCCGGTGCGAACCGCGCCCCCGCGCCGGGGAGAGCATCGTCACCTTCCGCGTCCCGCGGCAGGGCGACGACGGCCTCGCAGTCACCATCCATCCGGAGGGATCCGCCCCGGCCCGTTTCCCGCTGGGCGCCTACATCGACCGGCTCGGGTACAGCTGGAAGACGGAGGAGCTCCAGGACATCTACGTGGCCATCGACCTGGTCCGGGGCCGGGTCGACGTCCGGGTCGCGGACTGGGAGGAAGGGACGACTTTCCCGCTGATCGAACAATGAAAACGAAGGAACTATGAGAAGAATCATCTGCCTCACGGCCCTCACCTTCCTGCTGGCCGCCTGCCGGCAGGAAGGTCCGGAAACGACCGCGTTCCACATTGCGGAAGCGGATTCCTGGACCGTCCGGACCCGCTCGCTTCTGACCGCGTCGGACATCGAGACCCGGAAAACCGGCATCACCCTGGCCGCCTATGCGGACGGAACACTCGCGGCTTCGGGCCATTTCGCAACCGGCCTGGACGCTATGGTCCTGGACCTGGAGCCGGACCGGCCCCATACGCTGTACGCCTTGGTAAACATGGGAGATATGACAGGCGATTTACCTCGTTCAGAGAGCGAGTTAAGTGTTATCACCTATAGAATTCCTTCCTATACTGAAGGGACGGGGGCGCTGGCCTCCCGCGGCATTCCGATGGCCGGCAGGCTGGCCTGGCCGGACCAAGGAACCGTCATTCCGGTCCGGCGGCTGCTGGCCAAAGTGACGGCCCATCTGTCCTGCGACTGGACCGGGGCATCCATCCGGTCGGTCCGCGTATGCAACCTGAACCGGATGCTCCGCCCCTTCGGCGACGCCGTCCGGGAGGAAGACTGGGATCAGCAGGAATTCCAGGAGGGCACCGGAGCGTCTTCGGGCACCTTCGTTTTCTATGTGCCCGAGAACCGCCAGGGAACCATCGGCGGAATCCGGTCATCCCTGGACAAAAGCCCGGACCGGAACACGGCGGTGCGGGCGAAGCAGGATGCCCTGACCTATCTGGAAGCGTCGGTCACTTCGACCGAATCCCTCTACGCGGGAGACATCACTTACCGCAGTTACCTCGGCGGCAATGCCACGACGGACTTTGACATCGAGAGAAACGGCCTTTACGACTGGACGGTCGTCTATCACGGGGACCGGACGCAGGACCAGGACTGGAAACGCGACGGCGACATGTTCCAGGTGGTCGTCACGGCCGACAAGACCGACGCCTATGTGGGCGAGACTGTCCACCTGACGGCATCCTGCCGCCGGAACGACCACGGCGCCGAAACCGTCACGGACGTGACGGGCGCCGCCATCTGGACAAAGCCGGGCGGAGGAAGCACGGCCATCCGCATCTCGAAGGGAGCTGTCACGGCGACCGCCCCCGGGGCCGCCTCATTCCGTGCCGGATATACGCTGAACGGCCGGACCGCCTATGGCGACAGCCCGACAATCACTTTCCGCGAACTGCCGCCTCTAACCGTAACCTGGGCTGATCAGGCCACTTATGTGGGCCAGCGCGGCAGTTTCACCGTGTCCAACCTGGCGGACGGGGCGACGATCACAAGCGTGACCTCCAGCGACGAGAGCATCGCCGCAAAGGCGGCTGTCAGCGGAAAGACTGTCTATGTGAACTATCTGGGAGCCACTGGCGACGCCACGATCACAGTCAAGGCTTCAAACGGCCAGACCGGAACCATTGCGGTCTCCCCCGCCGCACCTTATCTGCTGGATGCGAACGGGGCTTCCGGAACCGTCCCCTATTACGGCCATCCGGACGGAACGGACGTCAACACGAATGCGAGCGGACACGGCGGTCTCCCGCCTTCGTTCGGCTATTTTACGGGAGCCACCGTCAGCCTCTCCACCCGGATCAGCGTGGGCGCCGACGCTTCCCAGACAACCGCTTACACCGGCAGAACCTTCGCCCCGGATCTTTACGAAACCATTCTGAAACCCGTGCTGACCGTGAGCAATCCGTCCCGTTTCGGCACCGAGGGGACGGGCCGCATCTGGGTGAGAAGCCTGACCGACTATCCGTCTTCCGGCGGCGTGGCCATCGGCACTTTCACCGTCTCCCCCGCCCACGCCGGGTGCGGCGTCACCCCGCTGACAGAGACCGTCTACAGTGTCAATCCTTTCCCGGGAATCACCTCCGCAACGACCTGGCCCGACTTCCACGACAAGGGGATGCTGGTGCAGTATGTCGATTGTGAAGAATCCCACCGGAACATCCGGATTCCGGACGCTTCCGCCGTCAATGCGGCGGCATCCGCCCTGGGATGGGACGTCAAGATCGCCGGAGAATGGAATGCCACGATGAAGTCCCGCTTCACCGGCAACGGCAGTTACCTGTACTTCGATTACACCGAAGGAGACGCCCTGCCGCATATCGGCGGCCTGTGCGAAGTGCAGCGCACGGTCACGAATCCGTACAGCGGAGAAAAGATCGGCAGGACATTCCTTTCCTTCAACGTCATCGTCTGGGGCGCCGTCGGCGGTTCGGTGGCCATCATCACGAATTCCCAGTTCGAGGTCAGGCCCGCTTACATCGGACCGGGCGCGGCAAGACCGATAGGGCTGCTCTTCCATACGTCATACGCCGACGGGGAGGGCGTGAAAATCTACGGTGACTCCGGAAACAGGATCCTGAACGGAACGGTCAGCCGGGACGACGCCGGCCATAGTCTCGGACAGGCCGTCTACACCGTCACGCTGTCCAGCGGCCACGTAAAATACAACGCCCAGGTCTACCGGTCCATCCACCCCCGCATCACTTTCACAGCCCCTTCCGATCCTTATTACTGGATCGTAAGGCTCGAAGACATCCAGACAAGGCCATCCACCCCGACTATCATCCCGGCTGGGTGATCTCGCCCGACGGGCCGACGGATCCGCCCATCGACTGACATCTGTTTCCTTTATTTTCAAACATCAACGGCTTATGAAAAAGATCATGTTTTTTGCCGCCTTGCTGGCAGCGCTGGCAGCCTGCAGCAAGCCCGCCCGGAAAGACTTCCATCTGACGGGCGTCCACGACCTTGTCGTCTCCCACAACGGAGAGAATGCGCTCTTCGGCATCGAAGCGAACCCGGAGGACGCCTGGACCCTCACGTCCGACGCGGACTGGTTCACCGTCGAACAGAGCTTCGGGAACGGGGACGGTTCCCGCGGAAAGGGGGACGCCGTGTTCCTCCTTTTGAGCGGACGTTGGATCATGAACGAGGTCCGGACAGGGACCATCACCGTGACCGGTCCGACGGGATCATTCACGAAAACATTGACGCAAACGCCCAAACCCGTTCCCGATGCGCCGCTTCAACTGAACGGCTCTATTCCTTTCACTGGCAACGAGTCCAAGATTGCGCTTCCGGAAGGTTATTGGGTCCGGGCGGAATCTTCGGAAGCCTGGCTCGAGGTCGTTCTTTGCCAGGAAGGCGAACTGACCGTGAAGGCCGGTCCGAATCCGATCGAAGACCAAAGACGCGAGGCGGTCGTGCACATCTTCCTCTCCGACGGGACCCTGCTGGCGAACGTGGCGATTACACAAAACTCGGAAAAGATTCCCGTTCCGGTCGATTGAAGCCCGATTTTTGCAAAATGGGAGGATTTTGCGAACTTTGCAGGAATGAAAAGAAGCGGAATCCTCCTGTTGACCTTCCTGGCGGTCGTGTCGTGTGGCATCATGCGGCACGCTCCGTCCGTGAAGGAGGTCGATGCGCCCGTCATTCCGCCCCTCACGGACGCCGCCGAGATCGCCCGGACCCGGGCGCGGGCGCAGGCCGTGATGGATTCCATCGACCTGGTCCGGTCCGGCGTCACCGCCCCGGAATCGAAAGAAGGCATCCGCACCTCCCCCGCCGCAGTCCCGCTTCCCGAACCGCCCAAGGAACTCGTCGACGAGCTCCTGGACTATGCCAAGACCTTCATCGGCGTCCCCTACCGGCTCGGCGCCTCCGGGCCCGAACGCTTCGACTGCTCGGGCTTCACCAGCTACGTCTTCCGGGAATTCGGTTACAACCTGCCCCACAACTCCATGATGCAGTTCAGGGACAGCGTCCCGGTGGAAAGCTTCTCGGACCTCCGCAAGGGCGACCTCGTCTTCTTCGGCGCCCGGAACAACATCCGCGAAATCGGGCACGTGGGCATCATCGTGGACGTGGACCTGGAGCGCGGCATGTTCCGCTTCATCCACGCCTCCACCTCCAACGGCGTCGAAATCCAGCGCTCCACCCAGCCCTACTTCATGATGCGCTACATGGGCGCGGGCCGGATCCTGAAGGAATAAGGCACAAAGGGCGGGGGGAGAACACAGAGAAGGCCCTCTCCATCAACACCGACCTTCGAAAGCTTAAGGATCAAATGAACACCGCCTTCAAGTACTTCGACGTGATTGAGAAGATCCCTACGCCGGCAGAACTGCTGAACAACTACGAAGATCGGCTTGATGGTATTACGCCCCACCGTCCTAACGCTGAAGAATCCAAGAAGAAAGAAGCAAAGGAGCCCGACCCTTTGAAGTCTTCGACAGATTCGTTACGGAAAGCACGGAAAAGAACGCTTGGTCCGTCGCCACTGTCAAGAAGATAGCGACGCTGCGAAACGACCTGTCAGCCTTCAAGAGGAACCTCAGATTCTCCGATCTCACTGAGAACACGCTCACTCGCTTCGTCGCCTATCTGCGTGACGACAAGAGGCTACGCACTCCCCGGAAGAAGAAAGGCGAAAGAGAAGTGTATGACGAAGAGGACGTTACCGGCCTCAAGAACTCCACGATCGAAAAGAAACTGGAGAACTTGCGATGGTTCTTGGGAACTGGTCGGGACGCACACCGGCCGCCGCACCTTCATAGTCAACGCTCTATCCATGGGCATCCCCCCAAACATTGTAATGAAATGGACCGGCCACTCGGACTATAAGGCCATGCGGCCTTACATAGACATCATCGACTCTTTCAAGGCCAATGCGATGAGGAAATTCGACGACTTGTAGGCCTTCCAATCCCTTATCTGACAAAACTGTTTGGCATTATGGTTTTAATTCCTTATCTTTGTAGTAAGACTATAGTATTACTTTTATGCTGGATTTATATCACGGTTCGGACAGAATCATCCGTAAACCCGCCTATGGGGTGGGAAACCCGGAGAATGACTACGGGCGGGGATTCTATTGCACGCGCGAACCGGAGCTGGCAAAGGAATGGGCCTGCGCGGAAGAGGAAGATGGATTCGAGAACCATTATTCACTTGAAACCGATGGACTGACCTGTCTTCATCTCAACAGCGAGGGATACCATATACTCAACTGGCTCGCCATCCTGCTGGAGAACAGACGGTTCGATCTGTCACTCCCCGTCTCCATCAGGGCGCGGGAGTACATCCTTGACACGTTCCTCCCCGATTACAAGGGCTATGACCTGATAGAAGGATACCGTGCCGACGATTCCTACTTCTCTTTCTCCAGGGCTTTCCTCGCCAACGGAATCACGCTGGAACAGCTCCGACGAGCGATGCGGCTGGGGAAGCTGGGAGAACAAGTCGTGCTTCGCTCCCCCGCCGCCTTCGATGCCATTTCATTCCTCCAGGCCATTCCTGTCGACGCATCCATCTATCATCTGAGGAGACTCTCCAGGGACAGGAATGCCCGAGAAGATTACAGAAAGATGCTGACGGAGACACCCGTCGACGAGGGAATCTATGTATCGACCATCATCAACGAAAAGTGGAACAATGATGACCCACGCTTATGATATCGCCTACCTTGACGACGCGATGACCTCCTTGGGGGGCATGCTGGACTATGCCGTCAACTCCTGCGGTGAAGACCTCACCCTATTCTATGCGCGCTTCCTTGGCAGCGGGGTCGCGAAGGCCTTCTCGCGGGCCAACCCCAAATACCTAGCAGGGATGTCCGGAATTGAACTGGCCACGCTAGTTGCGGACCGCACGGGCGACGAGCTTCCGAATAGGGGCCAGTTCATCGACATCGGCAGCCCCGAGTACTGGACAGGATGGACGCTGGCCTACATCTCCTGGTTCCTGAACGTGGATTTCGGGACTCTCCACTCCCGGGGGCTGACGGCGCAGTCTCTCCGCGAACGGTATCCCGTCCTGCACGAGGCCGACCTGTCCAAGGCGGTGCAGTTCGCGACCAGACGCATCACAGAAGCATCCGACGGAGACCTTCTGAAGCGTGCCCGCAAGAACGCCCGCTTGACACAGCGACAGCTATCCGACATTTCGGGAATCCCGATCACGGCCATCCGCTCATACGAACAGAATCACCGCTCCTTGAAAAACGCAGAAACGGAAAATGTCTGGCGCATTTGCCAGGCGCTGGGATGCCGGATCGAGGATATCCGACCGCTGACGGGCTTGTATAATAACTAGGGATTGTCGTTTAATGTTTTCAACTTGAGTCGAGCGGAAGCCATCCCTTGTTGCTGACGCATCAAACCCATCGTTTTATACTGTTTTTACGCTGAGTCCGGGCTTCATCGCCCGGATTTCGCATTGTTTTTCCACTTTCATCCCGGAGTCCTCGGGCGAGAACTCCGTTTTGGAACCGTTCGTGAGGCTCAACTATGCGGCTTCAGCCGACTGTCGCTCCATCAACCTTTCCGCCAGCAGCACCTCATTCGCAGTGTGGATGCCGAAGAAGATGTACAGGATTTCCGTCCACGCCCGGGCATCATACTCTTGCTCACGAGCCCGAAGCTCTCCGCCATCTCATGCAGCTGGAGGATCTTCTTCATCCTTCCCAGTTCGCTCTTCTCAAACGTCTCCCGGTAAAGATCATAAAAATTGAACTCCGAGAACGGGAGATTTGGAGTAATCTCAGCAAAATTCTGTATCTTTGACATCGTAACTTTATGTTCGATTCCTCCGAAATGCACTTTCCTACGGTGTTCGGGGGAATTCTTTTACCCTATATCAAAGATAAGAAATTTCGAACACATTAGCAATCAATTTGTTATAAAGTTTCGACTGTTTCGCGATAGTCCCTATTTTAGGCAACTAGAAAACACGGCTGAGGGAACGTATCGGCCTCCTTTTCCGATGATGGAGAGCAAGATGGTGACGAACAATAAGATTATTGAACAATGAAGAATGAACAAGCTAACCAAGCACTAGCCATCATAGGCATCGCCCTGCTAATGGTAGCGAGCGGCGGCGACACATTGATGTTTGATGACGCTATCAAGAATGCCGTCTTGAAGGCGATCGGGGTCGATACTGATATCGACCGGAAAGAGAAGAACGAGCCGGAAGGCTACGGCCCATCCGATTATGTCTATGGCATCCGCGGCCTCTCCGACTATCTCGGTGTAAGCCCACCAACGGCCCAGAAGTACGTTAACTCCGGCAAACTTGACGCCGCCATTCGGAAGGTTGGTCGGAAATACTCTTTCCACAAAGCCAAGGTTGACGAGATTTTCGGAAACGATGATTGGCGTCAATTACGCATCACCACATCCGAATACAAGGAAACCGAAAAAGGCAAACATCCTAGTCTATTGCGAGTTCCTGAAAAGGAGCTGGGGGGATCTATAACAATGTCAATTGATAAGTGTAACTTAATTAAAACTTTTATTTACGAAATACTAGGATTTCGTTGAAAAACCCGCCAAAAAATGATAACTTTGTGGGTTGCAATATGGCAGCTAAGATACTTCACATTTCGGTAAAAGCCCCTGTAAAACCCGTACAGGGGGGGTAGAAAGTAGCTCTATATCAATAACTTACGAGTTTAATCCTTGCTTTTTCGCTTACGAAAAGGCAAGAATTGCCGTTTTATGCCCATAACTCGGAAACGATTGAGCCCCAAACGAATATACACAAACTAAACACATATCATTATGATTAAAAAAACTTATTTGGAGGCACCTCAGGCCGAACTCATTGTAGTGCGGTTCGAGGAGAATTTTCTAAACAGTCCTGGGGACGGTTACAATAACCAGGGCGGTGGCGGTTCCTACGGGGACGGTGATACTATCAATAATGGCGACGATTATTAATAGGTCTTGTCTTATGAAAAAGATTGTCTTCATTATGATGTCTGCGGTGGTATCCGCCATGACATTTACTGCTTGTAACAAAGAAGTAAACATTGAGGATAAACAGGGAGATACAACCCTGCATATCAATGTAACTGCACAGGCCAACGATCTTCTGGGACTAGATGATACCAGGACTTATATCGGCGAATTGAATGGAGTCGCCAACTCGATTATTTGGGGAGAGAACGAATCTATGAAAATCGCCGTTTTAGGCGATGGTGATCCCGACAAGGCGACCTATCAGACCTCTACCACGAGTGATTACAATGGCGAGGGCACGGCTATGTTTGACTTTGAAATCACCCCGGCCGAAGGTAAAGAAGGCGACACTTATACTTACGTTGGTTTTTATCCTGCATCGGCTTCGGTTGATAACAATTCCATTGTTCAGCATAAGATTGAGCTTAATTCTGTTCAGAATGCTACGGCATCAAGCTATGACCCTAAGACTTATATCTTAGTAGCCAAACATGAGGATGGGAAAACGGTCACATCTGCTAACTGGACAGCGACTTATCGTCGCGCGACCGCCCTTAATAAACTGACGCTGAAGGGTTTAGCAGAGGATGTGGTTTCTGTTAAAATTACCGCTCCTGAGGGGACCAATTTTGCTGGTCGTCGGTATTTTAATTTACTAGCCGATGAAGCGGGTGAGGTGTATAATGGAGCCCGGTATATTGAGGTTAACTACGAGACGCCTCTTACTGGAACCGACGTAGACGGCGTCAACAATAAGGTGATTTGGTTTAACTCTTGGGATGTTGAATTAGCTGAAGGTCAAGAGTTGACAATTGAGGCCAAATCCGCAACGATGTCTTATACAAAGACCATCACTGCCCGTTCAACCGGTATTAAGTTTAAAGAGGGGTATCTCAACACTTTAGGTGTCAACATGAGCGGCATTGAAGGTGAAGAACTCGCTTTTGATGGGTGCTATGCTGAACTTCTTTATTCCGATGTCAGTGCAGATTTGACAAATTCCTATGGTCTTGTTGAGGAGACAAAGACCCATGGTGATATTTGGAAGATGTGGGCAATGGCATCCAATGAGACTATTGGACTTGGCAACAGTTTAAATACCAACAATGCCAATGCTAAGAAGAGCTATATCAAGCTTCCAGATTTCGAAGAGAATATCACTTCTGTTGTTGTCTATCTTAAAACTGTCACGGCCGAGAAGACACTCAGTCTTGAAACGACCAGTACAACCACGAGCGGAACAATTGCATCGGTAGCAACTACGACTGATCTTGTATACACCTTCGACCTTTCTTCCGCCAATGTCAAAACCGGTTATTTACGCTCCAATGGCTCCCAGGCACTTGTTACCAAGATCGAGGTTTGTGCAGGCACTGATACAAGAACAATGCTGGATAGCCCGACCAATGTTGTTGCTGCGCTGAACACTGATAATCAGAATGTGACCAACTCTATTGATGTCTCCTGGGATGACGTCGACGATGCTGGTAGTTACATCATTACTCTCCTTGATGAGGATTCAGTCGAAACGACATTCGAAGCCTCTTCCAGCCCGTTCACCGCGACTGGCCTGAATTACGAAATGGAGTATCTGGTATCAGTTACCGCAATTCCTGAGGATCCTTATGTTAATAAGAATTCCGCTCAGGTAACGGCCACCAATACTGTTACTACTGGAGATGAACCTGGTGGTGCAAAATGGGTACTCGTCTCTTCCGTCAGCGACATTTCTGCTGGAGACAAGTATTTGCTCGCTACGAATGATAAAGCTCATGTTTACAATGGAACGGTTACTAATGGTCATTTGCAGGTTGTTGCTGTTACACCCGGTAATGATCAGATAGCAGATTCTGAGCTTCCTTCTACCGCAGCTCAAATTGAGTTCGTTTCTGCAGGTGGTAATAATAAGTATTATCTCAAGGTTGGTGACAAGTATATTTCTGCGACGAAAGCCTCGTCTGGTGGATTTAGTAATACTGCCACTGATGCCTTTGCATGGACATTCTCGGATGCTACTGCTGGAATGAATGCTGTTGGAGTGACTGTTGCTGCTTATATTAGGAGTTATAACAATAATAGTTTCCGCTCTTACGGCAGCACATCTAGTGGAGCCACCTTCTATCTCTATAAACTTATTGGTGAAAGCAGTTCCGGTGGTGATAACCCTGGTGGTGATACCCCTACTGGCGATGGTATTGAGATTACATTCTCTGATGTCACTGGAACGGGCGATTCCGGCAATATTACCGTTACAGCAGCTATAGGAGAAGGTTCCCATGCTGCTGCCTATACCAGCAACGAATTGAGGTTATATGCGAATAATACTCTTACGGTGACTTCTGCGAATAGCAACATTGTTAGAATCGAGTTGCTTTTTCATAAGCAAGGCAGCAAGACATATATCGAGACCGCTACAGCTAATACCGGAACTTATACTACTGGTGGAGTATCTTCGAGTTCAACTGATACTAAGACTGATGTTTGGACAGGGTCTTCAAAGAATATCGTCATCACTATGGGAAGTCCCGGTCAGCGGGTTCTTGAGAAAGTCATAGTATATTATAATTGAAACGGATCCGGAGGCGGAACCTCCGGGGATGGAAACATCACAGAAGTTTCCTCCTCAAACGTAAGCGCGTCAGGGGCAACCCTGACCGCTTCGTTTGAAGGAGTACCGGTCCCTGCGGGACATCTGCCGCAGTACTTAGGATTCCGGTATAAGAAGAGTTCGGAGCCAGAGTCCGAGTGGCAAGAGCATCTCTATACGGAAGGGATAAACACTTCCAATGGGAGCTTCTCCGTCGACCTGGACGAGAATCTCGCGCCCAATACGGACTACGATGTTGTGGCGTTCATGAACGTGTGGAACGGTTCGACCTATACTGAGATTTCAAAGGAAGGGCAGTTCCGGACGAAGGCAGCATCGGCCTATACCCCCGCTGGCGTGCTGGAGCTTCCGGCCGTGACAGGCGACGAGGACCTTGTCGTGACGATGTACAAGACCAGTGGCGCTTCCGGAAACGAGGCGGACAGGAACTATACGATCAACTACAGCCAGAGCCGTTATGCTGCCTTATGGACGGCATATACGCTAACTGAAGCAGATGTGCTGGGCGGACAGAGCAGTTCCGGGAACTGGGTGTACAACCAGTCGGTCTTCAACGGAAACTATCAGGTCGGGGTAACGACGAGCAAGGGAAGTTATCCCTCGAATTATGTCGATGCGGACTCCTACTCCCGTGGTCACCAAATCCCGAACGCGGACAGGACATCCTCGTCCACGGCGAATGCGCAGACCTACTACATGACCAACCAGACTCCGCAATTGCAGAACAAGTTCAATGGAAGCATCTGGGGAGCGCTGGAGACGGCGGCGCGGGGATTCGTGGTGACCAATCCAAACAATACCGCCAACTACAATAGTTCCTATGCCAAGACCGATATCCTGTACGTGATTACCGGCCCGTGCTACGGAAAGGCGGGAACCAGCGAGACCCCGGCTTACCTGACTGCCAAGGACGACAGCTCCGTCTCTCCCCGTCAGGTCCCCATCCCGAAGTACTACTGGAAGGTATTGCTGAAGGTGAAGTGGAACGAGACGGGCGACCTGATTGCTAAGGCCTGCGCCATAGGTTTTTGGTATGAACACGTGGAATACGAAAAGGGAACGAGTTTCTACCGGTCAGATTTCGTCAAGAGCGTGAACCAAATCGAGGAGTGGACAGGCTTTGACTGGAGATTCCTGCGCAAAGTGACCCGGTCGTGGTCTTATGAAAGTGATCCACTTTGGTCCTCGAAAGTGACCCGCCTTAGCTGAAAGGAAAAACCCAAATAGAAAGCAGGCTGGAGTGGTTTTTGGTCACTTCAGCCTGCTTCTGTTTTTTCGGCGAATTGAAGGAAGGGGGTGGGTCAATTACGAGGACCACGATAGGGTCACTTTCGAGAGGATTTTCCACTTCAGGTGGGGTTTGTCCGGATAGTTCGGTTAGTTCGGTATATGTTAGGGGGTAAAAGCCCCGATTTTGGCATCAAATTGACGGATGAATCCAGGTGGAGAGAGATGGAAAATGGGCGTTCCCGCAAGGGGCAGATTGGGGCAATAATTGGGGCAACATGTCTTTCCCTGAAAAAAGTTGACTCGCAGCAAGCGAGAAACAATGTTTATTTAT
>CAMVPS010000012.1:0-40969 GCA_947169405.1 uncultured Bacteroidales bacterium
ACGGCAGCGGCGAATTCAAGATCGAATCCTTCATCCAGACCGATGCGGCCGTGAATCCCGGCAACTCCGGCGGCGCCCTCGTGAACAAGAAGGGCGAGCTGGTGGGCATCAACACCGCCATCGTCTCCCAGACCGGCTCCTACACCGGCTATTCCTTCGCCGTCCCGGTGAACATCGTCAAGCGCGTCGCCGGCGACTTGATCGACTTCGGCTCCGTCAAGCGCGCGATGCTCGGCATCACGATGCAGCCCGTTTCGACCCTTGATAAAAAAATTCAAGAAGATTTGAAACTTAATTCGATGAACGGCGTATATATAGTTGAGGTTTCGAAGGGAAGCGCCGCGGAAGAGGCCGGCCTCAAGCAGGGCGATGTGATTCTCGCCATTGACGGCCAGAAGATTACGGACGGCGCCTCCGTGCAGGAGAAGGTGAACAACTACCATCCCGGCGACAAGGCTGTCGTAACTTACTACCGTGACGGAAAGGAACTTACGACCGAGGTTACTTTCCATGCCGCCGCCTCTCAGAACGGCGAGGTGGATGTGGACGGGTCTGTCGCCTTCTACGGTGCGCGCCTGAAGGAGTTGACCAGCGAGGAGAAGCAGGCGATGGGTCTCCGGGGCGGTGTCAAGATCGTTTCCGTGGGCCAGGGCAAGATGGCCGAGGCCGGCGCGACCAGCGGATCCGTGATCCTGTACGTGAATGACGAACCTGTTTCGAAACCCGAAGACGTGATCGCCAAGGCCAAGAAGGCCCAGCGCGGCATCTACATCGAGGGTGTCGATGCGAATGGACAGACCTTCTACTACGGCTTTGGCAAGTAAGGAACTGCCGAAGGCTTGAAGCATCCCCGTTACGGTCAGTTTCTTACCGAAGCTGACCGTAACTTTTTTATTTATAATGAGACAGTTAAAGATTACAAAATCGATCACCAACCGCGAGAGCGCATCCCTGGACAAGTACCTCCAGGAGATCGGCAGGGAAGAGTTGGTGACTCCGGAAGAGGAAGTGGAACTGGCCCAGCGCATCCGCAAGGGCGATCCCGTGGCCCTCGAGAAACTCACCCGCGCGAACCTCCGTTTCGTCGTGTCTGTCGCGAAGCAGTACCAGAACCAGGGCCTGAGCCTCCCCGACCTCATCAATGAGGGCAACCTGGGCCTGATCAAGGCCGCCGAGAAGTTCGACGAGACCCGCGGCTTCAAGTTCATCTCCTACGCCGTGTGGTGGATCCGCCAGAGCATCCTGCAAGCCCTCGCCGAGCAGAGCCGCATCGTGCGTCTCCCGCTGAACCAGGTGGGCTCCCTGAACAAGATCAACAAGGCCCTCTCCAAGTTCGAGCAGGAGAACGAGCGCCAGCCCTCCAACGAGGAACTGTCCGAAATGATCGACGTTCCCAAGGACAAGATTTCCGACACCCTCCGCGTGAGCGGCCGTCACGTCTCCGTGGACGCCCCGTTCGTGGAAGGCGAGGACAACAGCCTGCTGGACGTCCTCCCCAATGACGACTCCCCGATGGCCGACCGCGGCCTCGTGAACGAGTCCCTGAACACCGAGATCGAGCGCGCCCTGTCCACCCTCACGGACCGCGAGCGCGAGATCGTCAAGTCCTTCTTCGGCATCGGCTGCCAGGAGATGACCCTCGAGGAGATCGGCGAGCGCTTCGGCCTCACCCGCGAGCGTGTCCGCCAGATCAAGGAAAAGGCCATCCGTCGGCTCAAGAGCCCGTCCCGGAGCAAACTCTTAAAGGGTTATCTCGGATAATGGCACCGGAAAAATTCATCCAGAACAAGGCTGCCGAGGCCATCAAGGCCCTCTACGGGGCGGATGTCCAGGCCGACAGCCTCCAGGTCGCCGTGACCCGGAAGGAGTTCGAGGGCGACTACACCCTCGTGACCTTCCCGCTTTTGAAGATTACCCACAGCGCCCCCGACGCGACGGGGAACGCGATCGGCCAGTGGCTCGTGGACAACGTCCCCGAGATCGCGGCCTTCAACTCCGTGAAGGGTTTCCTGAACCTTTCCTTCTCCGCCGTCTACTGGGACGAGACCTTCGCCGAGATTGCCGCCGACGAGGCGTTCGGCCAGCTCGCCCCCACCGGCAAGCGCATCATGGTGGAGTTCTCCTCCCCGAACACGAACAAGCCCCTTCACCTGGGCCATATCCGCAACAACCTCCTCGGTGACAGCGTGTCCCGCCTGCTGAAGGCCTGCGGCAACGAGGTCATCAAGTCCACGATCGTCAACGACCGCGGCGTCCACATCTGCAAGTCCATGCTGGCCTGGCAGAAGGAGTTCCAGGGCAAGACCCCGGAATCCACCGGCATCAAGGGCGACCACCTCGTGGGCGACTGCTACGTGGCCTTCGACAAGATGTACAAGGCCGAGGTCAAGCAGCTGATGGAGCAGGGGATGTCCGAGGACGAGGCCAAGAAGGCCGCCCCTTCCCTGAAGGAGGCCCATGAAATGCTCGTGAAGTGGGAGCAGAACGATCCCGACGTCCGGGCGCTCTGGTCCATGATGAACGGCTGGGTGTATGCCGGCTTTGACGAGACCTACGCCGCCC
This sequence comes from uncultured Bacteroidales bacterium, assembly GCA_947169405.1. Taxonomy (GTDB): domain Bacteria; phylum Bacteroidota; class Bacteroidia; order Bacteroidales; family UBA932; genus Cryptobacteroides. The sequence continues at coordinate 2,563 of CAMVPS010000012.1, forward strand.
TGGGCATCACCTTCGACCAGGTGGACCATGAGTCCGAGACCTACCTCCTGGGCAAGGAACTGGTCCAGAAGGGATTGGACACGGGTGTCTTCTTCCGCGAGGCTGACGGCTCCGTCTGGTGCGACCTCACGGCCGACGGCCTGGACCGCAAGCTCGTCCTCCGTGGCGACGGCACGTCCGTGTACATCACCCAGGACCTCGGCACCGCCGAGCGCCGGTTCGCCAAGTACGACCTCGATTCCCACGTGTACGTCGTGGGCAACGAGCAGGACTACCACTTCCAGGTCCTGAAGCTCATCCTCAAGAAGCTCGGCTTCGACTGGGCCGACCAGATCTACCACCTGTCCTACGGCATGGTGGAGCTGCCGGAAGGCAAGATGAAGTCCCGCGAGGGAACCGTCGTCGACGCCGACGACCTCATCCAGAGCATGTACGAGGAGGCGAAGAAGACCTCCGAGGAAAGCGGCAAGCTCGCGGACCTGAGCGAGGAGGAGAAGGACAAGCTGTACCACATGATCGGCCTCGGTGCCCTCAAGTACTTCATCATCAAGGTCGACCCCAAGAAGACGATGCTCTTCAATCCGAAGGAATCCATCGACTTCAACGGCAACACCGGCCCCTTCATCCAGTACACGCACGCCCGCATCTGCTCGATCCTGCGGAAGGCGACGGTGGAATTCGGCCCCGCCGACATCACCACCGCCCTCGTCCCTTCGGCGAAGGAGATCCGCCTCATCAAGCTGCTGGGCACGTTCCCGGCGAAGGTCGCCGAGGCCGGCGCGGCCCTGAGCCCCGCGGTCATCGCGAACTACGCCTACGACCTGGCGAAGGAGTTCAACCAGTACTACCACGACACGCCCATCCTCCGCGAGGAGGACCCGGCCGTCCTGAAGTTCCGCCTGGAGCTCATCTCCGTGATGGCCCGCACGCTCCGCTGCGCGATGGGCATCCTGGGCATCCAGCTCCCCGACCGGATGTAATCCATCCCCTTGTCATTCTGAGCGAAGCGAATGTATCTGAAAAAAATCGCCAGCCCGTTCAAGGCTGGCGATTTTCGTAGATGGACCGGAAGAGCCTAGCTGATGAACTGGGCCTTCAGCATTTCGATCTTCTGCGGGGCGTCGTCGCCCTTCGCGCCGAAATAGAACTTGATCTTGGGCTCGGTGCCGGAAGGACGGACGGAGACCACGTCGCCGGCCTCGTTGAAGAACTGGAGAACGTTGGACTTCGGGAGTCCGGTCTCCTCGGGCTTGTTGTAATCCACGACCTTGGCGAGCGGGCTGCCGGCGATCTCCTTCGGCGGGCAGGCGCGGTAGTCGGCCATGATCTTCTGGATTTCCTCGGCGCCGGACTTGCCCTTGCGGACGATGTAGACCATCTTCTCCACATACAGGCCGTACTCCTTGTACACCTTCTGGAGGAGCTGCCACAGGGTCATGCCCTGGTCGGCGGCCCAGGCGGCGCACTCGGCCACGGCGCAGCCGGCGACCTGCGCGCACTTGTCGCGCACGAAGGAGCCGAGGTTGAAGCCGTAGGACTCTTCGCCGCCGCAGACGAACGTGGCCTTGCCTTCCTGCTGCTTCTGGATTTCGGCGATGTACTTGAAGCCAGTGAGGACGTTGTAGCACTTCACGCCGAAGCTTTCGCAGATGGCGGCGATCAGTTCGGAGGTGACGATGGTCTTCACGCAGTACTGGTTGCCGTCCAGCTTGCCGAGTTCCTTCCAGCGGGTGAGGATGTAGTAGGTGAGGAAGCTCCAGGTCTGGTTGCCGGTGAGCTGGACCATCTTGCCTTCGTCGTTGCGGACGGCGATGCCCAGGCGGTCGGCATCCGGGTCGGTGGCGAGGACGAGGTCCGCACCGGTCTCGTCGGCCTTCTCGAGGGCCATCTTCATCGCGGCCGGCTCCTCGGGGTTCGGGGAGACGACGGTCGGGAAGTTGCCGTCGTTCACGTCCTGCTCGGGAACGTGGATGATGTTCTTGAATCCGAGGCGGGAAAGGGCCTCCGGCATGAGTTTGACACCGCAGCCGTGCAGCGGGGTGTAGACGATCTTGAGGTCGGCGTGGCGGGCGACGGACTCGGGGGAGAGCATCAGCGAGAGCTGGTCCCGCAGGTAGCATTCATCGACCTCGGCTCCCATCACTTCGATGCCGCCCTGAACGGTGCCTTCCACGGGCTGGAAGCGCACGTCGGCCGGGTCCTCGATCTTCGCGACCTCGGTGACGATGTCCTTGTCCACGGGGGCCGTAATCTGGCCGCCGTCGCTCCAGAAGACCTTGTAGCCGTTGTATTCCTTGGGGTTGTGGCTGGCGGTGACCATGATGCCGGCGGTGGCGCCCTTGAAGCGGATGGCGTAGCTCAGCTCCGGAGTGGGACGCAGGGCGTCGAACAGGTACACGTGGATGCCGTTGTTGGAAAGGACGTCGGCGGAAATCTCGGCGAACAGGCGGGAATTGTTGCGGCTGTCGTGCGAGATGCACACGCTGGCGGCGCCTTTCACGTGCTCCTTGATGTAGTTCGCGAGGCCCTGGGTGGCCATTCCCACGGTGTACTTGTTCATCCGGTTCGTGCCCACGCCCATGATGCCGCGGAGGCCGCCGGTGCCGAACTCGAGGTTCCGGTAGAAGGCGTCTTCGAGGCCGACGGGGTCGGTTTCCTGCAGTTTCTTGATTTCAGCCTTGGTCTCGGCGTCGAAGTTCCCTTCGAGCCAGCTCTTGACCACTTCCTTGTAATCTTTCATATCGATGATTTTAGTGTTATAGTCTATTATGCAAATGTAAGGATAATTGTGTATTTTTGCAATGCAAATGCCCTTCGCCGATTTCATATTGCAACACGAGGCGGACGACCCGGTCCGGCTCCTGCTGTCGCGGGACATGTATCCGGATATCGACATCGACCTGGCTGTCACGACCTTGGAAGTGCGGCGCAAACTCCGTACGAAAGTCCCCGAATGGTATGCCGTTCCCTCGCTGATTTATCCCTTCCGGCTCTCCGGAGAACAATGCAGTTCGAGTGGAACCGCCAGGTATAAGGCCAAAGTCGTTCGTTGTCATTCCGAGCGAAGCGAAGGAATCTCTGGCGTCGCGGACTTGACGGGTGGTATGGGGGTGGATGCGTGGGCTTTTGCGCAGGTTGCCAAGGAGGTGCTGTATAATGAGATGCAGGTTGAATTGGCGAGGGCGACGGAGTTGAATTTCAGGGAGTTGGGTGTTGAGAATGTGCGGTTTCGAAACTGCCGGGTGGTGCCCGGAAAGGTGAAGGATGTGCTGGACGGTTTTCGGCCCGATGTCATCTTCCTGGATCCGGCGCGAAGGGCCGAGGACGGGCGGAAGGTGTTCCTCATCGAGGAGTGCCAGCCGGACGTGCTGGGGCTGCTTCCGGAGCTTTTCGAGGCGAGCCGGTATGTGCTCCTGAAGCTTTCGCCGATGGCGGACATCACGATGGCCTGCAAGCGGCTGGGAGCCCATGTGAAAGAGGTCCACGTCGTGGCCGCGGGAGGGGAGTGCAAGGAACTCCTGTTCCTGCTGGACCGCGACTGGGAAGGGATGCCTGCGACCTTCATCGTCGAAGGCGGCGCCGTGATGGAGATTCCCGGTCAAGCCGGGAATGACGAAGCCGCCCCTGTCATTCCGACCGGAGCCACCCCTGTCATTCCGAGCGAAGCGAAGGAATCTATTGTCATTTCGACCGGAGCGCCGTCATCTGTCATTCCGACCGGAGCGCCGTCATCTGTCATTTCGACCGGAGCGAAGCGGAGTGGAGAAATCTGGCTCTTCGAGCCCGGGAAGGCCCTGCTCAAGGCGGGGGCGTTCGGGCTGCCTTGCGGGCGGTTCGGATTGACCAAGCTGGGACAGCATACGCATCTGTATGTGGGCGAGGCGGTGCCGGAGGAGCTGCGGCCGTTCGGGAAGGTGTTCGAGATTCTGGAGGTGCTGCCCTTGAACAACCGGACGATGAAGGAGGCGGGGAAGCGGTGGCCGCAGGCCGAGGTGACGGCCCGGAACGTGCCCATGACCTCCGACCTGCTGCGGAAGAAGCTCGGCTGCGCCTCGGGCGGGAACGTCCACCTGTTCGGCGTCCGGGTCGAGGCGGCCGCGGAAGCTGGCAATTACTTGATTGTAACCCAGAAACGATATGGAACAGATTGAACGGATCAAGCATTTCGAGATGCTGCTGGACCGGGTCGTCCCCGTCCTGGAGAACCTGGAGGATGCGCTGGACGCCTTCGAAGGCATCCAGGACGACGTGAAGGAACTGTCGGCCTACTATGAGAGCGACGAGTGGCGCGACGATTTCGAGGCCGACGAGGCCGGGAAACTCCCGAAGGACCTCAAGCGCGGCGTGCTCTCCGAGGACGGAATCTACGACGTCCTCTCCGACCACTACGCCCTGACCGTCCGCCTGCTGGACACCGTTTCCGCCATCCTCAAGAACAGATAGGCCTATGACGCGGACGGACACCCCCTTCTTGAAATGGCTCCTGCTTTTCATCGCAGGCTTCCTCCTGTTCCTCCTTGCGTATGGGCTCTCCTCTACTCCGGGGGCGCTGGACGGGGCGAAAGGCGCCCTGCTCGGCCTGCAGGCCGTCCTGTACGTGCTGACTTCCGCCGGCGTGCTGGCGCTGTATGCGCTCTGGTGGCGCTGGACGGAAAAGCAGAAGGCGAAGGACATTCCTATGCACCGGCTGGCCGGTGACACCACCCTCGGCTTCGGCACCGGCATCCTCTTTTTCATCCTGGTGACGGGCTGCATCGTGCTCCTCGGCGGATACCGTGTCGACAGTGTCCACTGGGATTGGAAGATTCTCATCCAGAACCTGTTCATGTTCCTGGTCGTCGCCGTCGGAGAGGAGGTCCTGTTCCGCGGCATCGTGTTCCGGATGATCGACGACCGGTGGGGGACCGCCGTCGCCCTCGTCATTTCGGCCCTGATCTTCGGCTTTGTCCATATCTCCAACAACAACGCGACGGTGTGGTCTTCCGTGGCCATCGCCGTCGAGGCCGGCCTCCTGCTGGGCGCCGCGTACAAATGGTCCGGCACCCTGTGGGTCCCCATCGGCATCCACTGGTCCTGGAACTACTTCCAGGGCCCGATTTTCGGTTTTGCTGTGTCAGGAGGGGACACCCCGTCTCTCATCAAGCCGGTCATCCAGGGCTCCGACTGGCTCACCGGCGGCTCCTTCGGCGCCGAAGCCTCCATCCCCGCCTTCGTCCTGGGCCTCGCCCTCGCTATCGTGTTCCTGCTGCTTCCTCGGCGTACTGCTTGCACCAGTCGGTAAGGCCGCAGGCGGCGCATTTGGGGGCGCGGGCGGTGCAGGTGTAGCGGCCGTGGAGGATGAGCCAGTGGTGGGAGCGGGCGCGGAGGTGCTCCGGGATGTGCCGCTCCAGGTCGCGCTCGACTTCCAGCGGCGTCTTGCCGTTTGAAAGTCCGAGCCTGTGGGACACGCGGAAGACGTGCGTGTCCACGGCGATGACGGGCTTGTCGTAGACGACGGAGGCAATGACGTTCGCGGTCTTGCGGCCGACGCCCGGGAGGGTCATCAGCGCGTCGATGTCGGAAGGCACTTCGCCGCCGAAATCGGCCAGGAGCTTCTGCGCCATCGCGATCAGGTGCTCCGTCTTGGAATTCGGGTAGGAAACGCTTTTCACATAGGGATATACCTCGTCGAAGCTGGCGGAAGCCAGGTCCTGCGGGGCGGGGAAGCGTTCGAACAGGGGCGGGGTGACGACGTTCACCCGCCGGTCCGTGCACTGGGCCGACAGGATGACGGCCACGAGCAGCTGGTAGGGATTGCCGTAGTGGAGCTCGGTCTCGGCGATGGGCACGTTCTGCTCGAACCAATTGACAATGCCCGCGAAGCGTTCCTTGCGCGTCATATCGTCAGGTCCAGTTCGAAGGTGACGTCCTCGATGATCTCGGTGCAGCGCTCGTCGGCGCAGGAGAAGACGCGGCCGGGGAAGCGTTCGAAGATGGAGCGGTTGTGCGTGACCATCACGATGGCCGTGCCTTCCTCGTTCAGCTTGCGGAGGAGCTTCAGGATGCCGTCGGCGGTTTCGCCGTCCAGGTTGCCGGTGGGCTCGTCGGCGAGGATGACCTGGGGGCGGTTCAGCAGGGCGCGGGCGATGGCGATGCGCTGCTGCTCGCCGCCGGAGAGCTGGTGCGGCATCTTGTGGGCCTTCGTCTCCATCCCCACGTCCTCCAGGACCTCCGAGATGCGGGTGTCGATGGCGGTGCGGTCCTTCCAGCCCGTGGCGCGGAGGACGAACTCGAGGTTCGCGTCCACCGTGCGGTCCATCAGCAGCTGGAAATCCTGGAACACCACGCCCAGCCGGCGCCGCAGCATCGGTATGTCTTTTGTACGGATGTCGCGGAGGTTGAACCCGCAGACGGTGCCTTCCCCCTTGGCGAGCCGGTTTTCGGCCGTCATCGTCCGGATGATGGAGGTCTTGCCCGAGCCCACCTTGCCGACGATGTACACGAAATCGTTCGGGAAGATGGCCATGTCGAGGCCGTAGATGACGACGCTGTCCCCGCCCAGGATGTCTGCGCCGCTGAATTGGATGATGGGTTCCATTGCGTTTTTGGACTGGATTACACAAAGATAATCAGAAAAATTCGTAAATTTGTAAAATAATAGACTCGAAGATGAAGAAAAGACTGATCCTGGCCCTGGCGGCCGTCCTCCTCGCGGGAGCCGCCTCCGCCCAGACTCCGGAATACCGCCGCGCCCTCGACCTCTACGGGCACGGCATGTACGCGGAGGCCGCCCAGCTGCTGGAGCGCATCCCCGGCAGCGAAGCCGAAGGTTACGCGGCCCTCTGCGCCATCGAACTCCAGACACCCGGTTACGAGAAGCGCGCCGAAGCGTTCCTGGACCGCTGGCCCGAATCCCCCCTGGTCCCGCAGGTGAACTTCCGGTGGGCGCAGGACCTGTTCGACCGCGGCGCCTACGACCAGGCCGCGTACCGCTTCAACTGCGTCACGCAGGACGAGCTGATGCCCGGGCAGGTGGCCGAATACCTGTACAAGAAGGGCTACAGCGCCTTCGGCAGCGGCGACCTCGCCCTCTCCCGGATGCTCCTGGAGAAGATGCAGAACCTCCCGCCGTCCGACTACACGGCCCCGGCCCAGTACTCGCTGGGCTATGTCTGCTACTCCCTGGGCGACTTCCGCGAGGCCGCCGACTGGTTCGCGAAGTCCGCGGAGGACCCGCGTTTCACCCAGCTGGCGAACTACTACATCCTCGAGTGCCGCTTCAACGAGAAGGACTACAACTACGTGGTCAAGTTCGGCGAGGACGTCTACGATCAGATTCCGGCGGACCGCCAGCCGCACTTCGCCCGCATCATGTCCGAGTCCTACCTCGTGCTCGGCGACAAGGAGAAGGCCCGTTCCTACTACCAGAAGAACCTGGCGGACAACGCCTCCCGCAACCGCTCCGACTGGTTCTACGCCGGCTCCGTCCTGTACGCGGTGGAGGACTGGCAGGGCGCCGTGGAGAGCTTCAGCCAGATGCCCGAGCGCACGGACTCCCTGGGCCAGATCGCGAACTACCAGCTGGGCTACAGCTACATCCAGCTGCGCAACAAGGTGGCCGCCCTGGACGCCTTCAAGGACGCCGCCGCCCTCCCGTTCAACAAGGACATCCAGGAGGACGCGTACTTCAATTACGCGAAGCTCGCCTTCGACCTGAACAACGACGTGTCGGCCTTCAACGACTACATGAAGCGCTATGACGCCCTGGCCAAGGGTGACCAGATCTACAGCTACATGGCGATGGCCGCCCTGGCGAACCACGACTACGAGGCCGCCGTCGCGGCCTACGACAACATCGAGACGCTGGACCCGCGGATGCAGTCCAACTACATGAAGGCCTACTTCCTCCGCGCGAACCAGCTCATCCAGAACGGCGCCTGGCGCGACGCGGTGCCGCACCTGAAGGCCGCCGCCTACTACAGCCCCCGCCAGGATCCCTTCAACCAGCTCTCCCGCTACTGGATCGCCGAATCGTACTTCCGCGACGGCAAGTACGCCGACGCCCGCGCCGTCCTGATGGACCTGTACAACCTGTCCGCCCTGGACGGCAAGACGGAAGGGGACCTGGTCCCGTACGACATCGCCTACACCTTCTTCAAGGAGGAGGACTATCCCGCCGCCCTGAAGTGGTTCAACAACTACCTCGGCGGCCGGCACGACACGCGCGGGGCCGACGCCGAAACCCGCATCGGCGACTGCTATTTCTTCCAGAAGGACTACACGACCGCCATCGCCGCCTTTGAGCGCAAGCTGGCGGACTATCCCGACGCCGACGACATCTACCCGTACTACCGCGCCGGCGTGGCCTGCGGCCTGGTGCGCGACTTCCCGCGCAAGGTCCAGTTCCTCGAGCGCGTGAAGAAGGCCTCCCCGAGCGCTCCGTACTATGCCGAAGCGATGTACGAGCTGGGACGCGCCTATGTCTCCGTGGGCGAGCCGGAGGACGCCGTCCGGACGTTCCGGACCCTCCGCGCCTCCACCGACGACCCCGATTTCTCGACCCGGGCCCTGCTGGAGCTGGGCATGATCGCCCGCAACGGCGGTGACGACGCCAAGGCCCTCGAATACTACAAGGAGGTGGCTTCCCAGGGCGGCGACTACGCCGACGACGCCCTCCTCGCGATCGAGTCCATCTACCGCACCCGCCAGGAGCCGGACGCCTACCTCGCCTTCGTCAACAGCCTGGGCGACAAGGCCTCCCGCACCGATGCGCAGAAGGAGGAAGTCTACTTCGGCACCGCCGAGGAAATCTTCCTCGGGGGCAACTACGCGAAGGCGGAGAGCACCTTCCGCAGCTATCTCGAGAAATATCCCGAAGGCGCCAAGGCGGCGCAGGCCTCGTTCTATCTGGGCGAGTGCTACCGCGGCCTGGGCGACAAGGAAAAGGCGGTCGACGCCTACGCCGCCGCGCTCGACCGCGGCCTGGACGGCTCCTTCCTGGAGACCGCCTGGCTGCGTCTGGGCGACCTTTCCTACTCGATGCAGCGCTATCCCAAGGCGTACAGCTCGTACCTGAAGCTCCGGGACGTGGCGCAGCTGGACGACAACAAGGCCGCGGCTTCCGTGGGCCTGATGCGGTCCGCCTTCAAGGCCCGCGAATTCGAGGACGCCCTCGCGGCGGCGCAGTCCGTGCGCTCCGCCCGCGGCTCCTCCGACGACCTCCGGCGCGAGGCCGACTACGTCCGCGCCAAGTCCTGCCTCGGCATGAGCCGCCGCGCGGAGGCCTACGGCATCTTCGAGCAGCTCGCCAAGGATCCTTCCACCGACGAGGGCGCCGAAGCCGCGTACCTGATCATCCAGGACAAGTTCGACCGCGCCGAGTTCGACGGCATCCAGGACAAGGTCTACGATTTCTCGGCCAAGGCCTCCGGCCAGAACTACTGGCTCGCCAAGGCGTTCATCGTCCTCGGCGACACCTTCGCCGAAAACGGCAACATGGCCCAGGCGAAGGCCACCTTCGACAGCATCAAGTCCGGCTACACCCCGTACGGTCCCGAGGACGAAGTCCTGGACCAGGTGGAGCTCCGGCTGAGAAAACTTAACAAGTAAGCCCGTGATGAGACAGCATATCCTCGCAACGGCCCTTGCGGCGGCGGTGACCGCCCTGGCCTATGGACAGAACCTGAACCCGACCGTGGAGGTCACGAACGCCTACGAGGGCGGCGCCTCCTCCATCGCCAAGCCCGCCCGGACGATGGCGGTGCCGGATTCCGTGACCCGGTTCAACCTGGATTTCGACTATTCCGTGTTCGAGAAGCCCTACCAGGGCGCCTATGAGTTCACGCCGTACTACGTGCAGCTCAAGCCCACGCCCAAGCCGTCCACCACGGAGAAGTTCTATCTCCGCGCCGGCGCCGGCTTCACCCTCCATCCGGAGCTGGACCTCGTCTGGACCCCGCTGCAGAAGGAAAAATACCGGCTGAGCGTGTACGCCACGCACCAGTCCTATTTCGGACGGTACCACGATTTCGCCCTGGGCACGCCCCAGGACGGCATCACGCCGGTGGTCAAGTCCGGGGACAAGATGAAGGGCTACCTGGCCGACACGAAGGCCGGCGTCGACGGCGTCTTCAACTGGGACGGCGGCCTGGCTTCCGTGGATGTGGGTTTCCGCAACCGGATGGCCGACGACGCCTATCATTACCAGAAGATGAGCGGCCTCGAGGCCAAGGCCCGGGTCCGTTCCCTGCCTTCCGACGAGCTGCATCTGCTGTATGACGCCGCCATCGACTATTCCCTCCTGGGCGGCGACCTCTCCAACTTCTCCCGGGTTGCGAACGACTTCCGCGAGAGCAAGTTCGACCTCGCCGGCGAATTCGGCCCCGTGCTCAATGCGGACAGCCGCATCCTGGTGGGCGTGAACCTGGACTTGGCGCGCTATATGGGCGATTTCGCCGGCTATACCGGCCGGATGGCCCTCACGCCCAAGTACCAGTTCAACCTGGACCGCTGGCGCTTCAGCCTGGGCGCCCAGGTGTCCTGGCTCATCTATTCGGAGGACTTCAGTCTCTGGGCCAAGGATTTCCAGCACAAGTCCGGCTTCATCTATCCGGATGTCCACGTGGACTTCCACCTGCTGGACGACCAGCTGATCCTCCAGACCTCCGCGACGGGCGGCGACCGTTTCAACACCCTGTCCGGCCAGTTCTTCTCGCATCCCTTCTCCTATGACGCCCAGTACGGGCATTCCGTGGAGCGGGTGCGCGCCATGATCGGCGCGCGCGGCAACATCGCCAGCCGCTTCCGCTACGACCTCCAGGGCGGTTACGCCCGCTGGACCTATGCGCCCGTGGAGGGGATGGCCATGTATTACATCAGCGTGCCCAAACCGTTGGGAGCCGATTCCTCCACCCTCCAGCCGGTCGATCTCGACGAGCGCCTGGTCTTGCGGCCAGCCTTGTGGGAAAAGGGATTCAACCTCCTGTTCGTCGACCTCGACTACGGCTGGAAATCCGAGAGCGTGACCGTCGACGGCAAGCTGTCCTACCGGCATACGAACATCGCCGACAGCGGCGCCTTCGCCCCGGCGGCCTTCACCGGTTACATCCGTCCTGCGTACAACTATGGCGAGCGGATGAAGGGCGGCCTGGACATCGCCTGGTCCACGGGCCGGAAAGCGACGGCCACCTACCTCGATGACAGCGGATCCGTCACGAAGACCTACCGCGTGCCCGGCTGGGTGGATCTCGGCCTGTTCGCGGAGTACCGTTTCACCCACCGTTTCGGCTTCTGGGCGAAGGGCGGCAACCTGCTGAACCAGGTGGTCCAGAAAACCCCGCTCCACGCCGAGGCGGGAATGTACTTTACGGGCGGAATCGTATTGAATTTCTAGGAAAAAAATGCTATATTTGCACGATTATATGCAAACGTGCAAATTATGGCAGATATCGAGGAATTGAAGCAGGCTGAGGAGCAGTATTCAGCCAACAGTATCCAGGTCCTGGAAGGTCTCGAGGCGGTCCGCAAGCGCCCCTCCATGTATATCGGAGACATCGGTGAAAGAGGTCTCCACCATCTTGTCTACGAAGTCGTCGACAACTGTATCGACGAGGCGATGGCCGGCTTCTGCACGGACGTCGAGGTGACCATCCTCGAGGACAATTCCGTGCGGGTGAAGGACAACGGCCGCGGCATCCCGACCGGCATGCACGAGAAGGAGCACCGCAGCGCGCTCGAGGTCGTCCTGACGGTCCTCCACGCGGGCGGCAAGTTCGACAAGAACAGCTACAAGGTCTCCGGCGGTCTGCACGGCGTGGGCGTCTCCTGCGTGAACGCGCTTTCCGACCAGCTCGTCGCGGAAGTCCACCGCGAGGGGAAGATCTTCGTCCAGAAGTATTCGAAGGGAAAGCCCATCACCGCCGTCGAGGTCGTCGGCACCACCTCCGAGGCCGACACCGGCACCATCATCACCTTCCACCCGGACGCCACCATCTTCACCCAGACCATCGTCTACAAGTACGAGACCCTGGCGAACCGGCTGCGCGAGCTGGCCTACCTGAACAAGGGCATCCGCATCACGCTGACGGACCTGCGCGAGGAGGTGGACGAGTTCGAGACCGCCGAGGACGGCGAGCGCAAGGCCACCGGCCGCAAGGTGAACCGCAGCGACGTGTTCTACAGCGAGCACGGCCTCCGCGAGTTCATCGACTACCTGGACGCCGGCGAGCCCAAGCTCATCCCTGATCCCATCACCGTCAATTCGGACAAGGTGATCCCCATCGACATCGCCCTCCAGTACAACCAGGGCTTCCGCGAGCGGATCTACTCCTACGTGAACAACATCAACACCATCGAGGGCGGCACACACCTGCAGGGCTTCAAGATGGGCCTGTCCCGCTCCCTGAAGAACTACGCGGAGAAGAACAACCTCCTCGCCAAGTTCAAGGGCGACCTCTCTCCGGAGGACTTCCGCGAAGGCCTGACCGCCGTCATCTCCGTGAAGGTGGCCGAGCCGCAGTTCGAAGGCCAGACCAAGACCAAGCTGGGCAACCCGGAGGCCACCTCCGCCGTCTCCCAGGCCACGGCCGCGGCGATGGAGCAGTACCTGGAGGAGCACCCGAAGGAAGGCAAGACCATCGTCGAGAAGATCGTCCTCGCCGCGACGGCCCGCGCCGCCGCCCGCCGGGCGCGCGAAATGGTGCAGCGCAAGTCGCCGATGGGCGGCGCCGGCATGCCCGGCAAACTGGCCGACTGCTCAGACCGCGATCCCGAGAAGTGCGAGCTCTTCCTCGTCGAGGGAGACTCCGCAGGCGGCACCGCCAAGCAGGGCCGCGACCGCCGCATCCAGGCCATCCTCCCGCTTCGAGGCAAGATCCTGAACGTGGAGAAAGCCGCGCAGGACCGCGCCTTCGAGAGCCAGGAAGTCCGCAACATCTACACCGCCCTCGGCGTCACCGTGGCGCAGGAGGACGACAACGGCGAGAAGCGGATGGACCTCTCCAAGCTCCGCTACCACAAGGTCATCATCATGACCGATGCCGATGTGGACGGCTCCCACATCGCCTGCCTCATCCTGACCTTCTTCTTCCGCTATATGTTCGACCTCATCAAGAACGGCTACGTCTATCTCGCGACGCCGCCGCTGTACCTGGTGAAGAAGGGCAAAGAGGAAGTGTACTGCTGGACCGACGCCCAGCGCGACGAGGCGACGGCCCGCCTGGGCCGCGGCACCGACAAGGGCGTGACCGTCCAGCGCTACAAAGGTCTCGGCGAAATGTCCGACACCCAGCTCTGGGAGACGACGATGGACCCGTCCCGCCGCGTCCTGCGGCAGATCACCATCGAGAACGCCGCGGAAGCGGAGCGCACCTTCTCGATGCTGATGGGCGACGACGTCCCGCCGCGCCGCGCCTTCATCGAAGAGAACGCCCATTATGCAAATATCGACGCCTAAGATACCCCGGCGGCTCCTTCCGCTGGCCATTGTCTTCGCAATCCTCGTGCTGTTCATGCCGCGGACTGCGAAGTTCAATTACGACTACCGGAAAGGATCCCCGTGGCCGTACGAGAGCCTCGTCCCCGAGTTCGACTTCCCGATCCTCAAGACCGAGGAGCAGCTCATGGAGGAGCTCGAACGGGTGGACGGGGGAACGGTCCCGTACTACCGCTATTCGGAGGAGGTCGTCAACAACTCCGTGAAGGCCATCCAGGGCCTCGACCTCGGCAAGTACGCCCGCCTGCGTCCCGCCATCGCCTCCGGCATGGCCGACATCTACGCCAAGGGCGTGATCTCCGACGCGAAGGAGAAGCTGGACCGCGGGTACGGCGTCCTCACCGACGAGGTCATCTACATCCAGCGGAACAAGCGGGCGGCCGAGTACCCCCGAACCGAGGTGTACAAGGTCTCCGACGCCAAGAACCAGCTCCTGGCCGATGTTTCCCGCACCTATCCGGACGTGAACCTGGACTCCCTGTTCAAGCGCTCGGGCGTGTACGACCTCATCGTCCCGAACCTGGTCTTCGACCGGTCGATGACCGAGCTCAGCCACGCGGAATCCGCCGCCTACGTGTCTCCGACGTCCGGCTACTGGAGCGCCGAGCAGAAGATCGTCTCCAAGGGCGACATGGTCACCCCGGAGATCGCCCAGATCCTGGACTCCTACAAGGCCGAATACAACAAGATGTACGGCTATGAGGGCCCCCGCTTCCTGCTGTGGCTGGGGGACATCCTCATCGCCCTGGCCCTCGTGGTCATCCTGTACTTCTGCGTCTACTTCACCCACCGGGAGATCTTCGCGAAGCCCAAGCGCTACTATTACCTGCTGACGGTCTTCACCCTGACCGCGGTCGTCTCCTTCCTCGTGGAGCGGATCGCCCCGTCGATCGTGTACGTCATCCCGTTCACGATCACCGTCCTGTACCTGCAGGCCTTCTTCCCCAAGCGGGTGGTCCTGCCCGTATACCTGGTCTCCCTGCTGCCGCTCCTGATCTTCTCCGGCAACGGCGTGGAACTCTTCTTCATGTTCCTGTGCGCCGGCGTCGTGTCGATGAACACCTTCAAGCAGTTCAACCGGGGCTGGAAGCAGTTCCTGAACGCGCTGATCATCTTCGGGGTGGAAGTGGTCGTGTTCGCGGGCTTCCGCCTGATCGACGCGGGCCGCAGCCTGATGTGGGTCAACGTCCTGCAGCTGTTCGGCGGCGCCATGCTCACCGTGGCCCTCTATCCGCTCATCTACGTCTTCGAACGGATCTTCAACCTGGTCTCCACGAACCGGCTGGTGGAACTCACCGACACGAACAACAAGCTCCTCCGCGAGCTGAACGCCAAGGCCCCCGGCACCTTCCAGCACAGCCTGCAGGTGGAGAACATGGTGACCGAGGCCGGCCGCGCGGTCCACGCGAACGTCCCGCTCCTGCGGGCCGCCGCCCTGTACCACGACATCGGCAAGATGCGGAACCCGCTCTGCTTCATCGAGAACACCAGCCGCAATCCGGGCAGCCCCAACTACCACGACGGCAAGAGCCCGCGCGAGAGCGCCCGCGACATCATCGCCCACGTCTCGGACGGCATGGAGATCGCGAAGGCGAACAGTCTCCCGAACGAGATTTCCGACTTCATCCTGACGCACCACGGCACGTCTTTCACGGCGTCCTTCTACAACCAGTACCTGAACGAGGGCGGCGATCCGAACGATGTGGAGGACTTCTTCTACAAGGGCCGCAAGCCCCGCGCGAAGGAGGAGGTGATCCTGATGATCTGCGACTCCGTGGAGGCCGCCTCCCGCACCCTCAAGGAATATACGCCCGCCTCCTTCGACAAGTTCGTCGAAGAGATGGTGGCGGCGAAAGACAAATCCGGCCAGTTCGAGCAGGCCGAGATCACGATCCGCGAACTGAACATCGTGAAGGCCACGCTGAAGACCTACCTCCAGCAGCTCTATCACGAGCGGATCGAATACACCCAGCGCGAAGAAAAAAATAATTAAAACCAAACGATACAATGAACATTACCAAGAACCAGCCCGATGCCCTGAACTACCAGGTCACTATCGACATCACCCCGGACGACTACGCCGAGGCCCTCACCTCCCGACTGAAAGAATACCGCCGCCGCGCCGACATCAAGGGTTTCCGCAAGGGAATGGCCCCGATGTCCCTGATCCAGCGCCTCTATGGCGACCAGTCCCTCTATGAGGCCGTGAACCGGCTCGTCTCCGAGCAGCTCGACACCTTCATCCGCGACGAGAAGATCCGCGTCGTCGGCGAGCCCCTCCCGTCCGAGGACCAGCCTCAGCTGGAGTGGAAGTCCGGCGCCGACTTCACCTTCAAGTTCGACATCGCCCAGACCCCGGAATTGAACTTCGAGGTCGGCGAGGGCGACAAGATCCCGTACTACGAGATCAACGTCACTGAGGACGCCAAGAAGGCGATGAAGGCCCAGATGCTCCAGCAGTACGGTTCCCTCCAGGAGGGCGAAAAGGCCGGTGCGGACGACTACATCATCGCCGACATCGCGAACGAGGCCCACAGCGCCGAAGGCGTGTACGTCTCCATCGCCCACGTCGCCGAGATCGCCCGTCCGCTGTTCGTCGGCAAGAAGGCCGGCGACAAGTTCACCTGTGACGTGAGCGTGGCCTTCGAGAACGAGACCGACCGCGCCTCGATGCTCAAGGTGGACAAGGCGAAGCTCGCCGAGCTCGACCCGGTCTTCACCTTCACCGTCGTGAACGTCAAGACCTTCAAGCCCGCCGAATCCAACCAGGAGACCTGGAACCAGATGTT
This sequence comes from uncultured Bacteroidales bacterium, assembly GCA_947169405.1. Classification (GTDB taxonomy): domain Bacteria; phylum Bacteroidota; class Bacteroidia; order Bacteroidales; family UBA932; genus Cryptobacteroides. The sequence continues at coordinate 18,823 of CAMVPS010000012.1, forward strand.
CGGCGAGGGCGCCGTCAACAGCGAGGAGCAGTTCATGGAGAAGGTGGCCGAGCGCATCCGCGCGAACCACACCCAGGCCGCCAACCAGCGCTTCGCCGCCGATGTCCGCAAGTACTTCGTGGACAAGGCCAACATCGAGCTTCCCGAGGCCTTCCTCAAGCGTTGGCTCGTCTATGCCAATGACGGCAAGTACACTGCCGAGGAGGTGGAGAAGGAGTTCCCGGGCTTCGTCGAGGACTTCAAGTGGCAGCTCACCCGCGGCTATCTGATGCAGAAGCTCGGCCTGAAGGTCGAGAAGGCCGACATCGAGCAGGCCGCCGAGAGCTACGTCGCCTACCAGTATGCGATGTACGGGATGGGCAACGTGCCCCAGGAACTGATCAAGAACTCCGCCCGCAACATCCTGGAGGACGAGAACCAGGTGCGCCGGCTCGAGGAGCAGGTGGAGGACAACAAGACCATCAGCGCCCTGCACGACAAGGTCACCCTTCAGACCAAGAAGATTTCGGAAGAAAAGTTCCGCGCGTTGAAATAAAGCCGGCGGTTTCCCGTATTCTTAGGTGTTACCTGAAATGACTGACATGAACGAATTCGAGAAATTTGCCGTGAAAGGCCAGGGGATCGGCTCCGCCACCCTGCACCGCTATGCGTCGGCCCTCGACGCCTATATCAACCCGACGATCACCGAGGAGCGCAAGATGAACGTCGCCCAGATGGACGTCTTCAGCCGTCTGATGATGGACCGCATCATCTTCCTCGGCGTCCCTATCGACGACGACGTCGCGAACATCGTGATGGCCCAGCTCCTGTTCCTGGCCTCGAGCGATTCCCACGCGGATATCACCCTGTACCTGAACACCCCGGGCGGACAGGTGTCCTCCGGCCTCGCCATCTATGACACGATGCAGATCATCCAGCCCGACGTGGCGACGGTGTGCACTGGCATGGCGGCGTCGATGGGCTCGGTGCTGCTGTGCGCCGGCACGCCCGGCAAGCGCAGCGCGCTGCCGCACTCCCGCGTGCTGATCCATCAGCCGCTGGGCGGCGCCCAGGGCCAGGCCAGCGACATCCTCATCGCCGCCCGCGAGATCGAGAAGCTCCGCACGGAGCTCTTCCGCATCATCGCCGAGCATTCCGGCCAGCCCATCGCGCGCGTCGCCGCCGACGGCGACCGCGACTTCTGGATGACCGCCGAGGAAGCCAAGGCCTACGGCATGGTGGACGAAGTCCTGTACAAGAAAGTGAGGTAATGGCCAAACGAGAGAACCACCACCAGAACCGCTGCGTCCTCTGCGGCCGGACCGACGCCGAGGTCCCGTTCATGCTCCAGGGCATCGACGGATACATCTGCTCGGACTGCGCCAAGATGGCGGCGGAATATGTGGCGGAACTGGAAAAGCGGCCCGCGAAGGGGGAGTCCTCCACCTCCGTGGGCTCGCTGGACAACGCCCCGAAGCCGAAGGAGATCAAGGCCTACCTGGACCAGTACGTCATCGGCCAGGACCGGGCCAAGACCGTCCTCGCCGTGGCCGTGTACAACCACTATAAGCGCATCAGCCACAACCTGATCGGCAAGGCCGACGACGGGGTGGAGCTGGAGAAGTCCAACATCCTCCTGGTGGGGCCCACGGGAACGGGCAAGACGCTGCTGGCGAAGACCATCGCCAAGCAGCTGGACGTGCCCTTCACCATCGTGGACGCCACCGTCCTCACCGAGGCCGGCTACGTGGGCGAAGATGTCGAGAGCATCCTCACCCGGCTGCTGCAGGAGGCCGATTTCGATCTCCAGAAGGCCGAGCGCGGCATCGTCTTCATCGACGAGATCGACAAGATCGCCCGCAAGTCCGACAACCCGTCCATCACCCGCGACGTATCGGGCGAGGGCGTGCAGCAGGCGATGCTGAAGCTCCTGGAAGGAAACGTGGTGAACGTCCCGCCCAAGGGCGGCCGCAAGCACCCCGAGCAGGAGTTCATCCACGTGAACACGCAGAACATCCTGTTCATCTGCGGCGGCGCCTTCGAGGGCATCGAACGGCACATCGCCCAGCGCAAGAACACCCGGATCATCGGCTTCGGCGCCGAGGAGAAGGAGCGCGTGGACAAGGACAATCTTCTGCAGTATGTCGACGCCCAGGACCTCCGGTCCTACGGCCTCATCCCCGAGATCGTGGGCCGTCTCCCGGTCGTCACCTACCTGGACCAGCTGGACCGCGCCTCCCTCCGCCGCATCCTCACCGAGCCCAAGAACGCCATCATCCGGCAATACGAGAAGCTCTTCGAGATGGACGGCATGAAGCTGGAGATCGAACCGGAAGTGCTGGACCTGATCGTGGACACCTCCATCGAGCGGAAGCTCGGCGCCCGCGGGCTCCGAAGCATCTGCGAGGAACTGATGAACGACGCGATGTTCGAAGCGCCCTCCTCCAAGAAGAAGACATTCAAACTCACGTTGGAATATGCGAAAGAGCGCCTGGCTGACTAGCCTGACGCTCTTTTGCGTTCTGGCCTGCGCGGGTCCCGTCCGGGATTCCGTCAAGACGACGTTCCAGACGGGGCAGGGATGGCGACCGTCCATCGACAACCGGGCCGACGCCGTGATGGTGTACGGCGTGGGCGGGAATCCCACGGACAAGAACGCCCCTGGCAGTGTGGAGGCCCGAATCGCCTCCTGGCGGGAGAAGGGCTATGTCACGCATTTCATGACGGGCATCGCTTGGGGCGGCTACCAGGACTATTTCACCGGCGGCTGGGACGGAGAATGGCATCTGGACGAAGGCCAGGTGCGGATGGAAGGGGACACCATCTGGCACGGGAAGATGGTTCCGTATATCGTCCCGACGGAGAACTACCTTGCGTATTTCAAGGAGCGTCACATCAAGCGCGTCATCGACGCGGGCGTGGACGCGATCTTCCTGGAGGAGCCCGAGTTCTGGGCCCACGGCGGGTATTCCGAGGCCTTTAAACGCGAATGGAAGGCCTTCTACGGCGAGGATTGGCGCCCGCAGGACGAGTCTCCGGAAGCGACCTACCTGTCCTCCAAGCTGAAGTATCACCTGTATTACCGGGCCCTGGACGAGGTCTGCTCCTATGCGAAGGAGTACGGCCGCTCGCTGGGCCGGGACATCAAATGCTACGTCCCCACGCATTCGCTGGTGAACTATTCGATGTGGGAGATCGTCTCGCCCGAGGCGTCGCTCGCGTCGATGGACTGCATCGACGGATACATCGCCCAGGTATGGACCGGAACCTCCCGGGCGCCGGATTACTTTGACGGCGTCCGCCGCGAGCGGGTGTTCGAGACGGCCTATCTCGAATATGGCTGCATGGCGTCGATGACGGCTCCGACCGGCCGCCGCGTCTGGTTCCTGACCGACCCGATCGAGGACGCCACCCGCGACTGGGTCGATTTCCGGCGGAACTACCAGGCCACCTACGCGGCCCAACTCCTGTACCCGCAGCTGGCCGATTACGAGATCATGCCCTGGCCAGAGCGCATCTACGAGCGCCCCTACCCGGCCGGTCCGGGGTCGGACGAGCGGATCCGCATCCCGCAGGATTTCGCGTCGATGATGCAGGTGATGACGAACGCCCTGCAGGAAATGCCCGTGTCCCGGAACACCCTGGACGGCTCGCAGGGAATCTCTGTTCTGGTGGCCAACTCCTTGATGTTCCAGCGTTTCCCGGTTCACGAAGGCTACGACGATCCGCAGCTCTCGAACTTCTTCGGCCTGGCCCTGCCGCTGCTCAAGCGAGGCGTCCCGGTGGGAATCACCCATATCGAGAACCTGGGCTATCCGGACGCGCTCAAGGACGTGAAGGTCCTCCTGATGACCTACGCCAATATGAAGCCGATGGACCCTTTGGCGCACGAGCATTTGGCCGAATGGGTGCGCAATGGGGGAGTGCTCATCTACAGCGGCACCGACACCGACCCCTTCCAGGGCGTGCGCGAATGGTGGAACACGGGGGAGTATGCCTACGATGCCCCGTCCGACCACCTGTTTGCATTGTTGGGCTTGGAGCCGCATCCCGGTCGAGGCGTTTATCCTTGTGGAAAAGGCCGCCTGTGCGTGCTGCGGTTCGATCCGAAGGACTATGTGATGAATGCAGGCGGCGACGCGATGCTGCTGTTCGCCGTCGAGTCGCTGTACGGTCCGATGCAGTGGAAGAACCACTTTCTGCTGGGCCGCGGCCCCTACAAGATCGCCTCCGCACTGGACGAAAGCGTCTCCGAAGAGCCATATGTCCTTGAAGGATCGTTCATTGACCTGTTCGACCCCGCGCTCCCGATTGTTACACGCAAGGAGCTCGCCCCCGGCACCCAGGCCTTCCTGTACGACCTTCGCAAAGCTCCCAAGGCCCCGGCCATCCTCGCCGCCGCCAGCCGCGCCTACGACCTCCACCGCACCGCCCGCACCTTCTCCTACACCTGCAAGGCCCCCGCGGAGACCAACAACGTCACACGCATCCTCCTCCGCCGCAAGCCCCTCAGTGTGCTGGTGGACGGCGAACAGGCCGGTGAGCTGGTCGGCGACCCTGTCGGCGCCCCGTCAAGCGGCGCCGTCAGCGCCTGGGACCCCGCCACCCGCACCCTCTTCCTCCGCTTCCCCAACAGCCCTGACGGCATCCGCGTGGAAATCCGGTGGTAGCGCAGCCGACTCGCCCGGCACCAGCCCTTCCCGAACCCGCGCCCTAGCCGTCCCCGCCGCCAAATAGCCGCACCAAGATATCCGTTCTGTGCGCTGAGCGGGTGTTTGCGGTGCGCCACAGGTCGATTTCGGCCCCCGGCGCACCGCAATCACCGTTGTGGACACATACAACGGGGACTCTTGTGCGGCTGTTAGGCGAAATCGAGGGCTCTGGTCCGAATAAAAAAAGAGACACCTGCATCGCTGTAGGTGTCTCTTCCGAGTGGTGAGGACTGGCAGATTTGAACTGCCGACCTCTTGCCTGTCAAGCAAGCGCTCTAAACCAACTGAGCTAAGCCCTCGTTCATTTGGGGATTGCAAAGGTATAAACTTTTTTTTAATCACGCAAGAGCCAGACTCGCTTTTTTGAATAATTTGCCAAACTGTTCGTCGCGAGAAGCCACGTCATCGGACATGGGCCCGGACTTCTGTCTCGGGGAGCCGAGGTCCGAAATCGGCCTATGGCGCACCGGGGAGGGCAATGTGTGCGTTCTGTTGGGGATTGGTGTGCGGCTATTTGGCGGGCAGGGCTCGGGTGGGAGAGTGGACTGTTTGGCGGGCGGAGATCGGGTGGTGGTCAAGCAGTTTCCGGGCGGTTTGTTGGGATAGTGTAAAGAATTGTCTATCTTTGGTTCTTGGAGAACAATCTAATTGCTAAGACCATGAGAAAGAGCATCCTGACCGTTTTGGTAGCCACGGTGCTGGCCGCCGCCTGTTCGGCGGGCGAGGGCTGGGTGAAGGTGGAGGGAAACAAGTTTGTGGACCCGCAGGGGAAGGAACTGGTGTTCCGGGGCCTGTGCTTCTCGGACCCGGTGAAGCTGGTCCGGGCGGGGCAGTGGAACGAGCGGTACTTCGCCGAGGCCGCCGACTGGGGCGCGAACGTCGTCCGTTTCGCCGTGCATCCGACGAACCTGAACGCGATGGGATGGGAGGAGACCTTCCAGGCCATGGACCAGGGCGTCGCCTGGGCCAAGCAGTACGGGATGTATGTGATCATGGACTGGCATTCCATCGGCAACCTCAAGGAGGAGAAGTACACCTCGCCGATGTACAACACCACGAAGGCGGAGACCTTCAAGTTCTGGCGCACCGTCGCGCAGCGCTACAAGGACGAGCCCACGGTGGCGCTCTACGAGCTCTTCAACGAGCCCACGGTAACCGGCACCGGCGAGTGCACCTGGGAGGAATGGAAGGAACTCCAGGAGCAGATCATCGACACGGTCCGGGTCCATAACCCCAAGGCCGTGTGCTTGTGCGCCGGTTTCAACTGGGCCTACGACCTCACGCCGGTGGCGAAAGCGCCCGTCGACCGGCCCAATGTCGCCTATGTCTCCCACCCTTATCCGATGAAGCGGTCCGAGCCGTGGGAGCCGCAGTGGGAGCAGGACTTCGGCTTTGTGGCCGACACCTATCCCGTCATCTGCACGGAGATTGGCTATTGCCTCGAGGACGAGCCCGGCGCCCACATCCCGGTGATGTCCACGGACGTGTATGGCGAGCACATCACGAAGTACTTCGAGCGGAAGGGCATCTCCTTCACGGTCTGGTGCTTCGACCCCAACTGGGCGCCGATGCTGTTCAGCGACTGGGATTTCACCCCCACCACGCAGGGCCGTTTCTTCAAGGCCTATCTGCAGGGGCAGGCAAAATAATCAGCGCAACCCGAGGCGGCTGAGGGCTTCGGTGTAGTCGGGAATCTGGAAATGGGAGAGGTCCTTGACCTCGGCGGCCGGGTGCGCGGTCGTCAGGGCGACGACCGTCGTGCCGGCGGCCATCGCGGACCGCAGGCCGTTGAAGCTGTCCTCGAAGGCGATGCAGTCGGCCGGGGCGGCGCCCAGCAGTTCGGCGGCCTTCAGGTAGCAGTCCGGGGCCGGCTTGCTGCGGGTGATGTCCTCCGCCGTGACGATCCGGTCGAAGAGGGCGGTGAATTCCGGATGGGTCCGGAAGACATTGCTCATCTTGGGCTGGTTGCTGCTCGTGACGACGGCGGTCCTCAGGCCCGTCTCCCGGAGGGCGCGGATGAACGCGACGGTCCCTTCCACATAGGGGAAGTCCATCTGCGCCTCGAAGGCGTCCAGGCGGGCCGTCAGGCCCGCGCGCTCCGCCTCGAGCGGGCCGCTGAACCACTTGTCGTAGATCTGGGTCAGCGTCTGCCCCTTGATGGCGTCCTCCAGGCCCGGCCGGTCCGGGTAGTACCGGCGGAACTCGCTTCCCCAGAAGCGGGTGTACTGCGGTTCCGTATCGAAAATGACCCCGTCCAGGTCGAAAAGTGCGGCTTTGAATCTCGTCATAGGACCGATGCGTTTGAATCCGGCTGCGAAGATACGGTTTTTCGTTGGATTATCGCGGTTTATCCTTATATTTGCTTTATGCGTACCAAAAGATTCCTCGTTTCCCTCCTGTTCCTCGCGGCCGCCACGCTCGCCGCGTGGGCCGGCCCCTACGGAACCTATTACCGCAACCTGCCGCCCGCCCTGGCCGGAAAGATGATGGAACCCCAGCTGCCGGCCATCCCGGACAACTCGGTGAGCCTCACGGAGTTCGGTGGCGTCGGCGACGGCCTCACGGACAATACCCAGGCCTTTGCCAAGGCCATCAGCGCCCTGCAGAAGCAGGGCGGCGGGCACCTCGTCGTGCCGGCCGGCGTCTTCGTCACCGGCCCTATTTCCCTGAAGGACCATATCGACCTGCACCTGGAGCGGAACGCGATGATCCTCCTCACGCCCGACCGGGCCGCGCACCTGAAGGACGGCAAGGCCGTGCCGGGCATCACCGCCAGCAAGCGGACGGACGTCAGCATCACGGGCGAAGGCATCATCGACGGAAACGGCGAATGGTGGCGTGGCGTGAAGCGCTCCAAGGTGAGCGACACGGAATGGAACGCCTTCAAGCGCATGGGCGGCACCGTCACCCCGAAGGGCGACCTCTGGTACCCCTTCAACCTCAAGGCCTTCGACAACATTGCCGACACCTACGAGGCCCAGGAGAAGATCCGGACGCACCTCGTCCGCTTCACGGACTGCGAGCGCGTCCTCGTCCAGGGCGTCACCCTCCAGAACTCCCCGAAGTTCCACCTCGTGCCGCAGCGTTGCAAGGATGTCATCATCGACGGCGCCACCGTCCGCTGCCCCTGGAACGCGCAGAACGGCGATGGCATCGACATCGGCCAGTGCAAGAACGTCCTCATCGTCCGGAACACCGTGGACGTGGGGGACGACGGCATCTGCATGAAGGGCGGTGCGGGCGCCGCGGCGCTCAAGGACGGCCCTTGCGACAACATCCTCATCGAGGACAACACCGTGTTCCACGCCCATGGAGGCTTCGTCATCGGCTCCGAATTCTCCGGCGGGATGGTTAACATCGTCGTCCGGAACAACACCTTCTCCGGCACGGACACCGGCCTCCGATTCAAGTCCGCGCCCGAGCGTGGCGGAAAGACCGAAAACATCTGGATTTCAGACATTTATATGTCCGACATCCAGGGCGAAGCGGTCGTCTTCGAGACCTCCTACGCGGACCGTCCCGTCGGCAAGGACGACGCGACGGCCGCCGAGACGGAGAACTTCCTGCCCAATTTCCAGGACATCCACATCGCCCGCGTGACCTGCCGCGACGCCCGGGTCGGCGTCAAGGCCTCCGGCACGCTGCAGATGATCCACGACATCACCCTGGAAGACTGCCTCTTCTTCTATACGGAAGAAGCATCCCAGGTCGACGACGCCGGGATGCTTCAGCTTAAAAACGTCCGTTTCGAGACCTACAGGTAGTCCTCGAAATACATCGTCACCTTGTCCATCAGGTGGATCCGGCGTCGGCCGCCCACGTTGTGCGGGTCCGTCGGATAGGGGAAGTAGTCCACCTGCACGTTGTTCTTGATGCACTCCTCGATGAAGCTCAGCGAGTGCTCCCACACGACGGTGCTGTCCACGGCGCCCTGGCAGATCAGGAGCTTGCCCTTGAGGTCCTTCGCCTTGTTGATGAGGGAAGTCTTCGCAAAGCCCTCGGGGTTCGTCGCTTCCGTGTCCATATAGCGCTCGCCGTACATGATCTCGTACCATTTCCAGTCGATGACCGGGCCGCCGGCGACGGCCACCTTGAACACGTCGGGATAGTTGGTGATGAGGCTGATGGTCATGAAGCCGCCGTAGCTCCAGCCGTGGACGCCGATGCGGTCCTTGTCCACATAAGGGAGTTCCATCAGGCGGCGGAGGCCCACCATCTGGTCGGCCATCTCAGCCTGGCCGCACTGGCGGTTGATGGCGCGCTCGAATTCCGCGCCCTGGTTGGAGGTGCCGCGGTTGTCCTGGACATACACGAGGTAGCCCTTCTGGGCCATCAGCATCTCCCACATCCGCACGCCGCCCATCCAGCTGTCCTGCACCATCTGGGAGTGCGGACCGCCGTAGACGTACACGATCACCGGGTACTTCTTCGCCGGGTCGAAATCCTTCGGATAGTAGAGGCGGTAGTAGTTGTCGAACTTCCCGTCGGCGCTCGGGACGGTGCCCAGCTCCACGGCGCAGGAGGCGAAGTCCTTGAGCGGGTCGCCCGCCTCGAAGAGCTTCTGCGTGCTCTTCCCGTCCGTGCTCCGGAGCAGCGTCACGCCCGGGGTGTCCAGGTTCGAGTAGCGGTCGAAGAACCAGGTGCAGGCGCCGTTCATGGACACACTGTGCCAGCCGCGCTCCGGCGTGAGGGCCACCGGCTTGCCGATTTTCGCCTTCGCAAGGGCTTTCTTCGCCGGCGCCTTGACGCTCACCTTGTAGAGATGATTCTCGACGGGGGAGACCTCGGCGGAGGTGTAGAACACGTTCACGCCGTCGTTGCCCACATATTCGACATCCGCGTCGACGGGGGTGAGGCGGCGGATATTGCCCAGGGTGTCAAGCAGATAGAGATTGCGGAAGCCGTCGCGGAGGTCCGTCCGGTAGACCATCAGGTCCTTACGGCCCTTGAGGAACCGGACCGGGTCCAGCGGCTCCACCCAGCGCTCGTCGTCCTCCGTCAGGAGCGTGCGGACGAACTCGCCCGTGGCGGCGCAGTACTGGTTCAGCTTCATATGGTGCTGGGTGCGGTCCAGGACCTGCACATAGACGGACTTGTCGTCCGGGGACCAGGCGATGTTCGTGAGGAAGCGCTCCGGGGTGAACTCCGGGACATTCAGGTACACGGTGCTGCCCTTGTCCAGGTCGTAGATGCCCAGGGACACGATTTCCGAGTCCATCCCGTTCATCGGGTACTTGATGAGCTCGAGCTCGCCGGTGCGGGTGCGGATGTTCAGGAGCGGGAAATCGGTGACGCGGGACTCGTCCTTGCGGTAGAAGGCGAGCTTCCGGCCCGAAGGGGCCCAGAAGACGCCGCCGTTGATGCCGAACTCGTTCCGGCTCACGGACTGACCGTAGACGATCTCGCGGTCGTTGGAGACGGCCACGGCGACCGTGTCCTTGCCGTCGGTGATGTACAGGCTGTTGCCCACGTTGAGGGCTCTCCACCCCATGGGCGCCTGCGGCAGCTCGAGATTCTCGTCGATGCGGGCGGTAACCCACTTCCGGGCTTCCTGGAAGCGGTATTCGTTGTCATTGACCCAAGAGTAGTATCGGTTTTCCGGGGAGAGGCGGCCGACGATGGCGTTTTCCATCGTCAGCATCTTGCCGTCATGCGCCGGGTGAACGCCGATCACGCGGGGCTGGGCAAAAAGAACGCCGCCCACGAGGGTGGCGCCCAGAAGAAGGAGGTGCTTTTTCATAAGAAGACTTGTTCTGCGGAGGCGTCGATGGGAAGCCGTTTGTTCGGCTCCGTCACGGGCTCGCTGTTGTCGATGGTGTCCACGATGGCGCGCTCGTAGCCGCGCCAGGGGAGGGCGCCCTTGTATTCCTTGTAATGGACGGTCACCCGCTGGCCGGTGAGCTGCTGGAGCTGCTCGGCGACGGACTTGTCGGCCACGGAGAACTTGAAGATCTTGGACTGGACGGAGCCGTTCACGGAACCCTTGGCGCCGTAGCCCGAGAGGATCATCTCGCCCTCGTAGGTTTTCCAGATGTAGCCGGTGTAGGTCAGGGAGTTCAGTTCGCCGGTCTTGGTGCCGTCGCTGAACACCCAGAAGAACTTGTAGTAGCCGAAGGCCGCGCCCACCAGGAGGAGGATCACGATGACCCAGGCGATGATTTTACCTGCTGTCTTTGCCATAGTAAAAGTGTTTATTCAATCTACAAATATAACGAATCGGTCCCGAATCGCCAAAGGGACGGTCTAGAAACCGCGCCCGTGCTTGATCCAGAGCTTCTCCTCGAGCTCGTTCCAGCGCTTCGCGCACTGCTCGTAGATCTGCGCGGTGTAGGCGTTGAGGGCGGTCGGGGACGGGTTGTTCTCCAGGACGGGCAGGCCCTCGAAGGCGATGTCCTCCATCTCGAGGATGAGCTTCTCGAAGTCGTCCTTGTTCTTCTGCCAGGCGACGGTGCCGAGGCGGTTCGGCCGGCGGAAGGTCCACAGGACGCAGTCCGGGACGTACTGCTTCTGGCCGCAGTTGTCGAAGGCCGCCGGGAGGGCCGTGCCGCCGGCGAAGATCGGGATGCGCGGGCTCTCGGCGGGGTTGTCCACGCCGTACCAGAGGATGCCGCCCAGGGCGTCGGGGAGCCAGCTCCGCAGCTGGATCACCGTGGAGTAGGAGCACCAGCACACGGCCAGGGTGCGGACGAACTCGACCGTCCCCGGGGCGATGGTGTTCAGCGTGTTGCGGGTGTCGGCGACGAGCCACGGGTTCGCGACGGGGCTCACGAGGGTGTCACCCTTGGCATTGACCATCTTCCAGTCCTTGCACATGTCGTACTCCGTGCCCTCGTAGGTGCCGCGGAGGAGCTTGAACACCTCGCGGGCGCTCACCTTGTGCTCGGGCTTGATGCTGAAGGGGAGGGACGGATCGTCCATCGACAGGCCCAGGGACGGGGCCAGCTCGTTGAAGACGAACCAGTCGCGGATGGCGAAGTTCTTCTTGTCCTTCCGGGAGTTGTAGGCCTTGAACCACACGAAATCCCCCTGGCCGTCCCAGAGGCCGTATTCCTTCGCCACGGCTTCCACATTGTCGGAGGCCATGAAATGGTCCTTGTCCTTCCGGTCGATCTTGCCGATGCGCGGAATGTTGCAGGAGATGGACACTTCGTCGTCCGGGACGCGCTGGGCCACCCACACGGCACCCACCTTGTCGCGGCCACAGCCGACGATCTCGAAGGCCCACACTTCCTTGGTGTCGGCGACGGTCAGGCACTCGCCGGTGTCTCCGTAGCCGTATTTCTCGGCCGTTTCGCCCATCAGGCGGATGGCGTCGCGCGCGTTGTCGCAGCGCATCAGCGCCAGGCGGGCGAGCTCCTCGATGAGGAACATCGCGTCCTTGTTGATGAGGGTGTCCGGGCCGGTGAAGGTGGATTCGCCCATCGCGAGCTGCTTCTCGTTCAGGCAGGGATAGCCCGTATTGACATAGGCGTAGGTGTGGCGGACTTCGGGGATTTCGCCCACTTTCCTGACGCCGGTGGTGTCGCCCTTGAACTTCGTGTGGCGGAGGCCCTTGTAGACCTCGAACACGTCGCCTTTCTTATGGTCCGCCGCAGGCTCCATCGAAATCCAGGTGTGGGAGACGCCGTCGCACGTATGGGAGGTGAATACGGAGCCGTCCGTGGACGCGAGCCGGCCCACCATGATGCTGGTGCAGCTCTCCGGCTCGTAGCCGTCCGGATAGATGCTCTGCGCCCGGGCGCCCGCGGAGACGGCGAGCGCCGCCAGGAGAAGGAAGAAACGGTTGGTTTTCATTGGCATTGCTTTACGTTTGTGCGAATGTACGCTTTTTCTTGCACTTGACCAATGAATTGGCTACATTTGCGAGCAATGGGAGACAAAGCGGAACATATCCGGGAATTCGGGACGTGCTTCTTCGAGAAGTACGCGCAGATCGTGCTCTCCACGGTGCTGGGCCCGGCTTTCGAAACGCTCGTGAACCGCGACCGGCCGGACCTCCAGTCGCTCACCGGCCACGCGATGGGCATCGAGGTCACGCGGGCGATGGAGGAGAGCAAGGCCGCCGGCCTCGCGCTGATGCAGGACATCGCCGGCATCACGCGCGAACTCCCCGCCGGCGACCGCGACACCATCCTGGGAAGCGGCTACTCCTTCGGCCTACAAACCGGCAAGTACGTGGGCGTCAATGAATTGCCCTACTGGCGGATGGCCCTCCCGATGCGCCGCATCCTGGAAAGCAAGGTCTCCAAGGCTGGCAACGGCTTCTACGGCCACTGGGACCGCCTGGGCCTGTTCGTCTTCAGCAAGGACAACCTCTCCGAAGGCGAGGCCCTCAAGGCGATGAACTACACCATCAGCCTCCAGAAGTACCAGGACATCCGCTACAACCGCCTCTTCATCGCCGACATCGACGACCTCTTCGTCTGCAACCTCGACGACGGCCTCACCGCCTCCTCCCGTCTCGCCCGCTACCGCCTCACCCAGGACCAGCGCCGCACCTTCTTCCTCGAAGCCGTCCGCAAGCAGCAGGGAAGGTAGAGGCTACTTGTCCTTTCGCCCGAACTTTCTTTCCGTCATTCCCGGCTCGACCGGGAATTTCCCCTTGTCATTTCGACCGAGCGGAGCTCCTTGTCATTTCGACCGAGCGGAGCTCCTTGTCATTTCGACCGAGCGGAGCTCCTTGTCATTTCGACCGAGCGAAGCTCCTTGTCATTTCGACCGAGCGAAGCGAGCGGAGAAATCTGCCCGGGGTTCCGCCAAACAACTCGGTGTTCCGCCAAACTGCCGCACGGGAAAGCCCGTTCTGTGCGCTGTGCCGCGGGTTGCGGTGCGCCGAAGGCCGATTACGGCCATAGGCGCACGTTAAGTGGCCTTGTATGGCTTTCTAGTGGGTGTTCTTGTGCGGCTACTTGACGAAGTGGGTTAGTGTAGTGGAAAGGTTGGGGGAAGGGCGCCTCCGGGGCCTTTTGGGCCCCTATCCGTCGATGACGGATGCGAGCGTCCCGCTCGCGGAGGCGCCCTTCCTCTTCAACTTGATTGGTAAGATGATGGAACCAGTTCAAGTTGTACCAGCCATTGGCACAGGTGGTGCTGAATGTCGGCGCAGGTGTATGGGCGTTTTGGCGCAGGTGAGGAAAAAGGGTAGGGACCTGCGCCAGCACAATGCACAGAACCACGATTTGCGGCGCAGGTCCCACCCTCAAAATCCCACCTGCGCCAAGAATGCTGCCCACCTGCGCCAGAAAAGGTGTTGACCTGCGCTGGTAAAGCCGCAGACCTGTTCCATTCAGGCTCCTCTTCTTGTCGTTTTGTCTTACTTATGCCTTTGGTCCTTTCAACCGATGATGCCTTCTGTCATTCCGGGCTTGACCCGGAATCTCTTTCTTGTCCTTGGACTTGTCGTTTCGAAGATTTCTCGACTCCGCCTGCGGCTTCGCTCGAAATGACAAAAGACCTGTCCTTTCGGCCGAGCCAGGCCCTTTGTCATTTCGACCGAGCGGAGCGAGCGGAGAAATCTGCGTAGCGTTTCGCCAAACTGCCGCACGGGAAGCCCCTTTCTGCGCGCTGTGCCGCGGGTTGCGGTGCGCCACAGGCCGAAATAGTCCCATGGCGCACATCGGGAGACCTCATAGGGCCTTCGAGAGGATTTCCATGTGCGGCAGTTTGGCGAAAGCGGGTTGCTGGCAGGCTTGAAAGTTTGTAGCGCCGGTCGTTCTTGGCCCATTCACCGAGAAAAAGGGCCCATTCACCGATTAAAATCGTGATACAGGAAGCGTGTGCGTAGTTTTGTGCCGAAAACAAAACGAAGCACGTCATGAAACGCATCCTCCTCACCCTCGCCATCCTGCTGGTCCCGGTCCTCGCCCTGGCCCAGCCCAAGCAGAAAGAAATCGTCAAGACCGGTTGGAACATCGGCCTCCTGCCGGCGTTCCGGTACGACAACGACCTGGGGTTCCAGTTCGGGGCGCTCAGCCAGCTGTACCATTATGGGGACGGGTCGGATTATCCCAACTATCGGCACAAGGTGATGGCGATTGCCAGCGTCTATTCCCGCGGTGCGAAGCAGTTCTCGCTGGATTATGACTCGAAGCACCTGCTGCGGGACATGCGGGTGACGGCCCATGCGGAGTACATGGACAATCCGCTGCATGGGTTCTACGGATTCAATGGTGCGGTGGCGCCGTACTATGCCGACTTGGACCGCCGGAAAGCGGCGGACGGCCAGGACGGGATCGCCTTCTATGCCAACGCCCAGCGTCAGCTCACCGCTTCCCTGGATCTGCAGGGGAGGATTGCCGGCCCTCTGACCTGGATCGGGGGCGTGCGATATGCCTGGCAGGACTACCAGGACGTTTCCGTGAGCGTGTACGACGGGAAGCAGTCGCTGTTCCACCAGTATGTGGAGAACGGGCTGATTCCGGAGGCGGAGACCTGGGGCCACCGGGCCGAGCTCAAGGCCGGCCTGGTCTATGACACGCGCGATTTCGAGGCCAATCCGGCCCGGGGGCTGTACGCGACGGCCACGCTGACCGGCGGCGCCAGCTTTTCCTCGGAGCGGAGCCTGTCGATGGTGCTCTCCTTCGACGTGCGCCAGTACCTGACCGTCATCCCTTCCCGGCTGACGCTGGCCTGGCAGGTGAAAGGCGGCGGCCTCGTCGCCGGTTCCCTGCCGTTCTACGCCCTGCCGGCCTTCGACATGCGGGGAACCTTCGGGAGCCGCATCGTCGGGGCGGACGTCCTCGGCAGCAGTCTGGACCTTCGGTTGCGGCTCGCTTCCTTCCAGGCCTTCAAGCAGAACTTCGAGTTGGGCCTGGTAGGCTTCGCCGATGCCGGCGGGGTCATCCGGCCGTATCGGCTGGACGCACAGAAACGCCTGGGCGGCTGCACCGTGGAAAAGACGCTCGATGGTGTGGCGCATGGACCATACCGAAGCGTGTACAACCCGGGCATCGCCGACTGCGAGCGGCTGCATACCAGCGTCGGTGGCGGTTTCTTCTTCAGCATGAACCATAACTTCATCACCGCCGTCGAATTCGGCCATCCGTTGAACCCGCAGGACGGGACCATGGGCGTTTACGTCAATCTCGGATTCTCGTTCTGATCCGCGGAAAATGCTTATCTTTGCGTGTCACCGCCACCTATGACACGCAAAAGAACCATCCTCTTCCTGGGCATCCTGCTGGCGCTGCTCCTCATTCCGACCGTGCTTCCGTACCTGATCGGACATCTGCTGCTGCCGTTCTGGGCCTACCTGCTGTATGCCTTCATCCTCCTGGTCAACGCGGGCATCTACCTGGCGAACCGCCTGTGGCTCATCGACCGGTTCTTCATCCAAGGGTGGGTCGGGGCCTTTTCCGCCTGGAACCTGGCGCTTCTCCTGGCGGGTGGCGTGCTCGAGATCCTGGTCCTGGACCTTTCCGGGAGAGCGGCCCTCGGCGAAGGTCTCACTGTTTCCAACGTCCTGGATATCGGAACCAAGGTCTCCCAGCGTGTTTTCGTTCCCGTCCTGGGATTCCTAATGGTGCTCATCGCGCTGGCCGTCGCGCTGTCGGACGAGTGGCGTCTCGCAGCGTTCAAGTACCGCGAAGCGCAGCAGCGCAACGAGCGGCTCGGGCGGGACATCGACAGCCTGAAAGGCCAGGTCGATGCCCTCCGCCGCCGCGAAGCCGCCCCTGCCGCCGACTCCATCGCCGTCAAGGTGGACCTCGTGATGACCAAAGTCCCGCTGGACGATATCCTATACGTCAAGGCCGACGGCGACTACATCGTCATCCACAAGGCCGACGGGAAGACGCTCATGACGCTCATGACCTTGAAGACCCTGGAGAAGCAGCTGCCCTACGACCGCTTCTGCCGCACGCACCGCTCCTGGATTGTCAACGCCGACAAAGTCCGCGGCATCCGCGACGGCAAGATCCTTGTCGCGGACGCCGCTATCCCGCTCTCCGACTCCTGCAAGGCCGCCTTCTTCGAGCTCCTCTCCCACAAGTCCATCGTCCTCCGCGCGGAGTAGGGGGAGTTTTTTCGAGGAAATTGCTATATTTGTAAAAATCACAAAATACCGAACGATATGTCAATGTCAGTTTTCGGGCGGATGATGGTGTCCGCCGTGGCCGTGGGGCTGTGCGTGGCGGGGGCCGCGCAGGCGCAGGAGTTGAAACCCTGGACGAAGGGCGGATTCGAGACGCACCAGTACCGGAGCGTGTTCGCCGAGATGGGGTATCCGCAGGCGGAGGTGGACGCGAAGCTGGAAGCGATCTTCCAGGAGGTGTTCCACGGGCCCGACAAAGTGTATTTCGAGGTGGGGGACGACATGGCCTACATGTCCGACGTCAAGAACTTCGACGCGCGCACGGAGGGAATGTCCTACGGGATGATGGTCGCCGTGCAGCTGGACAAGAAGGAGGAGTTCGACCGCCTGTTCCGGTGGGCGAAGAAGTATATGCAGTACCAGGACGGACCGATGAAGGGGTATTTCGCCTGGAGCCTGGCGCCGGACGGGACCATCCGCGGCCGCGGCCCGGCGTCCGACGGCGAGCTGTACTTCGTCACGGCGCTCGTCTTCGCTTCCAACCGCTGGGGGAATGACGGAGACTTCAACTACCTCCAGGAGGCGCAGTTCATCCTGAACTCGTCCTGGGAGAAGGACGGCACGGACGGCATCAAGCCGTTCATCGACAAGGAGAACCACCTGATCACCTTCACGCCCGACGGGCGCGGCGTCGGATATACCGATCCGTCGTACCACATTCCCGCGTTCTACGAGGTGTGGGCCCGCTGGGCGAACGACGGGCGGGCCGATTTCTACCGCGCCTGCGCCGCCGCCAGCCGCGAGTATCTGCACAAGAGCATCGACCCGAACACCGGCCTGAATCCGGACACGAACAATTTCGACGGCTCCTTCATCGAGAACGCCTTCTTCGGGCGTCGGATGAAGCCCGCCTTCCGCTTCGACTCCTGGCGCGTGCCGATGAACATCGCCCTCGACTATTCCTGGGCCTGCGCGGACCGCGAATGGCAGACGAACTATGCCAACACCATCCAGAACTTCTTCTATTCCAAGGGAATAGACACGTTCGTGGACCAGTATAACGTGGACGGTACGGACGTCGATTTCGCGATGCCGGCCGGGCAGGGCGAGCTCCGCGGAACGGGCACGCGGCACTCCGTGGGCCTGGTGGCCACGGTCGCCGCCGCGACCCTCGCCGCGGACCACGCCATCGCCCGCGAGTTCGCCCAGCGCCTCTGGGACAGCGAGAACAAGCCCTACGAGGACGGCTATTTCGACGCCTACTACGACGGCCTGCTCCGCCTGTTCGCCTTCATGCACCTGAGCGGTCATTACCGCGTCATCGAACCTGCGAAATAAGATGAGAAACTTCCCGATCCTTGCGGCGGCGGCCCTCCTGCTTCTGGTCGGCTGCCACCAGGTGGAGCCGTATGGGCCCGTCCCCACCAAGCAGCAGCTTGCGTGGCAGGACATGGACATGTACGCCTTCATCCACTATTCCTTGAACACGTACACGGACCAGGAATGGGGCTTCGGCAACGAGGATCCCGCCCTGTTCAACCCGTCGGACCTGGACTGCCGCCAATGGGCGCGCGTGTGCAAGCAGGCGGGAATGAAAGGTATCATTTTTACGGCCAAGCACCACTGCGGGTTCTGTATGTGGCCGTCGGCCTATACGGATTACAGCGTGAAAAACTCGCCCTGGAAGGACGGAAAGGGCGACGTGGTGCGTGAACTCGCCGACGCATGCCGGGAGGAAGGACTCAAGTTCGCCGTGTACCTCTCGCCCTGGGACCGCAACTACCCGGAGTACGGCCGCCCGGAGTACATCACGTACTTCCGCAACCAGCTGTGCGAACTGCTGTTGAGCTATGGCGACATCTTCGAGGTCTGGTTCGACGGAGCCAACGGCGGCGACGGCTGGTATGGCGGCGCCAACGAGACGCGCCGGATCGAGAAGACCTACTACGATTGGCCCGAGACCTACAAGCTGATCCGCATGCTGCAACCAGACTGTGTGATCTGGGGCGATAACGCGAACCGCGCCGACCTCCGCTGGGTGGGCACCGAGGCGGGCTATGTGGGCGAAACCAACTGGAGCACGATGCCCGCCGAGGGCCAGGCCGATTACGCCATGCTGCACTACGGCGTGGAGGACGGCGACGTCTGGTGCCCCGGCGAGACGAACACCAGCATCCGCCCGGGCTGGTTCTACCACGAGACGGAGAACGCCCACGTGAAGAGCCTGTCCAAGCTCATGGACACCTATTACAAGTCCGTGGGGCGCAATTCCACACTCCTGCTGAACTTCCCGGTGGCCCCGAACGGACGCATCCATCCCACCGACAGCCTCCGGGGCATCGCCTTCAAGAACATGATCGACGAGGTGTTCAAGGAGAACCTCGTGGACAAGGCCCATGTCTCCCGCAAGGGCCTGACCACCACGGTCTCCTTCCGCCGTCCGACGGAATTCAACCGCTTCGTCGCGGAGGAGGACATCGCCCTGGGCCAGCGCGTGAAGAAGTTCACGCTGGAGGCCCTGGTCGACGGCGAATGGCTCCCGCTCACCGACGAGCTCGCGGAGGACGGCGACGGCCTCACCACCATCGGCCATCGCCGCATCATCTGCTTCCCGACGGTGAAAGCCTCGAAGCTCCGCTTCACGATCGTCGACACGAAGGCCGAGCCGGTGATCAAGAAGATCGGCCTGTACCTCGCGCCCAACCTGACCGCCGACATCCCGAACAGCGGCGAGAAGCGCTCGTCGGGCCTGCACATCTTCTTCAGCAGCCCGACGCAGATGCTGATGGACTGGGATTCCGAGCAGACGGTGACGGGGTTCCGTTACCTCCCGCCGCAGGACGGCACGAGCGGTACCATCACCCATTACACCCTCTGGGGCGCCACAAATTGGCGGGACTGGAAGAAGCTCGCCTCCGGCGAATTCTCCAACATCGTCAACAACCCCATCTGGCAGAACCTCACCTTCCCGGCCGCGAAGGTCCGCATGCTCAAGTTCGATGCGGACCGGCTGGCGGACGGCGAACGGATGGGCTATGACGACATCGAAGTGGTGACGGCCGATTAGCCGCGCCCGAAATAGTACGCCCGGTTCGCGCGACCTTCGCGCTGGACGCGCCTTCGCTCTTCGGCGAAGGGCGCTTCCAGCTCCCGGAAGCGCTCCTGGAGGCGCTGCCACTTGGGCAGGCGCGTCAGCGCCGGATTCTCCTCGATCAGGTCGAGGCAGAGGGATTCCGCGGCGTGGAACCGCTTCGGGAGGACCCCCACGAGGACATACCCGTACTCGCTGTCGATCTTGAAGCGGTCGTCCAGGCACACGCTGGCGGCGTTGACGAAGGCCTCGAAGGCCTCCTGGCACTTCCCGTGCAGGCGGAGGAACCGGCCGTAGGCCTCGTAGCTGCGGCTGAGCGCGATGACATCCTGCTCCGTCAACCGGCCCAGCCCGTCATCCCAGCCTTCGTCGTAGAAGGCCTTGAGGCTTTCGATCCGTTCGATGTAAGGCTGCGCGTACTCGCGGAGCAGTTCGGGGAGCATCTTGACCTGGCCCTTGTCGGTCCAGGCAACTAACTGATAAACCATAACGACATGATTTTATGACAAAGAACGACCCGGCCCCCCGGCCCTCCCGCGTCCGGGCACAATACGCCCAGGGGGTGGACCTTCGTCCGGGGATCTTTGAAACCATGTTGTCTGGAAAAAAGCTACATGCTGCGCAAAAGAATCGCTTGGGACCGCAAAGATACGACGAAAAACGGAATCTGCAAGGGGGCGCCCCCAATTATTTGAGCATAATCGAATTGATGATTCTCCCGCAGGCCACGCCTTCGCGGCGGGCGGAGAAGAGGGAGGGGGTCGTGAAGGTGTCGACGCCGATTACCTGGATGGACTTGGGCGGGATGCCGAGCCGCTCCAGCAGCCAGCGGTTGGCCTTCCACAGGTCGATGTGATGGCCGCCGGACATCGGGCTGCCGTCCCCGGGGCCGCGGAACGACCAGATCTCGTCCATCGGAAAGCCGGCCTCCTTGAACTTCTCCGCCACCTCTTCGCCCACCTGGAAACTGTCCGGGCCGATGGACGGGCCGATTGTCGCGAGCAGATTCTCCGGCCGGCAGCCGTACTCCTGGCCCATCGCCTCCAGCACCCCCTTGGAGATGTGCAGCACCGTACCCTTCCACCCCGCATGGACCGCTGCTACCACCCGTTCGACCGGGTCGTACAGCAGCACCGGCACGCAGTCCGCCGTCCGTACGCCAATGGCTACTCCCGGCAGCCGCGTGACGAACGCGTCATACCCCTCCAGCTCCTCCCGCGTCATCCCCGGCCGCTCCACGATCGCCACGCGGCTCCCGTGTACCTGATGCCCCTGGATGACCGGATAGGGGAGCACCGCCTCCCGCTCGGTATAGAACGCCTCCACCCCGAGCTCGCCCGGGAAAAGTTTGATTATCTGGTTGTTATCTTGCATAGTCGCGGGGTTTATCGCTGCGCGAACTGATAGGCCCGCTCGATCCAGGCCAGCAGCTCGGTATCGATCTCTTCGGGGGAGGAGAGCACGATATGGTGGGTCCATCGGCCTGGATAAGGCTCGCATTTCACGGCGATCCGGGGCGAATCGACCGGCTCGGGCAGGCCCAGGGTCAGCGTGAGGAAATGCGCCGGCATCTCCGCCTTCCGCCGCACCCGCGTGAACGACACGCACCCGAACATCAGCCGGTCGAAGAAGGACACCTGCGTCTTCGCCACCCTTACCTCCATATCCGGATACCGCCACACCAGCTCCTTCTTCAAGGCCTCATACAGCCCCCACTCCACCGGCTTCCCGGCAAAGAAATCTTCCTCCGTCGCCATCTGTCGCTTGTTTTTTTCGTCGATACGAAGATAGTGATTTTTCCCCGCTCGGACAACCTCCGTCGCGGGGTTTCGCGGCAAAGGTCCCCGAACACCCGCCCACCAGTTTCTACCAGCACGGCTGAGGGAACATTATGGGGTGTTTTTGTTACTTGCGGCGTGCTCCAGCACGGCGGAGGGAACGTTTGGAGGCCTTTTTGTTCTCTCCCACGTGCTGGAAGATTTCTCCGCTCGCTTCGCTCGGTCGAAATGACAAGATGAGGCGCTAACCCGAAATTCACAAAGTGTTACCATCCCCAGTCTAGGAACTCCAGTGGCACATCTCGACGCTATGCCAGACGATTTTGGCTGGCTTAGGGCCCGAATGTGCCTCACAGCGGCCTCAGAGCCATCCCAGCCCGCTTTGCAAATTTCGGGTTGGTTCAGAACAGCTTGCTGCACAAAAAAAGCCCGGCTGCTGCCGAGTGATTGGAGGCCATTTGGGCCGACTCATCCCCCTTCCAGGGGGACCGAGGGGGTGTTGCCCCTGGGGGCAGCGCGAAGCGCGGGGGTGAGAACAGCTTGCTGCACAAAAAAA